>JALEWG010000200.1 GCA_022788065.1 Lachnospiraceae bacterium | reverse complement strand
CCTGTCCCACTATCCATATCAGTGTACGATTCCCATTGAAGGGATGAGCTGTGCGAACTGTGCGAGACGTGTGGAGAATGCATTTCATGAATCAGATCAGTATTATGCGAAAGTGAATCTGAAAAAGAAGCAGGTCACTGTACATATGAAAGAGGACACACCCAGAAAAGAACTGGAGAATATCATCACCAGAGCCGGCTATGCGCCGGGGAGTGCGAAGTCGATTACAGAGCCATAAGAAAAAACACAGAAAGATCCGTAGAGCCAAGGTCTCAATTACGGATCTTTTTTATATGAGGAAATTGCTTTCCTATTGCACAAAATTGCTCCGCACGGGATACGCACAGATGCATTAAGAAGTTTGCCTGCCTATGGCAGTCTGCATCTGGCGCGCAAAGCGGAGCAAGTCATATTACGAACGCTTCTGCCAGGAGTATCAAATCGGCTGCGCCTCCCTGCGCCGGGCGCATTTTTTCCATATAAAGTGAATGAGCCAGGCGCCGATGCACGAGGTGAACATGTAGGCCAGATGTCCCCAGAAATTTCCCAGCAGGAGGGAGATCCGGTCGAATATCGGCTGCTCGGAGGGAAAGAAACAGTTGATATAAAACATATCGGCATAGCTTTCCGGATATACTTTAAGCTGGACGGCTGTGTTGATGACTGACGCAATCAGGCAGAACAGGACATAGAAAGGAAGTGCCCTCGAAAATCCGTGCTCTGAAAAGTCGGAGAGCCCTTTTTTGGCACAGTAGACTCCGATGAAAATCAGGAGGAAATGCCATAGGAAGCCGTGGAGAGTGAGGGACAGGTAGCCTGTGAGAAATCCCTCAGGAAATGCCAGAGCCATGATTCCCCCGAGAAGTCCGAAGGTTTCCAGATAAGTTGCGAGCGCTTTCTGTATGGCAGTCTGCCGGGGAGCGTGCGCAGAAAGAAACGGATAGAGCAGGCAGATATACATGGGCGTGCTGCAGAGCTGAAACGGAAAGTACCACCAGTCATACCGTCCGCCGTTGACGACCGTGTAAAGGAAAGCCTGTTTATAACATTCAAGAATTATAAGAATAAAGCCGCTAAAAAACAGGATCCGCTCCGGGCGCAGTCTGGAGGAGCGGGCCAGAAAGCATGATACGGAGGCAGCCATAAGACTTCCGGAAACGGCCAGCACCACATGAAAGAAAGAGCCGGCAGCCGGAGGCGTCATGGGCTGGGCTGTGAAAAAAAGAAAATCTGATATCATACAAATATCCCCCATTCCGGAACAATTCAGAATCTAAACCGATCTTAATACAGCAGCGAAAATACGTCAAGAACAGAAATTTACCCTTGACTCGATGAATTATATATGTTATATATAAAATATAACAAATGGAAGCATTACATCTCGTATCGGGGTGATTGATCCATGATAACAATGAGAATACCCGGCGGGATGATTTCTGCGGGGTATTTTGTGATGTCAGATACCCCGATTTGGGTCAGGAGGGAGAACAATGGCAGGAAAGAGAGATTATTATGAAATTCTTGGCGTAAACAATAACGCAGATGACAGCGATATAAAAAAAGCATACAGAAGACTTGCAAAGAAATATCACCCGGATACCAATGCGGGAAACGCGCAGGCGGAAGAAAAATTTAAGGAAGTGACAGAGGCCTACGAGATCTTAAGTGATCCGGAAAAGCGGAAGCTGTATGACCGTTTCGGTCATGCGGCCTTTGACCAGAGTGCCGGCGGAGCCTATGGATATGGCGGATCCGAGACGGAAGGGTTCGGACGGAACGGCGGCGCATACCGCTATACGGGTCCTGACGGAAGTTACCATGAGTACCATTTTGAAGGTGGTGACATGGATGACATCCTGAAGAATTTCTTTGGCGGCAGCTTCGGGGGATCCGGTTTTGGCAGCGGTTCCCGGAAGAGTGGCTTTGGCAGAGCCGGCTTCGGCGGAGAGGGCTTTGGCGGAACCGGCTTCGGCGGAAGTGGCTTTGACAGAGACAGATTCAGGAAGGATGGCTCCGATCTTCAGGCAGATATTTCCGTTACCTTTGATGAAGCCGTCTTCGGATGTGATAAAGTGATCAATCTGTCTTCGGCAGACGGAAGCGGATCGGGAAGATCGCTGCAGGTCCATATCCCGGCCGGAATCGACAATGGAAAGACCATCAGGCTCCGCGAAAAGGGTATGCCCGGAACCGGAGGAGGCCGGGCAGGCGATCTGCTTCTTAAGGTCAGTGTCGGGACAAAGCCGAGATTTGAACGGAAGGGTATGGATGTGTATACAACCGTCGATATTCCGTTTACTGACGCTGTTTTCGGCGGTGAAGCGACAGTGGAGACTCTATATGGAAAGGTGGTCTGCAAGATCAAAGAGGGAACCCAGTCCGGTACAAAAATCAGGCTGAGAGGCAAGGGAATTGTATCTATGAGCGATCCGAACACCCGAGGCGATCAGTATGTGACCGTGCAGATCCAGGTGCCCAGAAACTTAAATGAAGAGGCAAAGAGAAAACTGAGAGAATTTGAGCGGGCCTGCGGAGGCAAAACTCGGAATGTTGCATGATGACAATTGCACCTTTTTGATGTATAATTAAAAAAGAAAGGATAAAATATCATGAAAAAGGTGACAAATATGAAATGTATCCGACGAATTGCTCTCGCGGTCCTGCTGATCATCGCGACAGTTTTGATTGTGCCGACGGTGACAGATGGGAACAGAACCTTGGCGGCCCAGCCGCCGGAAAATTCTTATTTATCGGTCCGCTTCCTTGACGTCGGTCAGGCGGACGCGGCGCTGATCGGTTGTGACGGTCACTATATGCTGATCGACGGCGGAAATAAGGACGATTCCAGTCTGATCTATTCAGTACTGAAACAGAGCGGGATCAACCATCTGGATATGATCGTCGGGACCCATGCCCATGAAGACCATATCGGCGGTCTGTCCGGCGCTCTGAATTACGCTTCGGCAGATCTGGTTCTGAGCCCTTTGATGTCCTACGACAGTGAGGCGTTCCGGGATTTTAAAAAGTATGCAGATCAGAACGGAAATGGTCTGGTGGTTCCGGCTGTGGGGGATGAATATAAGCTTGGTTCATCCGATGTGAAGATTCTCGGTGTAAACGGAGGTGAGGATACCAATAACACGTCGATCATTCTGAAGATCACTTACGGGGAGACATCGTTTCTGTTTACCGGCGACGCGGAGCGGGAGGCGGAACAGGCGGTCTTAAACACGAAAGCAGACCTTTCCGCGACGGTACTGAAAGTCGGACACCATGGAAGCGACACCTCCACGACCTATCCGTTCCTCCGTGAGATCATGCCGCAGTACGCGGTAATTTCCGTCGGGGCGGGAAACAGCTATGGTCACCCCACAGACGATACCTTAAGCCGGCTAAAGGACGCGGGCGCAGAAATATTCAGGACGGATCTTTCGGGGGACGTCACAATCACTTCCGACGGAAAAACGGTGTCTGTGACGACGGAAAAAGAAACGGTTGCAGCCGGCAATGCAGAGGCGGTAAAAAATGCCGGGGCGGCGGTTTCGGAAACGGCGTCATCCGGAGAGTCTGGTTCGGTTTCTTATATTCTCAATATTAATACGAAGAAATTTCATTACCCTTCCTGCAAGAGCGTGACGCAGATGAAGGAGAAGAACAGGAAAGAATTCACAGGGACGAGAGAAGAAGTGATAAGTATGGGATATGATCCGTGCGGAAACTGCAATCCTTAACGGTTTTGCATATGCCGGATTCCGAGTTCCATCAGATATTTTTCTGGTTTGCTCAGGTAACTGCCCTTCAGATAGCAGACGCAGAGCGTCCATTTTTCTTCCGGGTTCAGCGAGAAATAGACGATCCTGTCATCGGGTTCCGCGTAGGACTGCGGAAAAAATGCGGGAGCCACCTGGTTTTTTACCATGCTGACGACTGTACCGGTCCTGCCGGATTCAAACAGTATATTCGGGTGAAAGCCTGCGTTGGCAAATGCGTGGTCGATCATGCTGAAAAAGCGGGTGGCTTTTGAGAGCATAGCGAATTTTTCATCCTTTAAAAGACGCAGATCAATCACAGGCAGAGTTTCCCAGCTGCGCTCCCCGGCCAGGTACGCGAGCGGATGGCTGGAGGGAAGACCGAGCACCAGCTGCTCTTCCTTGATATCGATATATTCCAGATCCGGATTTTTGACAGTTCCTGTGCGTGTCATAAAGGCCAGCGTAGTCTCATGCTGAAGCAGGAGCTGTTCCATCTTTTTGACATGAACTTCATGGATCTGCAGCGAGATATTGGGATATTTTTTGTGGAATTCCGGAAAAGTATCGGAGAACATACGTCCGCCCTGCTCTGGAGTGAAGGCTACGGAAATCTCTCCTGCGGTTTCGTCAGAAATCTCATGGAGAATCTTGTAGGTTTCTTTTTTCATGTCCAGCATCTGATGAGCGGCTGTAAGGTAAATGCGGCCGGCGTAAGTAGGGATCATGGCGCGGTTGCGCCGTTCAAACAGGGGAAGACCCAGCTCTTTTTCCAGGCGCAGAAGCTGCTGGTTCAGCGCCGATTGGGTGATGTATAATTTTTCGGCGGCTTTGGAAATACTCTGCTCCTGCTCGATCGCGATCATGTACTCCAACTGATGTAAATCCATACAATTCTCCTGTTAAAAAAACTAAGTCTTACTGTAAAAATGTATAAGTTGAGTTAAGTAAACAGTTTTATTATAATAAATCCAACTGATGAACTCAAGTATTTTGATGCGGGAATATCAGGAAAAGAACAGGAGGAATGTATATGTCAATGAAAGAGGATTACCAGAATTATCAGAAGAGGAGAGAAGAGTTTTTAAAAGGCCCCATGTCAAAACTATGGCTGCATCAGGACGAGCGCTACGTGAAGCCGTTTCAGATCTACGGAAATCTCTACTACGTGGGAGACAGCTGGGTTTGTGCCCACATCGTGGATACAGGAGAGGGTCTGCTTCTGTTCGATGCGGGAAACTGCGGTGCGGAGGCTATGCTGATCCAGGCCATCTGGGAGGCTGGATTTAACCCGGCTGACGTAAAGTGGCTTGTGTTGTCCCACGGCCATGTGGATCACATCGGAGCTGCCAATTTCTTTAAGAGAATGTTCGGTACAAAGCTTTATCTGGGAGCGCCTGACGCCGAAATGTTCCGTACAAGACCGGAGCTTTCCGTGATCCAGGATTCCACCGACTTTATGGATGAACTGTTCGTTCCGGATGTGGAGATCCATGACGGCGATAAGATCCGTTTCGGCAATACTGATGTTCAGTTCTATCTTGTTCCGGGCCATACAGAGGGCTGCATTGCATGCTTTTTCGATGTGACAGATGGAAAAGAGGCAAAGAGAGCGGGCTACTACGGAGGCTTCGGATTCAATACTCTCCAGAAGGATTTCCTCATCGAGATCGGTGATCCCACATATGAAATGAGAAAAATCTATCTGGAATCCATCAGGAAGGTCCGCGATGAAAAAGTCGAGATCTTTATGGCGAACCATACCAATAACAATGATCTGTTAAACAGACGCCAGTATATGCTGGACCATCCGGGTGAGAATCCGTTTGTGGACGATACACTCTGGAAAAACTATCTGGATATGAAATATAATGATCTTCTGAAGCTGATGGAAGATCCCGCACAGGTATAAAAGAGCGGAGCTGCTGCCTTTGGGCGGTAGCTCCGTTTGACATAGGATAAAGTTTTTGAATAACCGGTAATAGAAAAAACCAATAATCTGAAGGCTGTTTCATGGATTGACAGATTGGGGAAGAATTGTTATTATACAACCCATAAAAACAGTATGGAAATAGGAAATAAATGCGAAAGTATTTGGATCTTTATTTTCAGGAAGGAGAAACGCATGAGAGCAAAAGTGAAAAACAGTCAGATCAGTCTGGCGGCTGATATCCGCATTATGGATTCCAAATGCACAAAGATGGTATGCTGTTGCTGTATGTGTATGCAAAATGCAATAGCTTGTTTTCATGCATGTTTCGGAGCCAGGGACGGATAAGGATACGGCAGCCCGGACTGAAATCCTGTTGATGAGAGAAGCGGATATGCATGAAAGAAGCATATCGGCTTTCTTTTTTGGGAAAATTATGTGAATCAGGAGGAGAAGACAATGAGAAAGAAAAACTGACAGCAATTTTATTAACTGCAGCCCTGCCCCTGGGGCTTGCCGGATGCAGCACAAACCCGGACGCACCTGCCACAAAAGCTGAGACGAAGGCGGGGACTTCTGCAAGTGAGAGCAGCACAGCGTCCACAACAGAATCAGAAGAAAAATCTGACAAGGAAAAGATCGTCCGGATCGGCGCCATCAGCTCCCCGTCCGGAATTTTCAATCCGTTGTACGCAAACGATGACTGGAACGGATATGTGACCGGACAGATCTTCCAGTCACTGATCAAGGTAGATCCAAACGGAAACTATATAGGCAATCTGGCGGATTCCTGGGATATTTCCGATGATTCCAAAACGGTCACCTTCCATCTGAATAAGGACGCCGCATGGACTGACGGAACTGATTTCACGGCCGACGATGTGAAATTTACACTGGAATTCATGGCGAATCCGGATTACAGCGGATTAAACTCCACCTATATTACACCGATCGCCGGTTATGCGGATTATCACAGCGGCAATGCAGATTCTCTTGAGGGAGTCAAGGTCATCGATGAAGATACGATCTCCATCACGACGGAAGAAGTTTATGCCTCCTTCCTGGAAAAAATCAGAAGAAACTTAAGTATTATTGCTAAACATATCTGGGAGGATGTGGATGTGGCAACCGCGGATCAGAATACAAGATCCAGAATCCGGTCGGTACCGGCCCATTCATCCTTACCGAGTATGTCCCGGATCAGTACAGTATTCTGACAAAAAATGAAAAATATTTTAAGGGAACCCCGAAGATCGACAAGTTGGTTATTCAGGTCATTAATGCAGATACCGTACAGGCACAGGTTCTGGACGGGGAGATCGATCTGCTCCGGGTAGAATCCCTGAATCCGGACGATATCGAAGAATACGAGGATAACGGATTTATTATTTTACATAACCGGCTGAATGCATACCAGCATATGGTGATCAATCACAGAAATCCGATCCTTGCAAAGAAGGAAGTCCGTCAGGCGCTGGCTTACGCCATCAACCGTCAGGGGATTGTGGATTCTCTGTTATATGGATACGGTGAAGTAGCGAACGACGTCTATACGAGAGACTTCTGGGCTTACCCGGGAGACGATAAGATCAATCCCTATGAGTATGATCCGGAGAAGGCAAAAGAGCTTCTGACAGATGCAGGATTTACCTATAAGAACGGGGGTTTATATGACGGAGAGTCACCGGTGACGTTTGAACTGATCTATCCGTCCGGAAATAAGGCAAGAGAGGGCGCGGCTACTGTAATTCAGCAGAACCTTAAAGATATCGGCATTGATGTGAACCTTCAGCTCATGGAGTTTGCGGCCATGACGGCGATTCTTCAGAAGTTTGACGACAGTTATGATCTGGCGCTTCTCGGAAATGGTTTTGGTCTGGATGCAGATGTTTCCCAGCTGATCGGGACAAACGGTTCTACCAACTACGCGGGATTTTCTAACGAGCGTGTAGATGAACTTTTAAGTGAAGGCTTAAATTATGTAGATGTGGAAAAGCGCGCTCCGATTTATAAGGAGCTTGCCGCACTGACCAATGAATATCTTCCGAGTGTTTATCTCTATAACTGGGACCGTTTTACAATCGTGAACCCGAAGCTTAAAAACGTGGTGGTTTCCACCTACAGCTATTCTCACGACATCGAAAACTGGGATATTGAAGAAACGGAGGACGGGTTTCATTAAGCGTCGGACTGATCTCCACGGGGATCTCAGTGACTCTCGGAATCATTCTGGGATCGGTCGCCGGGTATTTCGGAAAAATGGCAGACAGCACTATCATGCGGATCGTGGATATTTTTATGTGTTTTCCGTTTTATGTCATCGCCATTACCTGTGCGGCAATTTTTGGACCCAGTATCATCAATGTTATGCTGATCTCGGGACTGTTAAGCTGGACCGGCGTCTGCCGGATCGTCCGCGGTGAGGTCTTATCGCTGAAGCAGAGAGATTATGTCGAGGCTGTCCGCGCTCTGGGACTCAATGATTTTGAGATCATTTTTCATCATATTATTCCCAATGTGGTCCCGATTGTGATCGTAAACGCGACGCTCGGCATCGCAAACGGCATTCTTTCAGAGGCAGGCTTAAGTTATCTGGGGCTGGGAGTCGCGCCGCCGACGCCAAGCTGGGGCAATATGCTGGCGGCAGCCCAGAATCTGAGAATTCTTCGAAAATACTGGTGGCTCTGGGTTCCGGCAGGATTATGCGTCTGTATCACGATCCTGGCGATCAATTTCCTGGGCGACGGTCTCAGGAATGCTTTTGATCCGAAATTAGACTGATGGAGGGTTCAGAATGAGTGAACAAGTGATAGAGGTAAAAAATCTGGTAACTGAGTTCAAAACGCCGGATGGATGGCTCCCTGCTGTGAACGGGATCAGTTCTTCTGTGGAAAAAGGAAAAGTTCTGGGAATCGTAGGCGAATCCGGCTGCGGGAAATCGGTAACTTCTCTGACTGTCATGGGGCTTCTGGACGAAAAACGGACCCGGTCATCCGGGGAGATCCTGTTCCATGGGGAAGATCTTCTGAAACTTTCCGACCGTCAGATGCAGAAAATCCGTGGGAATCGTATCTCCATGATATTTCAGGAGCCGATGACAGCTTTGAACCCCGTCTTTACCATCGGTTTCCAGCTGGAGGAAGTGGTAAGACTCCATCAGGGCGTCCGGGACAGAAAAGAAGCCAGGGACCGTGTGGTTGCAATGTTAAAGCACGTTGGAATCCCGAATCCCGAAAAGGCGGCAGATAATTTCCCCCACCAGCTTTCCGGCGGCATGCGCCAGAGGGTCATGATTGCGATGGCACTTCTTTGCGGACCGGAACTTCTGATCGCCGATGAGCCGACGACAGCGCTCGATGTGACGATTCAGGCACAGGTGCTGGAGATGATGAAAAATCTGAAGAGAGAGTTTGGAACGGGTGTCCTGTTTATCACCCATGATCTGGGCGTGATCGCGGAGATGGCTGATGACGTGCTTGTTATGTATGCAGGCCGCGTTGTGGAGCAGGCGCCTGTGGCAGACATTTTTGCAGCGTCGCTCCATCCATATACAAGAGGACTCATGGCTTCGCGGGCAGAGAATGTAAAAAAGGGAGAGAAGCTGTCCTGTATTCCCGGGATGGTGCCTTCTTTAAAGAACATGCCGAGGGAGTACTGCCCGTTCGCAGACCGGTGTTCCATGGCCGCCACCTGCTGTCGTGAGAAAATTCCGGAGCTTGTGGAAGTAAGACCGGGGCATTTCGTAAGCTGTATGCTGGTTGAGAGAGGAGGAACGGACAGAAATGAATAGAGAAGAACTGCTTTCTGTATCCCATCTGAAAAAATATTTCCCGATCCGCGAAGGTCTGCTTTCCAAAAAGACAGGAGACGTCCGTGCGGTGGACGATATTTCTTTTGTGATCCAAAGAGGAGAGATCTTTGGTCTGGTAGGTGAATCCGTCTGCGGAAAGTCCACTGCGGGGCGGACCATCCTGAATCTTCTGGAACCGACCGGAGGCCGGGTGATGTTTGGAGGAACCGAACTTTACGATGTGGAAAACGGGAGGAAAATATCCCCGAAAGAAATGAAGGCGCTCAGAAAAGAGATGCAGATCGTGTTCCAGGATCCCTACTCATCTCTGGACGCCAGAATGAGCATCGGGGCGACGATGATGGAAGGTATGCTGAAGCATAAGCTTTACAGCAAAAATGATGCATACGACCGGGCGGCTGAGCTCCTTGAACTGTGCGGTCTTTCGGCTTCATCCATGGGAAAATATCCCCATGAGTTTTCGGGCGGTCAGAGACAGAGAATCGGTATCGCCAGAGCTCTCTCGCTGGATCCGAGTTTCGTTGTGGGCGATGAGCTTATCGCGGCTCTGGATGTGAGCATCAAGGCACAGATCATCAATCTTCTTCAGGAAATGATAGAAAAATTCGGTCTCACATTCCTGTTTATTTCTCACGATTTAAGTGTGGTGCCATTTTGCAAAAGACCTGTAAAAGAATCCTGTTTCCTGGTTTCACGGACCTTATGAATCCCCGGGTTGCCCTCCTCCGCCTTCTATGGTAGAATAATACCGGGAGTGTCCGACCGGACACGAATAAAAAGGGGTAACGATCAGGGGAGGTAAAGCAAATGGAAAAGAGATCGGACAGCAGCGATATGCGGAAATGGTTTAAAGAAGCGCAGTACGGCATGATGGTTCACTGGGGGCTCTATTCTCTTCTCGGCGGCGAATGGAACGGCCAGAGAAGCAGCAATTACAGCGAGTGGATCCAGACCAACAAACAGATTCCCAATGCGGAGTATGAAAAACTGGCAAAGGCGTTCAATCCCGTGTTTTTCAGCGCGGACGAGTGGGTCAGATTTGCAAAGGAATGCGGGATGAAATACTTTGTCATGACCAGCAAGCACCACGACGGTTTTGCCATGTACCATTCTAAGGTGGACAAATACAATGTGGTGGACGCAACGCCGTTCGGACGCGATGTGGTGGGAGAACTGGCGGAGGCCTGCTATAAGCACGGCCTGAAATTCGGCCTTTACTATTCTCAGGATCTGGACTGGCATGAGGAACACGGAGGCGGATACAAATCGGGTCATATCCCGTGCGCAGGCGCGGCCTGGTGCAACAACTGGGATTTCCCGAACGATGATAAAAAAGACTTTGACATCTGCTTCCGGAACAAGATCCTGCCGCAGGTGGAGGAAATTTTGAGAAATTACGGCGAACTCTGCCTGATCTGGTTTGATGTACCGATGACGGTTAACGAAGATCAGAGCCGGCAGCTTTTTGAGCTTGTAAAAAAATATCAGCCGAACTGCCTGATCAATTCCCGTCTCGGAAACGGCGCATACGATTATGTGTCCCTCGGAGACAATGAGATTCCGGAGTCTATGCCGGAAAATACAGAGTTTGATCCGTCATTAATGAATGAGGTAAACGGCTTCAAACCGTCTCCTTACGGGCTTTATGAGACTGCGGCGACCATGAATGACAGCTGGGGCTACTGCTCCTGGGATCATAACTGGAAAGACGCGGCGCAGATTGCTGCCATTAAGAAAAAACTGAACGGAATGGGGATCAACTATCTGTTAAACGTGGGACCGGATGGCCTCGGAAGAATTCCGGCGGCCAGCCAGGAAATACTCCGGGAAGTAGCAAAGACGCTGTAAATGGTGAAAAAACAGGCAGAGAGGAGACTGGGACAGTGAATCAGGAACTGGAAAGACAATATTTAAAACTTCAGAACGGAAGCGATGTGAGAGGTGTGGCCATGGAGGGCGTGGAAGGTGAGACCGTCAACCTGACGTCCGAACAGGCCTGTTATATCGCTGCCGCGTTTGTGGAATATGTGGCAGAGTTATGCGGAAAGAAAACAGAGGAATTAAAGATCTCCGTGGGTCATGATTCAAGACTTTCGGCGGATGAGTTAAAGGCCGGCGCGCTGGAGGGAATCAAAAAGACCGGTGCGCTTTCGGTGGACTGCGCGCTCGCATCGACGCCGTCCATGTTCATGTCTACAGTGCTGCCGGAACTGGATTATGACGGGGCGGTCATGATCACGGCCAGCCACCTTCCGTTCAACCGGAACGGACTGAAATTTTTTACGAAGCGCGGCGGTCTTGAGAGTAAGGAAATCAAAGCTCTGCTAACGAGGGCTGCCGGGCTTGCGGAGACCGGACTGACGCAGAAAAAGGAGCAGGAGACCGTAAAGCTGGACCTTCTTTCCCACTACAGCGCGGCGTTAAGAGAAGTAATCTGCCGCGAACTGGAAACGGAGGAGAAGGATCAGCCGCTTTCCGGCATGCATTTTGTCGTGGACGCCTCCAACGGCTCCGGCGGATTTTTTGCCGAGCAGGTGTTGGCTCCTCTCGGCGCCGATATAAACGGAAGCATTTTCCTGGATCCGGACGGAACGTTCCCGAACCATGTGCCGAATCCGGAAAACAAGAAGGCCATGGACTGCATCCGGGAGGCAACCTTAAAGAACCATGCGGATCTGGGCATTATTTTTGACACCGATGTGGACCGGGCAGCCACTGTGTTCCCGGATGGCAGAGAGATCAACCGGAACACGCTGATCGCATTGATGGGCGCAATCGTGGCGAGAACGGCTCCGGGCAGCACAGTTGTCACCGATTCCGTCACATCCGATCAGCTCACAGAATTTTTAGAGAAGCGGCTGGGGCTTAAGCACCACCGGTTTAAACGCGGATACCGCAATGTGATCAACGAATCCATTCGCCTGAATCAGGAGGGCGTCGAGAGCTGTCTTGCCATAGAGACTTCAGGTCACGGAGCATTAAAAGAGAACTATTTTCTTGATGACGGCGCGTACATGAGCGTGAAGATCCTCTGCGAGGCAGTCCGCTCCAAACGCGCGGGACGCTCCATTGAGGATATGCTTTCTGGTTTGCAGGAGGCCGCGGAAAGCAGGGAGTACCGGATCTCCATTCAGACGGAGGATTTTAAAGGATACGGCGCGATGGTTCTGGAGCAGTTTCAGACGTTTGCAGCGGGAGAAGAGCAGTTCCATATTGTGGAGCCCAATTACGAGGGTGTCCGGGTCTCCTTTGACGATGAGGAGGTTAAGGGCTGGATGTTGATCCGCATGTCCTTACATGATCCGCTTCTGCCGCTCAATATCGAGACGGAAAAAGAGGGCGGAGCAGCCGTTGTGGTGAAAAGGCTGAAGCCGTTCTTCGAAGGTTTTGATAAGCTGGATTTAAAAGTCCTTGACAATTGATATACCGTATTTTATAATTCAGATGGTTAGTCGCATATAGCGAGAACACTTTTTTGACCAGCTCCCGAACAGGGGAATTCAAGGCCATACGGACAGCCGGGTCAACTGCCGATTGTGACATTGTTCACATTATTGATTGCGTTTGGAGCGCAAATTTTATAAGTTGGCAACTTAATTGCCAGTTGGTTCCTTCATAACCAAGTGTACTTGGGTACACACTTGTGAAACGGTCAATAAGAGTAGTAAAAGTAGTTCTTACTATATAGACTCTAAAATACGATGATAGTTTGATGAAACAGGCGAGGAGACTCAGGGAATGGAGCTCCGTCCTGAAGCGTTCATATCAGAACAGACTGTAAAGGGTGTACCGCAGTATTTGTGGTATGCCCTTTTTTGCTGCCGGAAAACAATTGGGAGGTTACAGAGTATGGAGAAGATCAAGCTGTACGGATTCAATAATCTGACGAAATCGCTGAGTTTTAATATTTATGATATCTGTTATGCGAAAACTGCCAGAGAACAGCACGATTATATTAAGTACATCAACGAGCAGTACAATTCAGAGCGTCTGACGGAGATCCTTACAAAGCTGACAGAGATGATCGGAGCGAAGGTTTTAAACATTTCAAAACAGGACTATGAGCCTCAGGGCGCCAGCGTGACATTCCTCATCGCCGAGGAGAGTATGATCGAAAAGAGAAACGGGGAGACTGTGGTGGCCCACCTGGACAAAAGCCATGTGACGGTCCACACGTATCCGGAATACCATCCGGAGACTTCCATCGCCACGTTCCGCGTGGATATCGATGTGGCTACCTGCGGGGAGATCACGCCGCTTTCCACGCTGGATTTCCTGATTGGAAGCTTTGATTCCGATATTATCACGATCGATTACCGGGTGCGCGGATTTACGCGCAACATGGAGGGAGAGAAAGTATTCCTGGATCATCCGGTGGCCTCCATTCAGAATTATATTAACCATGATATCCTGAAAAAATACGATGCGGTGGACATCAACGTGTATCAGGCAAACATGTTCCACACGAAGATGCTGATCAAGGACATTATGCTGCAGAACTATCTGTTCAACTCCGACGTCTATGAGCTTCCGCCGCAGATCAGACTGAATATTACCAACGCGCTGCGCAGGGAGATGATCGAGATCTTCAGCGGCTGCAATGTATACAGGGAGGCGGAGTGATGTTAGATCAGAACAGAGTCCCGATTCTGGAGGGACTGGAACAGATGAAGCGGAACCGGCTGGTGCCCTTTGACGTGCCGGGACACAAGCGCGGGAAAGGCAATCCGGAACTGACAAAATTCCTGGGAGAGGCGTGCGTGAGCGTGGACGTCAATTCCATGAAGCCTCTCGACAATCTTTGCCATCCCGTCAGCGTGATCAAGGAGGCCGAGGAGCTGGCTGCCGACGCGTTCGGAGCCGCCCATGCGTTCTTCATGGTAGGCGGAACCACGTCAGCGGTGCAGGCCATGGTGCTTTCCTGCCTGAAACGCGGCGATGAGATCATTTTGCCGCGGAATGTGCATCAGAGCGTGATCCATGCGCTGGTGCTCTGCGGGGCCGTGCCGGTCTATATCAACCCTCAGGCCGACAGCCGTCTGGGTATTGTACTGGGAATGTCCGTGGAGGATGTGAAGCAGACGATTGCAAAGCATCCGAACGCCAAAGCAATCCTTGTAAACAATCCGACCTACTACGGAATCTGCTCGGATATCCGCCAGATCACAAAGTTAGCGCATGAGCACGGCATGAAGATGTTAGCGGATGAGGCCCACGGAACGCATTTTTATTTCGGTGCGGACATGCCGGTTTCCGCCATGGCAGCCGGAGCAGACATGGCCGCGGTCAGCATGCATAAATCGGGAGGATCCCTGACCCAAAGCTCGCTGCTTCTCTGCGGGAACCGGGTCAACGCCGACTACGTCCGGAAGATCATCAATCTGACCCAGACCACGAGCGGATCCTATCTGCTGCTCTCAAGCCTCGATATTTCCAGACGGAACCTGGCGCTCCGGGGGGAGGAACTGTTTGAGAAGGTAAAACGGTTTTCCGACTACGCGAGAACAGAGATCAACGCCATCGGCGATTACTACGCCTACTCAAAGGAACTGGTGAACGGCGACAGCGTCTTCGATTTCGATACGACAAAGCTTTCCATCAACACATTAAAGTTGGGACTTGCCGGAATTGAGGTCTATGACCTACTGCGGGATGAATATGCGATCCAGGTGGAATTCGGAGATCTGGGAAATATTCTGGCATATATTTCCGTGGGAGATAAGAATAAGAACATCGAGCGGCTCATCAGCGCCTTAAGCGACATCAGACGCATTTATAAGAGAGAAAACAGAGACCTTCTTGACTCCGTCTATATCAATCCGGTGGTGGTCATGTCCCCTCAGGACGCCTTCTATGCGGACAAGGAGAGTTTGCCGCTCACGGAGTGCGCCGGCCGTGTCAGTGCGGAGTTTGTCATGTGTTATCCGCCTGGAATCCCGCTCCTTGCTCCTGGCGAGCTGGTGACGGAAGAGCTGATCACCTATATTCAGTATGCGAAGGTCAAGGGCTGCACTCTGACCGGACCGGAGAGTATGGATGTGAGCCGGCTGAATGTGCTGAAAGGAGATAACTAAATGGACGATTTATGGTTCAGTGAATACGATACACCGTCAGTCCGCTTTCCCATCAAGGTGAAGCGGCAGCTGCATTCTGAAAAAAGTGATTACCAGGAGATCTCCGTATATGAATCAGAAGAATTCGGACGTTTCCTGACTCTGGATGGCGTCATGATGCTGACAGAGAAAGATGAATTTATTTACCATGAGATGATCACGCACCCGGCCATGGCGGTATGCCCCGGAATCCGGCGGGTGCTGGTGATCGGGGCCGGTGACGGCGGAGTGGTCCGCGAACTCTCCGCGTATCGCGGGATCGAGTCCATCGATGTGGTGGAGATCGACGGCCGCGTGATCGACGTCTGCCGGGAATATCTTCCCCAGACGGCATGTGGATTCGATGATCCGAGGGTGAAGATCCACATACAGGATGGGATCCGGTTTATCCGCCATCTGGAAAACGTCTACGATCTGATCATCGTGGATTCCACAGACCCGTTCGGACCGGGCGAGGTCCTCTTTACAAAAGAATTTTACGGGAATTGCTATCAGGCGCTCACGGAGCAGGGAATTCTGATCAACCAGCACGAGAGTCCGTTTTACGAGGAGGATGCGAGAGCCATGCAGTCGGCCCATCACTGCATATCCCAGGTATTCCCCGTCAGTGAGGTCTACCAGGCCCACATTCCCACGTATCCGTCCGGCCACTGGCTGTTCGGGTTCGCGTCAAAAGGCCTTCATCCGGTGGGTGATCTGAAGGAAGAAGAATGGAACAGGAGCGGGATCCGGACACGCTATTACAATACGGATCTGCACCGAGGGGCGTTCTGTCTTCCGAATTATGTGAAGGAGATGCTGGCAGATGAATAAAAATATACAGACGTTTCTGGCCTGTGAGTCAGAATATGAAGACGCCGATGTCGTGCTGTTCGGCGCACCGTTCGACGGTACGACCTCATTCCGACCGGGGACCCGGTTTGGCCCGTCGGCGATCCGAGGCGAGTCCTTCGGTATTGAGACTTATTCCCCTTACAGTGACCGTGATCTGACGGAATGTGACATTTTTGACGGCGGCGACCTGGAGCTTCCGTTCGGAAACACGGAGCGTGTGCTGGACATGATTTATGAATATGAGAAAACGGTTCTGGATGACGGCAAGAAGCCGGTCATGCTGGGCGGAGAGCATCTGGTGACATTGGGTGCGGTGCGCGCAGTCCATGAGAAATATCCGGACTTAAAGGTCATTCACCTGGACGCCCACACGGATCTGAGAACCGAGTATCTCGGGGAGGAGCTCTCCCACTCCACGGTGCTCTACCACGTGTGGAAGCTGGTAGGCGACAACAATATCTACCAGTTCGGGATCCGCAGCGGCGAACGATACGAGTTTGCGTTCGCGAAAGATCATACAAAACTCCACAAATTCGATCTGGAGGGCTTCAAGGAGGCCGTGGCGGAGCTTGAGGGCTTTCCGGTTTATTTCACACTGGACCTGGATGTGCTGGATCCGTCCGTTTTCTGCGGGACAGGGACTCCGGAGGCAGGCGGTGTGACCTATAAGGAACTGTCGGATGCGCTGATGGAGCTCCACAAATTGAACGTCGTAGCCTGCGATATCAATGAACTGTCCCCGCACTACGATGCGAGCGGTGCTTCCACAGCGGTCGCGTGCAAGGTGACAAGAGAAATATTACTGCAGATTGCAGAGAAAAGGAGATAAAAAATGGGAAAATGTTTAATTATCGGATGCGGCGGTGTTGCAAGCGTTGCGATCCACAAATGCTGCCAGAACAGTGAAGTATTTACAGAGATCATGATCGCGAGCCGCACCAAATCCAAATGCGACGCGTTAAAAGAAAAGCTGGAGGGAACCACTTCCACAAAGATCCACACGGCCCAGGTCAATGCGGATTCCGTCGATGAACTGGTTGCGCTGATCGAAAGCTTCAAGCCGGACGTGGTTTTAAACCTGGCGCTTCCCTACCAGGATCTGACTATCATGGATGCCTGCCTGGCTACAAAGACCCATTATGTGGATACGGCCAACTATGAGCCGGTGGACACTGCGAAATTCGAGTACAAATGGCAGTGGGCTTACCGTGAGAAGTTCAAAGAGGCGGGAATCTGCGCGCTTCTCGGCAGCGGTTTCGATCCGGGCGTCACCAGTGTATTCTCTGCATACGCACAGAAGCATTATTTTGACGAGATCCACTATATCGATATTCTGGACTGCAACGGCGGCGACCACGGCTATCCCTTTGCGACCAACTTCAATCCGGAGATCAATATCCGTGAAGTGAGCGCGAAAGGAAGCTACTGGGAGGATGGCCACTGGGTTGAGACCGAGCCCATGGAGATCAAGAGAGAATACAACTTTGATCAGGTCGGCATGAAGGACATGTATCTGCTCCATCATGAGGAGCTTGAGAGCCTTGGACTTAATATTAAAGGAATCAAGAGAATCCGCTTCTTCATGACCTTCGGACAGAGCTATCTGACCCATTTAAAATGCCTGGAGAACGTGGGCATGACTTCCATCGAGCCCATCGACTACGAGGGTCACAAGATCGTGCCGCTCCAGTTCTTAAAGGCAGTTCTTCCGGATCCGGCGAGCCTTGGCCCGCGCACTGTGGGAAAGACCAATATCGGCTGCATTTTCCAGGGCGTGAAAGATGGAAAAGAGAAGACCTACTATGTATATAATGTCTGCGACCACCAGGAATGCTACAAAGAAGTGGGAAGCCAGGCGGTTTCCTATACGACCGGCGTTCCGGCTATGATCGGAGCCATGCTCGTCATGAA
>JALEWG010000189.1 GCA_022788065.1 Lachnospiraceae bacterium | reverse complement strand
TGGGTGGATTCCCTGTTTCATGATTTTCACCTCTTTATAATTTGGTACATGACTGACAGTCACGCCTCTATTCACCTGTCCCTCTGGAACAGCTAAATAAGTATAGCATAGAACATTTTCAAATGCAAGTATTTTTTATGCTGTTTTTCCGATCCGCGCAGGCTCTTTTTCCGGTCATCCCACCATCACATGCAGGTTCCTGAGCTCCGAATCATGGATCCGCTCCATGATCTCCCCGGCATGAGGCTCCAGATAATCCCAGGCTCCATCCGTGAGTCCCTGAGTCTCAAGTTCCGCGATCAGATCGGCACAGATGTGCTCGATCTCCCCGGCAAGACGGTATTCTCCGGCAATCCCGTTCTCTTCGTAAATCCCGTTCTCTTCGTAAATCCCGTTTTCCCGCATAACCCGCTCAGAGCACACGCCTGCCGTCAGAACGGACTCCAGTCTGGCAGCCGTTTCGGAGAGCTTCGGAAGCTCTCTTGCAGCGCGGAATGCCCATTTGTAGTATGGCATGTATGTCTTATTCAAAAGGAAGATCATCGATAACGCGTTGGCTACAAATTCGTTGAGCGCCAGCGCCGCCGCGCCGTACTCCCCGCGCTTTATGCACCGTTCCAGATTATACTGCCCCGACTGGGCACTTAACGCCGCTCTCGCCGCCAGTTTCTTTAACCGCACGTCCTCCGGATAGCCCTGCTTTAATACATTTCTTATAGAAGAAAATTCTCCCAGATCATCACGGAACACCTCTCCGTTCACCGCGCAGGCCAGGCTGTACTCCGGCGTATAGAGCCATTCCATCAGACTCTCCGGTGCGCCGGGCCGCCCTGTGAACCGGCAGTAAAACTCGCCTGTGAGGATCACCCCGCGGCGATTTTTCCCCCAGATACTGTGTTTCGCCCGCGTCACGCCCAGATAGCTCTCCGGGAGTTTCGCGTATGCCCGTGAGAGCTTAAACTCCAGCTCGTGCTCCAGCTCATCCGGGATCCACAGGCAGAATCCGGCCTCAAAATCATGATCCCGGGATATCTCATCATCGTACCCGAAGCAGTCCGAACCTTCTCCCGCGATTCCCGCGGCGATCACGGCCTCATAATCCGGGAACCGGGATGCGATCATCTCCCGGCCGTATTCCTCGTAAAAGCGTCTTGATAATTCCAGTCCTCTCACAGCGCTCTCCTGTTTTCCCCGTAAATACGGTCTGCCTCGTCCAAAAGCATTTTTTTCATTCGGAAATACCCGAAATGGTCAAAGGTCTTCGCACACTTCCGGCAGTTGAACGCATAATACCCGTCATGAGGCACATCCTCTGAGCGAAATTCGCAAATCGCGCGCTCCAGACAGTCATCGATCTTCTCATCCTGTCCCCATTTTTCATAAAGCACAGCCAGGTTCACCCAGGTCACTGCAATTTCAAGAATACTTCCAGGTCTCAATGCCTCCATGATGTCCATGGCTTTCCGGCAATAGACCTCCGCCTTCCGGTAATCACCCTGATCCTCCCAGGCCAATGCCATGTTATTAAACAGGCCTCCGAACCGGTAATCGGACGGATCCAGACTTTCTCCGTATGCCCGGAACGCCTCCTCGTAAAACGGCATGGCCTCCTTTGCCTTTCCGAACGCTTTCATCGTCGTGGCCGCGTTGAGGAACGTGGTCCCTCCGCTGACCGTATCCGCCATTCCGTGTGCCCGAATGAGTGTGATTCCCTTCTCCGACGCCGCCAGTCCTTTTGCGGCCTCACCGGTGTTCCGATAAAATCCCATCATCTCATTTAAGATCGTGATCTGTGACGCCCAGTTTCCGTTTGTTTCAAATTCCTCCTGCCAGAACTCCAGTAATTTTCCCGCTTCCGTTCCCGCATCCATCGCGATCAGACGGTCATATTCCTCAATCACCCGCCGCACAGACGGTGCGTTCTGCCCGGCCGTCAGTTCTTTTGCCGCCGCACCCGGCCGAAAGCAGCACGCCGGCTCTTCCCAGTCTTCCTTTTCCAGATACATAACTTCTTCTCCTGAATATTTTTACAACATTTCCTGCATGATTTTCCGAACTATTTTCCGTGCACCAGTTCCCGTCCGCCGGACAGGATCTTCCAGACTGCCGGGAACCACCTTACAAGAATCTGCGCAAGCACGTAGGACACACAGACGGTTAACGCCGGGAGCGCAAAATAGATCGCAAGCGCTCCGATAAGCAATATTTTCTCTCCCACGATACTCCCGGCAAACAGCCGCCAAAGAAGCATGGCCGCTCCTTTATTGACAAACCGGACCACAATATAATGAACGGCATAAATAAAAATGCTCTGCCTCATCCACAGCCTTGTTTCCGGGAAGCTGACCGATCCGGCAAGGAACCAGAGCGAGACCGGCAGAAGCCACCGGTACAGGACAGTCCAGAGCACATCCGCCCCCGGATCTTCCATTCGGCAGCCGCAAAATATTCCTGCGGCAAGAACCATAAGCCCCACAGGAAGACCCTTGACACCGCCTTCCCCCTCCGCCGTTTTTCTTCCATGTAAAGCCGCATACGCTGCAAAGGAAAAGTAAAACAGTGCATCCGTATTGGGATGTCCTGTGTCCAGCCGGAAATGAACCGCGACAAGAAGAACCGCCAGATACAGTGCTCCCGCTCTGCAGTCACGGACCAGAATATAGATGAGAGGAGCCAGCAGAATCAGAAAGATCAGCTGATAAAGATACCAGAAAATAGGGGCATAGCTGTAACTGAATACCGCATTCAGAGCCTCCCGCACAGAAAACAGGACCGGCGCTTTTCCGACCACATACTGGACAACCGGAAGTCTTGTGGCTGTCACATAGCCCAGATAGTAGAGCAGATTCCAGGCAATGTACGGAACCACGATGCTGAAGAAACGGCTTTGCCATTTTCCGGTCAGCTTTTCCCATGTGAAATTCCGGAAGAACAGATACGAAGAGATCATAAAAAAACCAGGAACTGCCAGCTGGCCTGCTTTCACCGAGACAAGCTGTTCCACTGCGGCCGCAGCATCCCAGGCCGCCCCGGACAGGTCGCCCTGAAACAGTTCAATATTGTAGGAATGAACCCAGATAACAAGGATGCTGAACAGAAATGTCAGCCATGCCACCTGATTGTGGAACCGCTTTTCCCGCATATTATTCTCCTGACGTGATGCTCCTGAAATACTCCCGGGTCAGACGGATAAAGTCCTCCTCATAGGA
>JALEWG010000170.1 GCA_022788065.1 Lachnospiraceae bacterium | reverse complement strand
TATCTGCAAGCTGCTGATTTCCGTCGTCGTTGTGATTTTAAATTATGTTTTCAGCAAGATCCTGATTTTTGCCCATAAAAAAGAAGAAAAATAAAGGAGCATTTCCTGATGGAAGAGTTACGTGCAAACGAAGAGATACATGAAAATACGGAATCCCCAAGGCGCAGGCGGAGTAAACCGTTGACCCGTCCCGGTGACGGACTTCTGATCTCGTTCCTGGTACCGGTCGTGATCATGATCATCATATTTATCCAGAGAGGGATCTTTCCGTTCGGCGATGACAGCTTTCTGAGGACGGATATGTATCACCAGTACGCTCCGTTTTTTTCCGAGTTTCAGTATAAACTGAGGAACGGCGGGAGCCTGCTTTACAGCTGGGATATCGGTATGGGAGTCAATTTTGCGGCGCTTTATGCCTACTATCTGGCGAGCCCCTTTAACTGGCTCCTGTTTTTATGTCCGAAGGCATACATCATCGAGTTCATGACTTATATGATTGTATTAAAGGTCGGACTTTCCGGACTTTCCTTCGCCTGGTATCTGAGAAAACGGTGTCGGACCAACACGGTGGGCGTCGGATTTTTCGGTATCTTTTATGCGTTGTCCGGATATATGGCGGCGTACAGCTGGAATATCATGTGGCTGGATTGCATCATCCTGTTTCCGCTCATCGTTTACGGGCTGGAATGTCTGGTGAAGAGAGAGAACGGGTTTTTATACTGTGTGACGCTGGGACTTTCGATCCTTTCCAACTATTATATTTCCATCATGACCTGTATCTTCATGGTCCTGTACTTTTTTGCGCTGCTGATCATGGAGAAACGGGGTCCTGTGAAGAAATATGTGAAGGCATGCGCAAGGTTCGGTTTGTACTCGCTGTTGGCCGGAGCGCTGGCGGCATTTGTGCTTCTTCCGGAGATCGCTGTTCTGAGGACTACTGCGTCGGGTGATATTTCATTTCCGAAGACGTTGACCTCCTATTTTCCGATCTTCGACATGCTTGCCCGCCACATTGCCTGTGTGGAAACGGAGATCGGTCTGGACCACTGGCCGAATCTGTACTGCGGCGTGGCGGTGCTGATGTTCTTCCTGCTTTATCTGGCGTCCGGAAAGATATCCGTGAAGGAAAAGAGTGTGTACTGCGGCCTGCTTCTGATCTTTTTTGCGAGTTTTTCCGTCAACGCATTAAACTTCATGTGGCATGGCTTCCATTACCCCAACAGCCTTCCGTGCAGACAGTCATTTATATATATTTTCCTGATGCTGTTTGTCTGTTTCCGGGCGTTTCAGTATCTGGACCGGACGCCGAGACGCCATGTGGCGGCGGCTTACTGGGGAAGTATCTGTTTTGTGATCCTGGCTGAAAAGCTGGTGGAGCAGGAGCATTTCCATTTTTCCGTTTACTATGTGGCGATCCTGTTTTTGTCCGCATATGCGGGGCTCATTTATCTGTTCCGTCAGGGAAAGCGCACAACAGCCGGATTTCTGGCGCTGGCTGTGATCTCCATTGAGGCGTCAGTCAACATGACCGTGACCAGCGTCCCGACCACCAGCCGGGAGGTTTATACCAGAGACAATAAAGAAGTTCAGATCCTTATGAAACAGCTGGAACCGGCTGAGGATTTTTACCGCGTAGAGAAGAAAACGAGAAAGACAAAAAATGACGGCGCATGGATGAATTTCCCGTCCGTATCGCTGTTTTCCTCCACAGCTGACGCCGGTCTTACCGCGTTCTTTAAGCGCATAGGCTGTGAGGCCTCCACAAACGCCTACAGCATTACGGGAAGCACGCCTCTGGTGGACAGCATTCTGTCCGTGAAATATGCGCTGTATTCGGAAGAGGTTCCCAATACAGATCTGACTTCCTATATGAAGGAAAGCGGCGGAACGTATCTTTACGAGAATCTTTACACACTGCCTCTGGGATTCGTGGTTCCCGCGGACCTGGAGGAGGAATGGCAGTATAAAATGGAGCGTCCGGCGGAGGTTCAGAATGATTTCTGCGAGGCTCTGGGCGTAAACGATGTGCTGTACCGCACGGCCGGCACAGTGTCCGGCTCCACCTATCAGTTTACACCGGATATTCCGGGCGAGTATTATGCTTATGTTGTGAATAAATCCGTCAAGACTGTCAAGGCGTCCCTGCCCTCCGGCTCCAAAACATTCAACAATGTGGACCGCGGATATCTTCTGGAACTGGGAAGATTGTCGGGAGGCGAAAAGGTGACGCTGACCGCGGAGGACAAGGGAGAACAGATGAATGTGGAAGTGTACCGGTTCTCCGATACGGCCATGACGGCGTTGTATGACAGGCTGAACGAATCTCCGCTTCATCTGACAAGCTGGACAGACACGGAGCTTTCCGGCACTGTGAAAGTGAAAGAGTCCGGTGTGCTCTTTACTTCTATCCCGTTTGATAAGGGATGGACGGTCACCATCGATGGAAATGAAGCTGAGACAAAAAAGATTTTCGAGGCGTTTCTTTCTGTGGATATTCCGGAGGGAACCCATGAAATAACATTCCGCTATTTCCCGGGCGGATTAAAAACGGGAGCGGTGATTTCGGCTGCAGCTGCAGGAATTCTTCTTCTGATCTATATAGGTAAGAAGAGATACGGACGCCGGCCGAAACGGATCCGCATGCCGGCCGCCACGGAAGGCAGCGGCGCCGCAAATACAGAAGAAAACACAGCAAAGGGAGGACTGGACTATGAAACTCTGGGGCGGACGCTTCACAAAAGAGACGAATGAACTGGTACACAATTTTAATGAATCGATTTCCTTTGACCGGAAATTTTACCGTCAGGATATCGCGGGCAGCATCGCCCATGTGACCATGCTTGCAAAGCAGGGGATCCTTACGGAAGAAGAACGCGATGCGATCACGGCAGGTCTGAAGGGAATCCGGGAAGATCTGGACAGCGGGAAACTTGCGATCACCACAGAGCACGAGGATATCCATTCCTTTGTGGAAGCTGTGCTCACGGAGCGCGTCGGCGAGGCGGGAAAGAAGCTCCACACGGGGCGGAGCCGCAACGACCAGGTGGCGCTGGACATGAGACTCTATACAAGAGACGAGATCGATGAGATGGATGGCCTGTTAAAGGGACTCTTAGAGGAGCTTTTAAAGCTGATGGAAGAAAACCTGCATACCTATATGCCGGGCTTTACCCATCTTCAGAAGGCACAGCCGGTCACACTGGCCCATCATCTCGGCGCTTACTATGAGATGTTCCGCAGGGACAGAAGCCGCCTTTCCGATATCAGAAAGCGCATGAATTACTGTCCGTTAGGGTCCGGAGCACTGGCCGGAACCACATATCCCCTGGACCGGGCGTACACGGCAGAGCTCCTCGGCTTCGACGGGCCGACCTTAAACAGTATGGACTCTGTTTCCGATCGGGATTACCTGATCGAACTGCTGGCGGCGCTCTCCACGATCGCCATGCATTTAAGCCGTTTCTCGGAGGAAATCATTATCTGGAACAGCAATGAATACCGTTTTGTGGAAATGGATGACTCCTACAGTACCGGCAGCAGCATCATGCCGCAGAAGAAGAATCCGGATATTGCGGAGCTGATTCGCGGCAAGGCGGGACGTGTCTACGGGGCGCTTGTGTCTATGCTTACCGTAATGAAAGGAATCCCGCTGGCGTATGACAAAGACCTTCAGGAAGACAAAGAACTGACCTTTGACGCCATCGATACGGTAAAAGGATGCCTCCTTCTGTTCACGGGAATGATCTCCACCATGACATTCCGGAAAGATGTGATGGAGGAAAGTGCAAAGAAAGGCTTTACGAATGCCACGGATGCGGCGGATTATCTGGTCAATCACGGAGTTCCGTTCCGGGATGCCCACGGAATTATCGGACAGCTGGTTCTGATGTGCATTGAGCGTAACATTTCCCTTGATGAGCTGAGCCTTGAGGATTACCGGTCTGTGTGTCCGGTGTTTGGCGAGGATATTTACGATGCGATCTCCATGAAGACATGTGTGGAAAAGAGAATGACCATTGGAGCGCCGGGTGCGGAAGCTATGAAGCAGGTCCTTGAGATCTACAAAAAAGAGCTGGAAGCATAGGCAGAAAAAGAAAACAGAATTTACTATTATAAAATAATTAGAATGCGGATGTGGAAAGCCGCGCATAAGATCAGGCAATTAATCTTGGCGCGGCTTTTCATATAATATCATATGGAAGGGGGAGGAACAACCCCGATATCCCAAACAGATATCCTGCTTATGCAGGTCTGCAGTGCAGAGAAATCCTTTGGCAAGAGAATTTCATCTGCCGTCTGAAAGTTTACCATGAACCATTCTGTTTGTAAAATGTAAAAAAGTTTGATATAATAGTACGAACTATTTACATTTTATTAACATACCACAAACAGATTAGTCGTTTGGCTCACAGTTTTCCCAAAGTTCTCTAACAGAATATTCGATCATAATTAAAACCTCCTTTAGCTGGCAGGTGATGTTCCCCTGGTGATGATTTGTAGCTGTTTCATTTAATGCGTAAAGTCTAACACAGAAGAGTATGGTTGTAAAATGATTATTTTTTTGATATAATGTTAATTGCCGGTATTATTTTGGGTAGAACGGAGTGGAACAAATGACATTTCTGGAGATTGAAGCGTTTTTAAATATTGTGCAGTACGGGAGCTTTTCAGCAGCGGCGGAGAAGCTCTATATCACCCAGCCGGCTCTGGGACGGCGGATCCGGGCGCTGGAGGAGGAGCTTGGATATGCGCTGTTTGTGAGGAATAAGGGAGTCCGCCATGTAGAACTGACGAGGCAGGGACAGGCGTTTATCGGCCTTGCCCACCGCTGGCAGGCGCTCTGGAACGAGACACAGGAGGAGGCTCTTCTCGGTAATGAAAAGAGTTTTTATGTTGCCAGTGTGGGAAGCCTCATGGCATTCCTTCTTCCAACGGTATTCCAGACGTTCATGAAGGAGAATTCGGAGTGCAGCCTCCATGTGATGACACTTCATTCGTCGGACGCATACGGCTATGTGAGCAATAAGAAGGCGGATATCGCGTTTATTACGGATCCGATGTATTCCTCTCAGGTCAAGACCAATATCCTGTTTGAGGAGGAGCTCTGTCTTGTGGTCGGAAAAGATCTGAAGCTGCCGTCCGTATTAAAGCTTGCGGATCTGGATCCAAGACATGAGATCCGGACCCAGTGGGACCGTAACTTCGATGCCTGGCACAATTACTTTTTCGGGAGCTCCGCGGTGCCGAGAGTGTATCTGGACGAAATGGGTTTCATGCAATACTTTACGCAAAGCGGCGATACCTGGGCGTTTCTCCCCAGATCCATTGCCAGCACCATGGTGGAAAAATTCCCCGTGTCGATCCATGAACTCGATATCAAACCGCCGAACCGGACTCTTTACTATCTGTATCGTGTGCAGGATGCGTCGCCGTACCAGGATATGCTGTTAAGACTCTGCCTGGAGAAACTCTCGAAAGAGGATGGTATCACGATCCGGGATCAGGAACGGCATTGAAGTAATAAAATGAAAATGGGGCAGCGCACGAGATTGATTTTTGTGCGTTGCCCCTTCTTTTAATGAGTTACAGGATCAGATTTTGTTGCTTCTTCTCCAGATATGCATCTTGTCCGCACTTGCGATCAGTTCATCACGGAACTGCGGATGTGCGATGGAAATAATGGCCTCGGCTCTCTGCCATGTGGACAGGCCTTTTAAGTTGACCTTACCGTACTCTGTTACCAGATAGTGTGTATTGGCACGGGTGTCAGTTACAATGGAACCGGGATTCAGAGTCGGAACGATTCTGGATTTCAGTTCGCCGTCCTTTGTCTTGAAGGTAGAGGAGCAGCAGATGAAACTCTTTCCGCCTTTGGAGAGATAAGCGCCCAGAACGAAGTCGAGCTGTCCGCCTGCGCCGCTGATATGCTTGATGCCGGAGGACTCTGCGTTAACCTGTCCGAACAGGTCCAGATCCACCGCATTGTTGATGGACATAAAGTTGTCCAGCGCGGAGATCGTACGGATATCGTTGGTGTAGCTTACCGGTGCGGACATACATTCCGGATTCCGGTTCAGGTAATCGTACAGTTTCTTTGTGCCGGCACCGAATCCGTATACCTGACGGCCTTTATCGATATTCTTTCTCGCGCCGGTGATCTTGCCCGCATTGGCAATATCTACGAACGCATCCACATACATTTCCGTATGTACACCCAGATCCTTTAAGTCGGATTTTGCGATCAGAGATCCGACTGCGTTTGGCATTCCGCCGATACCGAGCTGTAAGCAGGCACCATCCGGGATTTCTTCCACGATCAGCTTCGCAACCGCCTCATCCACCTCAGAGGCTGCCGCGGCGCCACCCATTTCCGCGATGGTGGGGTTGTCACCCTCGACGATCATATCCACGTGGGAGATATGGATGCCCTCCTCGGTTCCGCCGAAGCAGACAGGCATGTTTTCATTTACTTCCACAATTACAACCTTGGCAGTCTCACAGACCGCAGCCAGATGGGACGCGTTCGGTCCGAAATTGAAGAAACCGTGTTCATCCATGGGAGCCACCTGCATTACAGCCACATCCGGACGGAGCTCCTCCGGCATATCTCTGTAAAATCTCGGAAGCTCGGAATAGCGCATGGGAGAGTAGAAGGAGAAGCCCTGTGCGATGGCTTTTCTCTCAATTCCGCCCATATGCCAGGAGTTCCAGGTCAGATGATCTGCCGGATTTTCAATCTTGAAAATTTCCGGTACCCACATAAGGATACCTCCGCGGAAATTCACATTGGTAAGCTCCGGCATTCTCGCCGCGATTGCCTTATCGACAGCCACCGGAGTACATGTAGTCCATGCATAGTCGACCCAGTCGCCGGATTTTACGACTTTGGCGGCTTCTTCTGCTGTTACCAGCTTTTCCTGATACATTTTCTTAAAGTCCATGTTGTTATCCACACCCTTTCTTAGGTTCAGTTCAGTGTAAGTGTAGCATCGGCAAAAACGGTTGTCAACAGAGAGAAAATCGTTTGTTATTTAATTAACTATACTCCGAAATTATGCGATAATCTGGCAAAAAAGTCTGGAAATCCTGCGGATAAATGGATATAATTTACAAAAATCGCAAAAAAAGTTTGTGAAAAATTTAAGAGGCACTTTGTCAAACATATAACAAATAACAAAAAATGAAAAGAATAATTCCATAATATGAAATATATATCGTATTACAGAATCTTAAAAATCGATGAAAAATGGTCGAAACCATAATGTTTGTTAACCGCTTATCATAAAATGGGGATTTTTCGGTTATTGTTGATAAAATAAGGAAACCGGACGGGAAATTATTAAAAAAAAAACATGTTAATTATTTGACAGCAAAATCCAAGAGTGCTATCATTAAGGTACCATGACGGACACAGTATAGAGGTGTTTATTTCTGAGAGGCGGTACCTCTCAGTTGTTTCTTTCCGGCCGGGAAGAGAATGAAGTTCAGTAGTTAGGTGTACTGTTAATATCCGGCATATTGTTAAGGAGGAAAAAACTATGGCAAAGAAAATTGTACTGGCAGGCGCATGTCGTACCGCAATCGGCACAATGGGCGGTGCATTAAGCACTGTACCGGCTCCGGAACTGGGAGCAATCGTTATTAAGGAAGCTTTAAAGAGAGCAGGCGTTGCTCCGGAGCAGGTAGATCAGGTTTACATGGGCTGTGTAATCCAGGCAGGCCAGGGACAGAACGTGGCTCGTCAGGCGACCCTGAAAGCAGGTCTTCCGATCGAGGTACCGGCAGTTACAATTAACGTAGTATGCGGTTCCGGTTTACAGTGCGTCAATATGGCTGCACAGATGATCGAAGCAGGCGATGCAGATATCGTTGTTGCAGGCGGTATGGAGAACATGTCCATGGGTCCGTACGCAATGATGAAAGGCCGTTACGGCTACCGTATGGGAAATGCGGAATTAGTTGATACAATGGTTCATGACGCATTATGGGATGCGTTCAACGATTATCATATGGGTATCACTGCTGAGAATATCTGCGAGCAGTGGGGTCTCACAAGAGAAGAGCTGGACAAATTTGCCATGGTTAGCCAGAATAAATGTGAAGCGGCACAGAAAGCCGGAGCCTTTAAGGACGAAATCGTTCCGGTAGAAGTTAAGACAAAGAAAGCAACAATCGTAGTGGATACCGATGAAGGCCCGAGAGCCGGATCCACAATGGAGACGCTCGGAAAACTTCGCCCGGCGTTCAAGAAAGACGGTATGGTTACAGCAGGCAACTCCTCAGGTATCAATGACGGTGCGGCAGCAGTCGTTGTTATGAGTGAGGAGAAGGCGAAAGAACTGGGCGTAACTCCTATGGCTACATGGGTAGCAGGCGCTCTCGCAGGCGTTGAGCCGCGTATCATGGGTATCGGTCCGGTAGCTGCAACAAAGAAGGCTATGGCAAAGGCCGGTATGGAGATCGGTGATTTCGATGTGATCGAGGCCAACGAGGCATTCGCGGCACAGTCCGTAGCAGTTGGAAAAGAACTGGGCTTTGACCTTGAGAAGTTAAACCCGAACGGCGGCGCCATCGCTCTCGGACATCCGGTTGGAGCTTCCGGCTGCCGTATTCTTGTAACACTGCTTCATGAAATGCAGAAGATGGATGCGAAGACAGGTCTTGCCACACTTTGTATCGGCGGCGGCATGGGCTGTGCGACCATCGTAAAGAGAGATTAATAATATAGAAATAGTTCTAATTCAGGAAAGCAGGAGGCGATAACAATGGGATTTGTTACATATGAGCAGGATGGTTTTGTGGGAATCATCACGATCAACCGTCCGGAGGCCCTGAATGCGCTGAATGCCCAGGTTTTAAAAGACCTGGACGAGGTAATTGATAATATTGATCTGGATGAGACAAGAGCCGTCATCGTGACAGGCGCAGGGGAAAAATCCTTCGTTGCCGGTGCGGATATCGCTGCAATGAGCACAATGACAAAGAAAGAAGGCCGCGAGTTCGGCAAGTTCGGAAATGATATCTTCCGTAAGATCGAGACTCTTCCGATTCCGACGATCGCTGCGGTCAACGGATTCGCTCTTGGCGGCGGCAATGAGCTGGCAATGAGCTGTGATATTCGTTACTGCTCGGAAAATGCCGTATTCGGTCAGCCGGAAGTCGGCCTGGGAATCACACCGGGCTTCGGCGGAACCCAGCGTCTTGTAAGACTTGTGGGTACCGGCAAAGCCAAGGAGATGGTATTCTCCGGTCTGAACATCAAGGCGGATGAGGCGCTCAGAATCGGACTTGTAAACGGCGTATGCCCGAAGGAAGAGCTGATGCCGACAGTCCTTAAACTGGCGAAGAAAATCGCATCCAACGCTCCGATCGCAGTGAGAAACTGCAAAAAGGCAGTTACAGACGGATTCCTTTCCGATCTTGATCACGCCATCGCGATCGAGGAACAGTACTTCTCCGAGTGCTTCGAGACAGAAGACCAGAGAGAGGGCATGAAGGCGTTCCTTGAAAAACGGAAGGTAGAGCGTTTCAACAATCGTTAACAGAAATCATGGCAGGAGGCAAAATCATGAAGGTTGGTATTATTGGTGCGGGAACCATGGGTTCCGGAATTGCACAGGCATTTGCGCAGACAGAAGGCTACGAGGTTATGCTGTGCGATATTAATGAAACATTCGCTGCAAACGGAAAAAATAAAATTGCAAAGGGATTTGAAAAGAGAGTCGCAAAAGGCAAGATGACTCAGGAAGAAGCAGACAAGATCCTTGCAAAGATCACAACAGGCGTTAAGGATATCTGCGGTGACTGCGATCTGGTCGTTGAGGCTGCCATTGAGAATATGGAAATCAAGAAGCAGACCTTCAAGGAGTTAGACGCGATCTGCAAGCCGAGCTGTATTTTCGCGACTAACACTTCTTCCCTTTCCATCACAGAGATCGGTTCTGCAGTTGAGAGACGTGTCATCGGCATGCACTTCTTCAATCCGGCTCCGGTTATGAAGCTGGTTGAGGTTATCGCAGGACTCAATACAAAGCCGGAAGATGTGGAAGCAGTCAAGAAGATCTCCGAGGAGATCGGAAAAACACCGGTACAGGTGGAAGAGGCCGCAGGCTTTGTTGTTAACCGTATCCTGATTCCGATGATCAACGAGGCGATCGGCATTTATGCAGACGGTGTTGCTTCCGTAGAGGGTATCGATACCGCTATGAAGCTCGGCGCTAATCACCCGATGGGACCGCTTGAACTGGGAGATCTGATCGGCCTTGATATCGTTCTCGCGATCATGGAGGTTCTCGAGACTGAGACAGGCGATCCGAAATATCGTCCGCATCCGCTCCTCAAGAAGATGGTACGCGGCGGACTTCTCGGACGCAAGACAGGAAAAGGCTTCTACGACTACAGCAAGTAGGTCAGCTGCCGTAATTAAATGAATATTTTCGCAGACCGGTTTGATTAAAAATGGCCGATCTGCGAAGCATCAGTGTGGGTACATAGGAAAAATGAAGCATCCACATTTTTCCATGTTATAAATGAACATTTCACAAGGAGGAACTAACACATGGATTTTACATTAAGTAAAGAGCATGAGATGGCGAGAACATTATTCC
>JALEWG010000161.1 GCA_022788065.1 Lachnospiraceae bacterium | reverse complement strand
GAGGGTTTCAGCATCCCATCCAGAAGTCTCGGAACCACAATGATCACTGCAAACAATGCAAAAAGGAGCAACAGTAAAAGCAAGAGCCTCTTCTTCATAATACTGCACCCCTTCGTATTTACTATTATTCAGTTTCATTTTCCACTGCGCTTTCGCAGTGCCTCTATATTTATTATCCGTACGCTCTGCTTCGAATGCCACTCATGGACGTTACCCTGGCAGCCAGCTCAGCCCCGGCACCCTCACGGCACACGGGAGAATCCCCTTAGTGCTGCTGCATTCCTGCCCTGACACGGTTCAGAGAGTCCCGTTGCGCGAGACCAAGACGTCAACGCCGCTTACCAGGGGCAGCTCCACAAGGAAGCACCCTCGGCAGAACATCACCCCTGCTATAGCGGATTGCAGGTACAGGGCACCGCTAACTCCCCGGCTGTACGGACCTGTTTAGTATACATGGAGACGTGGATTTTGTCAAGTCACCGGCTGAAATCCCGCGTTTTGCCTCTGTTTTGCCCCGGAATTTCTTATTTTATGTCAACCTTTTTCCCGTCAATGAGCATCATGCGGACACTTCCGTCGTACTGGAGCGGGTCTCCGTTCCATACCACCAGATCCGCATCCTTTCCCGGCTCCAGTGTTCCCACCCGGGAACTGAGTCCCATATACTCCGCCGGATAAGCGGTGACACCCCGGATCGCCTCTTTTCTGCTCAGCCCGCGGTCCGTCATGAGGATCAGCTGTACCTGTGTAAGCTCCAGATTCATGCCGGGATGGCCCGTGGAGATGGCCGCATGCACACCTTCTTTCTCCAGGACTGCGCCGAGCTCCAGATCTTTTCCCGCTGCTTCCGCAGAAAAATTATAGCCGTAAAGCGGTCCGATTATGAAACGAAAATCTTTTCGTCCCAGATCCTTCATCACGACCGGAGCATCATATGCCATAACCAGCACATAGTTCAGTCCGAATTCCTCGCCTATCCGGATCGCCGCTTCCATGTCGTTAGCTTTCATTGCCACCATCTGTACCAGCATGCCGTCAAACACGCGCGCTAAAGCCGCCAGTTCCATTTTATACGGCTGCTTTTCTCCGGCCTTCTCTTTTCTGTGGTACTCTCTGGCCTTCATGAGGATATCGCGGATCACAGCCGCTGTAGCCATTCTCGTCTGAGGCACCTGATTTTTGGCTCCGTATTTATTCCTGGGCGCATTGGTAAATACAAACCGGTAGGCGATCTCCGGCTCCAGAATCCGTTTCTCCACGCCGATCCCCGCAGTTTTCACCGCCACGCAGGTTCCTCCGATCAGGTTTTCATTTCCCGGTCCAGCCACAACCGTCGTCACACCTCCGCGGACCGCCATCTCAAAGCCCTCATCCTCAAAGTTCAGGGCGTCATATGCCCTTAATTCCGCGTTCACCGGTCCTGCATCGTTGGCGTCATGCTCCTCAAACCGGTGAATCTGGCTGGTGATGCCGAGCTGACAGCTGGCCTCCACGAAACCCGGAGTCACGAGGGCGCCCTCTGCGTCATATACGTCTTCTCCTGCCTCCGGCTCCAGTACATCCGCGACTTCCTTTATCTTTTCATCCGCGATCCGGATATCTTTCTTCTCCTCAAAAATGTCCGCACCGTCGATCAGCATACAGTTTTTAATTAACATTCCGAATCCTCCCTCGCTTACGCCATCTGATAACGGATCGTTCCGCCGATCAGTACTGTTTCCGGTTTTCCCCCTGCCTTAAACGGCTCCGAAGCCCAGATCACAAGATCCGCATCCTTGCCCGGCTCGATGGTTCCGATCGTATCTGCCATATCGATGGCTCTCGCGGCACGGATCGTGACGCACTCATAAGCGGTTTTCTCTGTCAGGCCATGTCGGATCAGCATTGCCACCTGGGGAAGATAGCCTTCCATGGGAATAACGTGAGAATCGGTCGTCAGTGTGAATTCCACGCCCGCTTTTTCAAGTATCGCCGGTGAGTCGTAGCGCTTGTCCTCCACCTCCAGCTTTCCTTTTCCTCCCATGGTCGGTCCGATGATATAATGGGCTCCCGCTTCTTTGAGCTCATCGATCATTTTCCAGCCCTCCGTGCAGTGCTCAATGCTCAGGTTCAGACCGAATTCTCTTCCGACCCGGAGTGCGGTCCGGATATCGTTGGCCTGGTGTGCGTGGATCTTCACCAGCATGCCGTCAAACACGCGCATCAGAGAGTGCATAGCAAGGTCGTAGGAGAATGTGCTTTCCTCTCCTTTTTCCAGCTTTTCCTGATGGGCAAGCCATTTCTCCCTGTACTCCTTCGCCTGATACAGTGCCTTTCTCATCAGCGCCGCAGCTCCCATTCTGGTGGAGGGCATCTGGTTCCTCTTACTGTAATTGACCTTGGGATTTTCTCCCAGGGCCATCTTCATGGCGGCTTCCTCTTTTATTACACGCTCTGCAATGGTATCGCCGGCGGATTTCACATAGGCAAAGGTGCCTCCGATGATGTTGCTGCTGCCCGGTCCGACCGCCAGTGTGGTCACACCGGTCTTTAATGCGCGGTCAAACAGATCCGAGTGAAAATCGATGGCGTCGATAATACGCAGTTCCGGATGCACCGGTCCTGTCTTCTCATTGCCATCGTGTCCACCGCTGTCCGCGGTTCCCAGATGACAGTGGGGCTCGATAAAGCCCGGCGTCACGATCTTTCCTCCCGCGTCAATGACCGTATCTCCCTCTTTCGGCATCAGGTTCTTTTCCACCTTCCGGATCAGTTTTCCCTCAACTGCCACATCATACAGTTCTTTGTAGATCCCGGACATGGAAATCAGATTGCAGTTTTTGATGATCAGCATTTTCTTTACTCCTTTCCTGACATAGCTGCCTTTTCCTGCTTTTTTCTTTTTCCTTCTTCTCTCAGTTCTTTAAAAAAGTCCTTCAGCATGCGGGAACATTCCTCGCCCATAAGGCCGATCTCTGTTTCCACCTGATGATTGAAGCCGTCTTCATGAAGCATGTCCAGCACTGATCCGGCGCAGCCTGCCTTCGGGTTCATGCAGCCGATGACCACTTTCGGGATCCGGGCCTGGACGATCGCACCGGCACACATGGGGCAGGGCTCCAGGGTCACATACATGGTACACTCCTCTAACCGCCAGTCACCCATAACGCGGCATGCTTTCCGGATCGCCGTAATCTCCGCATGTGCCAGCACGTTTTTATCGATGGTCCGGCGATTGTAGCCACGGCCGATGATCTTCCCGTCATGCACGATCACACAGCCGATCGGAACTTCCCGGATCGCCGCCGCCTTTTTCGCCAGCCGGATCGCTTCCCTCATATATTTTTCTTCCAGCGTCATATGTCTAC
>JALEWG010000126.1 GCA_022788065.1 Lachnospiraceae bacterium | reverse complement strand
TGCGGTAATGAATTTGTAACTGGTTCTACCAAGAAAGACATTCACGTAGAAATCTGTTCCAAATGCCATTCATTCTATACCGGTCAGCAGAAGGCTGCTTCCGCTCGCGGACGTATTGAAATGTTCAACCGTAAGTATGGTGTGAAGACAAAATAAGGTTTGATTATTGCAAGGTTGAGCTTTTGGAAACGAAAACTCAACCTTTTTTCGATTCAGGGAGATGTTTACATTCCGCGGATAAAAGCGGAATGTGCGAAGCAGATTGATTCTGGAGGTAATGAGATTGAAATATTCCGGCATCGGGGGACAGGCAGTTTTGGAAGGTATCATGATGAAGAACGGCGACCAGTATGCGACGGCAGTGAGAAAGCCGGACGGCACGATCGCGGTGGAAAAAGATACCTATGTGAGTATGACGGAAAAAGTTAAATTCTTTTCTCTGCCGTTTGTGCGGGGAGTATTCAGCTTTGCTGATTCCATGATCCTGGGAATGAAGACTCTGACCTGGTCGGCCAGCTTCTTTGAGGACGATGAGCAAGAGGAGGAACCGGGAAAATTTGAAAAATTTCTGATCGACCATTTCGGAGAGAAGGCGGAAAGTGCGCTGATGAGCCTTGTAATGGTATTTTCCGTGTTTATGGCCATCGCGATCTTTATGGTGCTCCCGCTTCTGATCGCCGGGGTATTCCGGCGGTTTATTACTTCCGATACGATCATGGCGATTCTCGAGGGCTTTATCCGCATCGGAATTTTCGTTGCCTATATCAAGATCATTTCCAGAATGGAAGATATCAAGCGCACGTTCATGTATCACGGCTCGGAGCACAAGTGTATCAACTGTCTGGAGCACGGGCTGGAACTGAATGTGGCGAATGTGAGAAAGAGCTCCAAGGAGCATAAACGCTGCGGCACCAGCTTTCTGCTGATCGTTATGGTGATCAGCATTCTGTTCTTTATGGTGGTCCGCGTGGATACCATATGGCTGAGGATTGTGAGCCGGATTATTCTGATCCCGGTGATTGCGGGGATCTCCTACGAGGTTCTTCGCCTTGCAGGACGAAGCAATTCAAAGATCATGGATCTCGTCAGCCGTCCCGGCATGTGGATGCAGGGACTGACAACGACAGAACCGGACGATTCTATGATCGAGGTAGCTATTGTGGCTGTTGAACAGGTATTTGACTGGAAAAAGTATCTGGAGGAGAATTTCCCGGAGACATATCCGAAGGGATATTTTAAGAAGGCGGAGGGCAATGCCGCATGTTAGGGAAAGGCACCTGGGGAGAGCTTCTGGCAGCCGGAAAAGAGAAGCTAAAGGAGGCTGGCGTTGCCGAGTATGATCTGGACGCGTGGTATTTGTTTGAACACGCATTCGGGATCAGTCGGATGCAGTACTTTCTCTGCTCCGGCGAACAGGCCGGGCCTGGTGAGGAAGCGTTCGCATCGTATGAAAGCGGACTCTCCAGACGGTCGAAGCGGGAACCGCTCCAGCATATATTAGGGACGCAGGAATTTATGGGGCTGGAATTTACGGTCAGCCGCCATGTGCTGATTCCGAGACAGGATACGGAGATCCTGGTTGAGACGGTGCTTTCTGCGCATAAGGAAAAAAATATCTCTGTGCTTGATATGTGCACCGGATCGGGCTGCATTGGTATCAGCCTTGCGGTGCTGGGCGGTTACCGTCATGTCGAGGCTGCCGACATTTCAGAGGAGGCTCTGGTGGTGGCCAGGGCAAATGCCGCCGGGATTCCGGGGGCCGGCAATGTGTGCTTTCGCCAGAGCGATCTGTTTTCCGAGTTTTCTCCGGAAACGGACCGGTACGATGTGATCGTCTCCAATCCGCCATATATTCCAAGCAGCGTCATTGAGGGACTGGAGCCGGAGGTCCGGGATTTTGAGCCGAGAAACGCTCTTGACGGAGCGGAGGACGGGTTGCTTTTTTACCGCAGGCTGGCGGAGGAATGCGGCCGGTTTTTAAAGAAAAACGGGTCCGTTTATTTTGAGATCGGATATGATCAGGGAGAGGCAGTGAGCAGTCTGCTTCGCTCCCATGGATTTAAAGATACAGAAGTGATAAAAGATTTGGCAGGAAAGGACCGGGTGGTCTGCGGCAGATGGCAGACTGCGTGACTGGTCTCCGGCGGCAGAACCGTCAGGAAGACATGACCCCGGCAGCAGCTGCCGGCAGAATGACAGGAGGTTTATTATGTTCGACCGTTTAGATGATCTGGTAAGACACTACGAAGAAATAATGCTCGAGTTAAACAATCCGTCCATCGCCGAAGACCAGAGAAAGTTCCGCAAGCTGATGAAGGAGCAGGCGGATCTGACTCCTCTCGTGGAAACTTATAAGGAATACACACAGGCAAAACAGGATGTGGAGGACAGCCTCGCTCTTCTGGAGGAAGAGAGTGATGAAGAGATGAGAGAGCTGGCAAAGGAGGAACTGGCGGACGCAAAGAAGCGCATAGAGGAGCTGGAACAGAAGTTAAAGATCCTGCTTCTTCCGAAGGACCCCAATGATGACAAGAACGTTATCGTCGAGATCCGTGCCGGCGCAGGCGGAGACGAGGCGGCTCTGTTCGCTTCTGAATTATATCGTATGTACGTTCATTACGCGGAGCGCAGAAGATGGAAGGTGGAGCTGATCAACGTCAGTGAGAGCGGAATCGGAGGCATGAAGGAAGTGGAATTCATGATCACGGGACAGGGCGCTTATTCCAGACTGAAATATGAGAGCGGTGTACACCGTGTACAGCGTGTCCCGGAGACCGAGTCCGGCGGCCGTATCCACACGTCCACAGCGACCGTGGCGATCATGCCGGAGGCAGAGGAATTCGACGTTGTCATTGACGACAAGGATATCCGCATCGATGTAATGCGCGCGTCAGGTAACGGCGGACAATGCGTTAACACCACAGACTCCGCAGTCCGCCTGACTCATATCCCGACGGGCATCGTGATCTACAGCCAGACAGAGAAGTCTCAGCTGCAGAACAAGGAAAAGGCGTTCCGCCTGCTGCGTTCCAAGCTGTATGATATGGAGCTGGAGCGCCGGCAGAACGAGGAAGCCGAGGCACGCCGCAGCCAGATCGGTACCGGCGACCGGTCCGAAAAGATCCGTACCTACAACTTCCCGCAGGGCCGTGTGACCGAGCACAGGATCAAGCTGACATTATACAAGATCGACTCCGTCATGAACGGCGATCTGGACGAGCTGATCGACAGCCTGATCGCAGCGGACCAGGCAGCGAAGTTAGCCAAAATGAACGAATAGCACGAACACCACAGAGTGGTTGACCAAGTTGAAGAAAACAAAAGCCTTCCCCGACCGGGCAAAGTACAGGGAAGGCTTTTTTGTGTGTAAAAAATTGAAAATCCAGAATGGAGCCTGGAAAAAATAAAAATTATTCAGGTCATGAAACTTTTTGCCGGCCTCTAAGGTCTAATCATCAGAAAACAATAAAGGAGGTGGCATTGGCCGATGATATTTCAGAAAAAGAATACGAAAGAACAGATACTGGAACAGCTTCTGTTGGAAAACTATAACAGCTACTACCGTCTGGCCTACAGCTACGTACACAACGAGGCGGATGCCGGTGATATCGTGCAGAACGGTGCATACAAGGTGATCCTGTACAGTGATACTCTAAAGCATGAGCAATACGCGGCGACATGGATCTACCGCATTATGCTGAATGAGATATTTCGTTTCCTGAAACAGGAGAGCCCGGTCCCGCTGGAAGAAGTGGAAACGGAGCAGGGAAAAGAGGACATATATGAGAACATCGATTTGCAGCGGGCTTTGGATATGCTGCCAAAGGAAGATAAGGCTGTGATCGAATTGAAATATTTTGAGGACAGGAAACTGACCGAGATCGCGGAGATCATGGGTGAAAACGTAAATACCGTTAAAAGCCGGCTGTACCGGGCGCTTAAGAAGCTACGGCTGGAACTTCTGGATGACGGACGGTGGGAATAAAGGGAAAGGAAGGAAGACCATGAAAAAGACAGATTGGGAAAATATGGAACGAAACAGGGAAAAGATGGATCGGAATCTGGAAAAGATAGAAAGTGCAAAAAGACAGTATGAAATGATCCGGATGTCTGACACCCAGATCATGGCAATGAAAAATCGTATTCGCGAAGCGAAGGAGGAGAAACGAAACATGAGCAGAAAGCCAGTGATAAGAAATATCGCGGCCGCAGCGGCCGCAGTCGCAGTATTTGTCGCGTTGCCGAACACTTCCCCGGACATTGCGTATGCAATGAGCAGAATTCCGGTTTTGGGCAGCCTGGTGAAGGTCGTGACATTCCGCGATTACCAGTATGAGAGCGAACGAAATAACGCGGATATTCAGATACCGGAAATTGTTGCGGATGATGAAAAACTTTCTGCCGGTGCGGAGCCGGAAAGCGGTACCCCGGACGGGCAGGTACAGGATAAGCTAAAGAAAACCACGGAAGAAATCAATGCCGAAATTAAGGAGATCACAGGAAAGATCGTCGGGGAATTTGAGGATAACCTTCAGTACAAAGAGGGGTATCAGGATATATTGGTTAAGAGTGAAGTGATCAATACAACCGATGATTATTTTACACTGAAACTGATCTGCTATCAGGGAGCAGGAAGCGGCACGCAGTGGAACTATTTCTATACGATCGATCTGACGACCGGGGAGCGCCTCGCATGGAAGGACCTCTTTGTGGACGGAGCCGATTATATCACGCCGATCAGTGAGAATATCAAGGAACAGATGCGTGAGCAGATGAAGGCGGACGATATGGTTTATTATTGGGTCGACGATGAGATCGAAGAACTGAATTTTAAAGAAATCACCGATGAAACGTCATTCTATCTGAACGAGAATAACGAGATCGTCGTGGCGTTCGATGAATATGAAGTGGCGCCGGGATATATGGGCTGTGTGGAGTTTGTAATTCCGAACGAAGTGACGGCGGAGATCAGGAAATAATTGTAAAAAGGGCGAGCTGCCATTTGGCGAATGATTTCGCTGATATGGCAGCTCATTTTTGATATAGAAGCGGCTGTCGGGTTAAATCACTGCATGAATCAGTTCATACTTTAAGCTGGGATTACCGGTTCTTATAAGTGATTCACTGTTAGGGTTAGGTTCCAACATCCTGACGATCATATTAGGGCATATGGGTGCGGCAGTGGTTGCCAGCAACGCGATCTGTCAGGTATTCGAACGTCTTTGT
>JALEWG010000109.1 GCA_022788065.1 Lachnospiraceae bacterium | reverse complement strand
AAGGTACTTATATTTTATAGTAAGAGGAGGTGCCGGGTTTATGAAAATGACATTTCAGCCGAAAAATACTCAGAGAAAAAGAGTTCATGGTTTCAGAGCAAGAATGAGCAGCGCAGGCGGTAGAAAAGTTTTAGCTGCCAGAAGAGCAAAAGGTAGAGCAAGATTATCAGCTTAATGAATCCAAGAGAGTATCCGGAAGTTGAGGAAAACTTTTGGGTACTCTTTTTTTCAGTTTCAGGAGTTTTTTAATGAAAAGATTCCAGTCGTTAAAGAAAAACAGCGAGTTCCAGGCCGTTTACCGGACGGGAAAATCATATGCAAACAAGTATCTGGTCATGTATGTGCTTGATACGGACAGGCAGGGGAATCGAATCGGTATTTCAGCCAGCAAGAAATTCGGCAACAGTGTGGAGAGACACAGATTTGCAAGGCTGGTGCGGGAGAGTTTCCGGTTAAATAAAGACAAATTGGAAGATGGAAAAGACATCATCGTGGTTGCGAGAGCAGCGGCAAAGGACAAAAAATTCGACAAAATTGAAAGTGCGTTTCTGCACCTGTGCGGGCTGCATAACATTTTAAAAGAATCGAAGTGAGAGGCGTTATGAAGCGGTTGTTGATTGGACTGGTGAAATTTTATAAAAAATTCATTTCTCCATGTATTGGTCCTCACTGTATTTACACACCGACGTGTTCCCAGTACGCCCTGGAGGCACTTGAAAAATACGGTGCTGTAAAAGGTACTTATCTTGCTTGCAGGCGGATTCTCCGTTGTCATCCGTTTGCAAAAGGCGGTTATGATCCGGTCCCGTAAAACTTGGAGGTTAAGGTATGATTTTAACAAAAGCAGGGTCTATCCTTGGACCTATTGCGACTGTCCTTGGCTATATCATGGACATTCTGTTCCGGTTCACAGGCCAGTTCGGAGTTTTTAACGTAGGTCTGTGTATTATTTTATTCACGATCGTAATGAAGATGTTAATGATTCCTCTGACGATCAAACAGCAGAAAACAACGAAGCTCATGTCTGTTATGAATCCTGAGATTCAGGCCATCCAGAATAAATATAAGGGCAAAACAGACAATGAGTCCATGCAGCGCCAGAATATTGAAATTCAGGCAGTTTACGAAAAATACGGTACCAGCATGACAAGCGGATGTCTTCCGCTCTTAATCCAGATGCCGATTCTGTTTGCTCTGTATCGTGTTATCTACAACATTCCGGCTTACGTACCGTCCGTACGTGTTTATTTTGACAATGTGGTTACACCACTTATGAGTCAGGCCGGATATATTGAAAAACTGCAGGGAATTACAGATATCACAAAGGCGGCTGCGGTAAATTCTCTTGATAAGTTTGATTTTACAAGTGCGGACAAACTGGTAGACCTGCTCTATAAGTTTTCCACCACACAGTGGGCAGAGCTCGAGGCCGCATTCCCGGCAATTTCCGGTGTAATTGCTGAAAACGCAGGTGTGATTGAAAAGATGAACACATTCCTCGGTCTCAACATGGCTGAGGCACCGGGCTGGATTCCGTCCATTGCATGGATCATTCCGATCCTTGCAGCGGTAACCCAGTGGATCAGCACAAAACTGATGCAGGGAAATCAGCCGAAGGCAGATCCGGACAACACAGCAGCACAGTCCATGCAGATGATGACGACTACCATGCCGTTATTCTCCGCGTTCATCTGTGTTACGATGCCGGCCGGTCTCGGTATTTACTGGATCGCTACCAGCGTGGTTATGATTATTCAGCAGCTTTTTGTCAATGCATATATGGAAAAAGTTGACATTGATGAAATGGTCAGAAAAAATCTGGAAAAAGTAAATAAAAAGCGTGCAAAAGAAGGCCTTCCGCCCGCAAAGATTTCCCAGAATGCAACGGCTTCCTTAAAGACGATCAGGGAAGAGCAGGAAAAGGAAAAACTGGCAGAAGAGCAGAAAAAAGAGCGGATTGCAAAGCAGATCGAAGAATCGAATAAGATCTACAACAATGATCCGAAACCGGGCAGTCTTGCATCCAAGGCAGCTATGGTTCAAAAGTATAATGAAGCTCACGACAAGCGCAGCAAGAAATAAGGGGGGTCAATTATGGATATGATTACTGTAACTGCGAAAACTGTGGAAGACGCGATTATTCAGGCTTCCGTTCAGCTTGGTGTAAGCAGCGACAGACTTCAGTATGAAGTGATTGAAAAAGGAAGTACAGGACTCCTTGGCGGATTGATCGGCGCAAAACCGGCAGTGATCCGCGCGAAAAAAGTGGAAACCGTCGATGAAAAAGCAGTAGATTTCTTAAACTCTGTATTCGGAGCCATGGGACTTTCCGTAGATGTGGATGCAAAGTTGAATGAAGAAGAAAAAGAACTGGAAGTGAACATTTCCGGTGAAGAGATGGGAATCCTTATTGGAAAAAGAGGCCAGACACTGGATTCTCTCCAGTATCTTGTTAGTCTTGTGGTAAATAAAGAATCCGAGGATTACTTAAGAGTAAAACTGGATACAGAAAACTACCGGGAGCGCAGGAAAGAAACACTGGAAACACTGGCAAAGAACATTGCATACAAGGTTAAGAGAACCAGACGTTCCGTGTCTCTGGAGCCGATGAATCCGTATGAGAGAAGAATCATTCACTCCGCACTTCAGAATGACAAGTATGTATTCACAAGAAGTGAAGGGGAAGAGCCGTTCCGTCATGTTGTGATCGCTCTCAAGAGAGAAGAGAGAAGAGACAGCAGAAGACCGAGATCTTCGAGAAAAGACTTCGATAAAAATCAGGAATAATGGAAAGTAAACAGGGGTTGCCTATGGCAGCCCCTTTGTGTTATTCTATAGGAAACTTTGTTTTCTATTGACAGAAGGTTCCGGAACACAGACGGAGAATCAATTATGGTAAATACAGATACAATTGCGGCCATTGCGACGGCCATGGGAAATTCGGGAATCGGAATTGTGAGGATCAGCGGAGATGAGGCAATCGCAGTTGCGGACCGTGTTTTTAAAACGAAAAACGGAAAGAAAAAGCTTGCCGGAGAAAAGAGCCATACGATCCATTATGGTTTTATCTGCGATGGAGATGAGATCATTGATGAAGTGCTCGTCATGCTCATGCGGGGACCGAGAAGCTTTACAGCGGAAGATACGGTTGAAATTGACTGCCATGGCGGAATGCTGGTGACGAGAAAAATATTGGAGACCGTTTTAAAGGCTGGCGCCAGAATTGCAGAGCCCGGAGAATTTACCAAACGGGCATTTTTAAACGGAAGAATCGATCTTTCTCAGGCAGAGGCTGTTATTGATGTGATTAACTCCAAAAATGAATATGCGCTCAGGTCATCGGTGGAGCAGCTTCGGGGAAGTGTATCAAAAAAAATTAAGGGGCTTCGGGAAAAAATCCTTTATGAGATCGCATTTATTGAATCGGCGCTTGATGATCCGGAGCATATTTCCCTGGACGGATACAGGGATAAACTTTACGGTGTAGCAGAAGAGGCAGAAAAAGAACTGACGAAGCTGATCCGGTCATCGTCCAACGGACGTGTGATTTCAGAGGGAATCAAAACAGTTATTTTAGGGAAGCCCAATGCCGGCAAATCATCACTTATGAATGTTTTAGTGGGAGAGGACCGGGCAATTGTCACCGACATTGCCGGCACGACGAGAGATATTCTGGAGGAACATATTAGTCTTCAGGGAATCAGCCTGAATATTGTAGACACAGCCGGGATCCGGAATACAGACGATGTGGTAGAAAAAATAGGTGTTTCCCGGGCGATGGATGCGGCTGAAGATGCGGATCTGATCATCTATGTGGTGGACGGATCCAGAGATCTTGATGAAAATGACCGCCAGATCATGAATTTTATTCATGACAGAAAAGCGGTGGTTCTCTTAAATAAGAGCGATCTGGAGCCTGTTGTGTCTGTGGAGGAGATCACGGAAGCTTCGGGTCATCCGGTCATTGCAGTTTCTGCTAAGGAAGAGACGGGAATCGACCGGCTGGAGGAAGAAATCAAATCCATGTTTTATGAAGGTGAGATTGATTTTAATGATCAGGTCATGATTACCAACGTACGTCATGCCAAGGCCCTGAAAGAAGCGTTGGAGAGTATCCGAATGGTGAAACAGAGTATTGAAGAAGGAATGCCAGAGGATTTCTATTCCATAGATCTGATGAATGCATATGAAAAGCTGGGACTGATTGTCGGAGAATCCGTGGAGGACGATCTGGTCAATGAAATTTTCAGCAAGTTTTGCATGGGTAAGTAAAATCCGGCAGAGAACTGATAGAAGAAAAGAGGAAAAAATATGCCTTGTGTGGAAGAAACCTACGATATTGTCGTAGTGGGAGCCGGTCATGCCGGCTGTGAAGCTGCGTTGGCAGCGGCCAGACTGGGGTTTGAAACAATCGTATTTACAGTTAGCGTGGACAGTATTGCATTGATGCCGTGTAATCCCAATATCGGAGGAAGCTCCAAGGGACACTTGGTGCGCGAGCTGGATGCTCTAGGCGGTGAAATGGGAAAGGTGATCGATAAGACATTCATTCAGTCCAAGATGTTAAATGAATCCAAGGGACCTGCCGTGCATTCTCTGAGAGCACAGGCAGATAAACAGGATTACACGAGAGAAATGCGCCGTGTTCTGGAAAATACAGACCATCTGACGGTCCGTCAGGCGGAGGTTTCGGAAATCCTGACGGAAGAAATTGTTGGGACTGTTTCTGAAGAGAGAAAAACTTCAGAAAATATGGTAAAAAAGCGCCGGATCATCGGCGTTAAAACATATTCCGGTGCAGTTTATAAATGCCGGGCGGTGGTGCTTGCGACAGGCGTTTATCTGAGAGCCAGATGCATCTACGGTGACGTGAGCAATCCCACAGGACCCAACGGACTGCAGGCGGCCAATCATCTGACGGACTCTCTGGTTGAAAACGGAATCGAGATGTTCCGCTTTAAGACGGGAACACCGGCGCGGGCAGATAAGAGAAGTATTGATTTTTCAAAGATGGAGGAGCAGTTCGGCGATAAGAGAGTCGTTCCGTTTTCTTTCTCCACAGATCCGGAATCGGTGCAGAAAGAACAGGTTTCCTGCTGGCTCACATACACGAATGAAAAAACGCATGAAATTATCCGCGCAAATCTGGATCGTTCTCCGCTTTTTTCCGGCGCGATCGAGGGAACAGGTCCCAGATACTGTCCTTCCATCGAGGACAAGGTAGTGAAATTCCCGGATAAAGAGCGACATCAGGTCTTTGTGGAGCCGGAGGGATTATATACCAATGAGATGTACCTGGGCGGTATGTCCAGTTCTCTTCCGGAAGATGTTCAGTATGCCATGTACCGGACTGTACCGGGACTTGAGCATGTTAAGATCGTCCGTAATGCTTATGCAATTGAATATGACTGCATCAATCCGAGGCAGCTGGATGCTTCTCTGGAATTTAAAAATATTGAAGGTCTGTTCTCCGGCGGACAGTTTAACGGAAGTTCCGGATATGAGGAGGCGGCTGTGCAGGGATTTATGGCCGGCGTCAACGCGGCGAGAAAGCTTCAGGGAAAAGAAGCTGTGATTCTGGACCGTTCGCAGGCGTATATCGGCGTCCTGATCGATGATCTTGTCACAAAAGAGAATCATGAGCCTTACCGAATGATGACTTCCCGGGCGGAATATCGTCTACTTTTAAGGCAGGATAACGCGGATCTGAGACTCCGCAAGATCGGTTATGAGATCGGTCTGGTGACAGAAGAGCAGTACCGGTATGTGCTCTGGAAGGAAAAGGCCATCGAGGAAGAAGTAACCCGCCTTGAGAAAAAGACGCTGGGAGCTAACGAGACGGTACAGACATTCCTGGAAAAGCATCAGAGTACACTGTTAAAATCGGGGACGACCATGGCGGAGCTTATCAAACGTCCGGAACTGAATTATGATATGCTGGCGGAGCTCGATGAAGATAGACCGGAACTCCCGCAAGATGTTCAGAAACAGATTGACATAAATCTGAAATATGCCGGATATATCAGGCGTCAGATGCAGCAGGTGGCCCAGTTCAAAAAATTAGAGAACAGGAAGCTTCCGAAAAATTTTGATTACAGTACGGTAAAGAGCCTGAGACTGGAGGCAGTTCAGAAGCTGAACCTGTATCAGCCGTTAAATATCGGGCAGGCCTCAAGAATTTCCGGCGTTTCACCGGCAGATATTTCTGTTCTGATGGTTCACCTGGAACAGATGGGAAGAAAATAAATCAGAGGAGCAAGACATACATGACAGAAATGTTTGAGAAACTCATGGATGAGAGCTTAGCGGAACTTTCGGTTTCCCTTTCCGGGGAGCAGAAGGAGCAGTTTTTCCGGTATTATGAGCTTTTGATCCAGTGGAATCAGGTAATGAATCTGACGGCAATCACAGAGCTCTCAGAGGTTGTGACGAAGCATTTTACAGACAGTCTGCTTCTTGTCAGTACACTTCCTGGAATTAAAACTGCAGCGTATTACTGTATTGATGTTGGAACGGGAGCCGGTTTCCCGGGAATACCGCTTAAGATCGCGTTTCCGAATCTGGAAATTACACTACTGGATTCCTTAAATAAGCGTGTTGGATTTTTAAACGAAGTGATAAAGGAGCTGGGACTTACCGGTATTTCGGCAGTTCATGGCCGTGCGGAAGATTTCGGACGTGACAATAAATACAGAGAACAGTATGATCTGTGCGTATCGCGGGCAGTTGCCAACATGTCAACACTCTCGGAGTACTGCCTTCCCTTTGTAAAGACCGGAGGATTTTTTATCCCGTATAAGTCCGGAAAATCGGAAGAGGAAGTGATGCAGGCCACATCTGCGGTGAAAAAGCTTGGCGGCGAGATGGGGGAGATCGTAACCCACATATTACCGGGTACAGATGTGGAAAGAACGTTCATTCCGGTAAAAAAGGTGGGGATAACTCCAAAAAAATATCCGCGCAAAGCCGGAATGCCTTCAAAAGAACCTTTAAAATAAAAGAAGCATTGTGATTATGCGAAAAAATCAATGCGAAAGGCCATAAAAAGACAACCGTGTGTGAAAGATTCACAATCTACGGTTGTCTTTTTGGTTGACAGGATCGTTCAATTAAAGAACATTTTCACAAAACTGCTCACTTCTTCCGGTTTCTCCATCTGAGGAAGATGTTTCGTCGATGGAATTACGGACGATTCTACAGCCGGATTACATAGAGTGTATTCCCGAATGGTCTCACGGATTCCAGGTTCTGTTTCACCACCCAGAATATAAATACTGTTATTAATCTTTTCCAGAGAACGGCTGATATTACATTTCGTGTACTGACAAAGAACACTGGAATAGACCGCTTTCGGAGATTGTCCGAGATGTGCAGATTCATAATATTTGTCAATATAAAGAGGTTTTACACTGTACGGATTATAAAAATATCTCTGCCGGAACTGTTGCTCTATGTTTTCTCTGGAGGACGCAATATGGTATAGCAGTGTACCGATTATTGGAGCGTCCAGAATCAGTTTATATATTTTTGCATATTTTCCCGGAATCTGGGCACAGGAGGAAAAGTTTTCCGGATTGATAAACATGAGCTGTTCAAACAGGTCCGGATTATAGGCACATGCCATGGTAATGATCGAAGAGGACGATCCTGACGCGATGACATTTGTTCGCCTTCCTATCTCTGACTTTACAAAATCATTAATTAACTGGACGTAAAGAAAATTTGTGTAGGTAAGATTCGGTTTTTCTGAACAGCCAAATCCCAGCAGGTCTATGGTATAAATTGTATACTGATCTTTCAGGTATGGGATTAAAGTCTCCCATTCTGTACCATTAGAAACATAGTCAAGATCATGGATAAAGAGCAGCGGTTTTCCACTTCCGGTTTTCGTGTAATGAATATTTCCGAGGCGCCACTTATAGCATAAGGACCGGGGTTCTTCTAAGAGATTTTTTGCAGTGGCTGTCATCTTAATGTATTTATTTATCAGAGCGGTGCCTGCGGCGGCACCGGTAGATAAAAGAATTGCTGTAATCAGTTTATTCTTTGTTTTCATGGTGGCGATCACGACCTCCGTTTCAATGATTGCGCGTTGATATATGCTGATGTCTATATTATAATATATTCAAAATCTGCTTACAACAAAATTATGGAAAACGTAAGAAGAATTAAAATGTTTCACGTGAAACATGGATTATAATATGCATATGCAGCAATAAATCGGAGATATTTGATGTAATGCCTGTCCTGAGTCTGCATATTGCATGATGGCGCGAAAAGTAACATTCGTAAATTAGTATATGAAAGAAGGAAAAAAGTTATGCATATCAGAGATATGAAAAAGGAAGACTATGAAGAGATTGACCGGTTGATGTCCCAGGTGCATAAGCTGCACGTTGAGGGGAGACCTGATCTCTATTGTGAAGCGGAACATATATACTCCAGAGAAGAGTATGAAAAAATGCTGGAAAATGATGATATGATAACAATTCTCGCAGAGGAAGACAACAAGGTTATCGGAATCTGCATAGTTTCTTTCCGCAACAGAACATGCATGATAGAAAGAAGAACTGCCTATATGGATGATCTATGCGTAGATGAAAATATCAGAGGAAAAGGAATAGGAAAGAACCTGTTTGACTGTGCAAAACAGAAAGCAAAAGAAATGGGCGCCGAGCGTCTGGATCTAATGGTTTGGGAATTCAATGAAAATGCCAGAAAGTTTTATGAGAGTATGGGTATGAATGTTCAGAGATACATTATGGAAGAAAAATTATAATAGTATGCTGCAATCATGTACAATATGGATGTTTCACGTGGAACATAATAGATAGATTAAGTCTGCGACTATTTTCAATTCAGAAAAGTTGTTGATTCTGCAAAATGTTTCACGTGAAACATTTCTAATTTTCTCTTTGGAAACAATAGGAAAATAAAAAAAAGTATGTTATACTATGTTCTGCTACCGTAAAAATCTGTAAACAAAACAATTGACCTGTTGGAAAGGATCATTGATTATGGGACGTATCATTGCAATAACAAATCAGAAGGGCGGAGTCGGAAAAACAACGACAGCAATCAATTTGTCGGCCTGTCTGGCAGAAGCAGGTCAAAGAGTATTAGCTGTAGATTTTGATCCCCAGGGAAATACTACCAGCGGACTTGGAGTGGAAAAAGGTACTGTAGAAACCACGGTATATGAACTATTGATGGGTGAGTGCAGCGTGGAACAGTGTATTATGCCGAGTGTACAGGAACGACTTGACGTGATGCCGTCTGATGTTGATTTGGCAGGAGCCGAAATTGAACTTTTGGACATGAAGGATAAGGAAAGCATTTTAAAGAAGAATCTGATGCTTCTCAATAACAAATATGACTTTATTATCATAGACTGTCCTCCTTCCTTAAATCTGCTTACTATTAACGCACTTACAGCGGCAAATACAGTTCTGGTTCCAATCCAGTGTGAATATTATGCTCTGGAGGGATTAAGCCAGGTATTAAAAACTGTAAATCTGGTAAAGAAAAAAATGAATCCCGATCTGGAAATAGAAGGAGTTGTCTTTACAATGTATGACTCCAGAACAAATCTGTCTCTGGAAGTTGTGGAAAATGTAAAAGAGCACTTGAATGAAAATATCTATAAGACTATCATACCGAGAAATGTGCGTCTTGCGGAGGCACCCAGTTATGGAATGCCAATCAATATGTATGACAGCAGATCGTCAGGCGCAGAAAACTATCGGCTTTTAGCCGCTGAGGTTATCGGCAGAGGAGAAGAATTATAATGGCAAAAAGAGGATTGGGAAAAGGACTTGGTGCATTTTTTGGAGAAGATGTGACCAGAGAAGATAATGAAAAGGCAGAGACAACCAGAAAATCAGCCGGTAAAACTTCATCGGAAAAGATGAACAGTAGAAACGCGGAGCCTGACCATGATTCAGGGAAAAAAAATACAGAAAATAAGTCTGTTAAAGAGAAAAGTGAACCGGTTATAGTTGAAAAGCTTGTCGAAAAAATCATTGAGAAACCGGTGGAACAGAAACTGAAAATTTCTCTGATTGAGCCGAATGGCACGCAGCCCCGTAAAAAATTTGATGAAGAAACATTAAAAGAACTGGCAGAATCCATAAAGACATATGGAATCCTTCAACCACTGATTGTACAGAAAAAAGACGAGCATTATGAGATTATTGCCGGTGAAAGACGATGGAGAGCAGCAAAGTTGGCCGGTCTGCAGGAAGTTCCTGTACTGATTCGGGAGTATGATAAGCAGAGAACAATGGAAATCGCTCTGATTGAAAATGTGCAGCGTGCTGACTTAAATCCAATCGAAGAAGCACAGGCATATCAGCGTCTGATTCAGGAATTTGGTCTGACACAGGAAGAAATTGCTACCCGGGTCTCCAAAAACCGGGCGACAATCACAAATAGCTTGCGTTTGTTAAAACTGGATCCCCGTGTCCAGCAGATGTTGATCGAGGGACGGATTTCCAGTGGCCATGCGAGAGCGCTTCTCGGTCTGGAAAATCAGGAGAGCCAGTATCAGGCTGCCATGAAAGTCATCCAGGAGAATCTCAGCGTTCGGGATGTGGAAAAGCTTGTTAAACTTATGAACCGGCCGGATAAAGAAAAAACGGAAAGACAGAACGGGCCGGATATTAATCTGATTTACAGGCAGATTGAAGAAAAACTGAAAACAATCATGGGGACAAAGGTTATCATTAATCGAAAAGACAAAAATAAGGGAAGAATTGAAATCGAATACTATTCCCAGGAAGAACTGGAGCGTCTGATCGAGCTGATGGAATCCATGCATTCCTGATTAATTTCCATAATTTGAATAATCAGACTATTATCAATGAGAGGACAGAAAAAATATAAATATGGAAAACAGTATATTGTACAATCTTCCGTTTGATCCGGTGATCCTGATCATTGGATTTTCGGTATTGAATCTTGTACTTCTCGCAGCTGTGATCGTCTGTATTATAAAGATGAATAAGCTGTACCGCAGATATGATGTGTTTATGCGGGGAAAAGATGCAGAGACTCTGGAAGATACGATTATGGAGATTCTGGATCAGTTAAAGGAAATGAATACGAAGGACAGAGCAAGTAAGGATATGATGAAAGTTTTGTCCAAACAAGTCAAAGATTCATTCCAGAAATTCGGATTTGTTAAATATAATGCCTTCAAAGGTATGGGTGGTAATCTCAGCTTCGTTATCGCCATGCTGAATGACAATAATACAGGATTTATTCTTGACGTCGTTCACAGCCGTGAAGGTTGTTATCTGTATCTGAAAGAGGTAGAGGAGGGGGCTACCGAAGTGCTTCTCGGAAGTGAAGAACAGGAGGCATTGGAGCAGGCGCTCGGTTACGTGAAACGCCCCGGACTCTCAGAGCAAATCGAAAAGAAAAAAAGAAAAATTCGGTTCCGGTGAGCAGTCAATCGAAATTCCCAACAGTGAGCGGATGAAAAGTGAGCGCATGAAGGAACTGAGAAAGCTTCAGAGAGAAGCAATGGAAGCTGAAATCGCGGAAGATGCAGATTTGCGTCAGGAACCGGAAGATGAAAGAATGGGAATAGAAGGAGAATATTGATCCATATGCATAAATTTTTACGTGCGGCCGGATTCAGCATGTACCAGAAAAAAAAGGATATCGAATCCCTTCTGGATCTATTACAGAAACAGCCATCGCTGACCAGGTGCGTACAGATTGACGAGGAAACGAATGTGTGCGAAATGCGCACGGAGGCGGCTCCAGGAATAGGAATTTCCATAATCGGAGAATTGAATGGAGAAGGAAATTTTGAACGGGAATTTTATTTTCCGTATCTGGAAAGTGAGCAGGTGAGTACCGATGCAGAGTGTTCGATTCAGAGACATGCGGAAAAGGATACGTATGCCGGAATGGCAGATGAGATGCGTGTCGGCATTTCACTGATTTTCTATGTGCAGAATTTCCTGGATTACCGGGAAAAATGTATTCAGAAAAAGGAGGCATACCGGGTCCAGTCCGTGAATCTTACGGGACTGTCTGTATCAGGAAAAATACTTCTTCCGGTGAAGAAAACGCAGAAACAGATCCAGATGGCAAAAGTAGCGGCAAAGGATCGCAGCAGCCTCATTGAAGCTGCCAGAAACGGCGATGAGGACGCTATGGAGACGCTGACGATCGAAGATATTGATCTGTACTCGAAAATTTCCAGGCGTGCCATGAAGGAGGACATTTACTCGATTATTGATTCCTGCTTTATGCCGTGCGGTATCGAGTGTGATCAGTACTCTGTTATTGGAGAAATTAAAGAAATACAGAAAATAAGAAATATTTACACTAAAGAGGAAATTTATAAATTGAAGTTGGACTGCAGTGACATGCAGTTTACCGTATGCATTAACAGTCAGGATCTGCTAGGGGAACCGGCAGTGGGAAGGCGATTCAAAGGTCAGATCTGGCTGCAGGGAATCCTGAATTTTAAAGAAATTCAGAAGCACGCAATTTGAGATGCTGTTTAGATATGGGTATTCTTTTGCTTGACTTTCCTCATATGGTTTGCTATTATAAAGTGTATGCTTTTTATATGAATTCGTCTCTGTAGCTCAGTAGGATAGAGCGTTCGCCTCCTAAGAAAAAGGGCGAGCACGAGTCTGCTGAAAAACAGTAATTCTGTTGTAAGTTCTATTC
>JALEWG010000088.1 GCA_022788065.1 Lachnospiraceae bacterium | reverse complement strand
CTTATTCCGTGAGCAGGGAAAGACCGGCGAGCGTTTCGCCGATACGATCGCGAGAATCGGATTTGAGGAAGTGGAGAGACAGCTTCTTTCCAATGATATTCTGGAGAGAAAGCAGGAAATTCTCGATGCGAAATTACATCTGACGGGCGGAGCGACCTGCTAGTCGGAAAGTCAGACGTAACGAAAATGCGGACTTCAATATATATTATCGCCGCGAAAAATAACGGAAAAGAAAAATCCGGTCGGATGCAAAATTGCATCCGCCGGATTTTTTTGCCTTGTTCCTATTTCAGATAAGGAGCTGCCGCACGGTCAATGGCGGATGGATCTTTCGCATTCCACTCTTCGAAGGTCATTCCGCTTGCCGCCACTGTGTTTCCGAGAGAGACAAGAAATGCCGGAATCTCCGCCTCCAGCATGGTTCCGACTTCACGGCCCATGGCCTCACGGCCCTGCACGCTGCAGCCGTTTACATACAGCACAAAAGCCGGGTGCGGCACTTTATCAATCAGCTTCACGCCGCCGCGGAATCCGATCGCGCCGGTCTGGTGAGTTCCGCAGGAGGAAGGACAGCCGGAAATGTGGATCAGCGGGAGCGCACCGCACGGGATCTTCGCGTCGCGGACAGACTGAACACACGCTCTTAAGAGAGCCTGGGAATCCCGGACGCCCTGCTGGCAGATGGAAGCTCCGATGCAGCTAACGGAATACTCAAAGAGAGACTCTGCACCGTTTGCCGTTGCATCCAGCACTTTTTCGGCCTCTGCACCGGTCAGATTGATAATATATACGGTTTCGTCGGGATCCAGACGGAGTTCGACCGCCTCCATATCTTTAATCACATCATATAACGCACAGAAGTCTTCCGGCGCCGGAGATCCGCCGATGGGGTGCCATTTCACCGCGTAGAGGCCGGCCTGTTTTTGTGCGATCACGCGCGGTCCGGAGGCTTCCGAACCGTCGCCCTGTTTTGTAATTGCCGGAACGGTCAGGTGAAGTGTCAGATCCTCTCCGGAATCCATTACTTCTTTCAGCTTTTCAAGAAATGCGTTCTTATAGTTTTCGGCGCCGCCCAGAGCCTCCACCATATAGCGGGTGCGGGCCTTGCCGCGGTTTTCATAATTGCCGTAGGAGCGGAAGGTGAGCCACATGGCTTTTACGTAATAGAGAACCTGGTCCGGTCTCACAGCTTCCGCTATTTTTACACCGAATTTCGGATTGCTGCCGAGACCGCCCGCACTGTAAACGTCAAAGGCTCCGTCTTCTCTCGCCGCAAATCCCAGGTCACGGAAGGTGACATGGGGAATATTGGATGGGGAACTGGAAAATCCGATCTTCAGCTTCCTCGGCATTTTTTCCGCGTTGATGAAGCTCATCGCATATTCGGCAGTTGCCTCCGCATACGGCATCACATCAAAATATTCTCCCTTTTCCACACCGGAGAGGGGGGAACACATCACATTTCTCGGATAGTCTCCGCCGCCTCCCATGGTTACAATGCCGCAGTCGAGGGCATGCTCCATAATGTCATAGACAGAGTTCCTCTGAAGGTTGTGGAGCTGGAGTGTCTGGCAGGTAGTGAAATGAATCATGTCGACGCTGTGATTCCGGATCGCGTCTGCCGCGAATGCCATTTTTTCCTTTGTGAGGCGGCCGGCTGTCATGCGAAGACGAAGCATATGCGCCTTTCCGCCTTTCTGGGCATAGCTGCCGTATTTGCCGGAAAATCCTTTATAGGAATTTTTGTCCAGCTCTCCGGCATAAAAAGCTTCAGTTTTTTCTTTAAATGCGTTAAGTTCCTGTTTCCAGGAATCGGGAATGATCTGCTTCATGAATGTAATACTCCTTTATTTCCAATGATTTCTGCCTGAATTACAGAGTAATTCTACCACTGTATCCGGGGCATGTCCATAGATAGAAACCGGATTCATATTCCTATATTTCCCATTCAATCCGGTAGATCTTTGTGGGGCGCCCCCGCATATGACTGGATTTCTGCAGTTCAGCCCTTGCCACACCCGCGTGCTCCAGCTTCTGCAGAATCCGGTTGGCTCCGCGCAGGGTAATATGAAAGTTTTCAGCCAGTTCGCTGCTGGTGAGCTCCCGCTTCCCCAAAAGGAGGAGCAGCCGGTTGATCCGGTGGATCGTTGCGGTGGAGAGGGACGATTTTTCGGCGATGGACTGGATCTGCGGTGTCAGAATGCTGCTGGAGATCACAGTGGAGCCACCGCTTAAGGGACCGATTAGCCGATGATCCGCATCCACCAGATAGACGTCATCGCGGTTCTGGGAGGAGCGGTATGCCATATCCGCGTTGTTCATCGCTTCGTCCATGGTGTTGCCGATCCCGTAGGAGACCGAAAGAGGAAATGGGATGGTTTCTTTCAGGTACTCTGAAATGAAGCTGGCCTGAAACTTGTCTGTCAGACAGGAGATGACCGCTTTTTCTGTGAGAACCAGAATGGAATGATTCTTTTTCTGAATCAGAAAATCCATGTCATTATTCTGCGCAAAATCCATCAGAGCCTTTCTGAGGGAGATTTCCATATGGTCGTTCCAGATACAGGTCTCCGATTCCGCCGGAATGATGGAAATGACTGCGGGAGAGTGCGCCGTAAGTTTATCTACCTTGACGGCCGTTATGATCAGCTGTATGGTCTGGCGGACGTATTCATCCGTGGAAGCAGCAAACACGCACGGAATGTTGAGCTGTTTGAGCTTTGAAACCAGATTTCCGTAGCGGCAGATTACCATGTCGATCCGGTCCTGTCTCCAGAGGGACTCGATGATCGCCAGCTTTTCTTCCTCCACTTTGTAGAGGTCTTCCAGGGAGGCGCTCCCCAGCCATTGGCCGAAGTCCGGAAACATTTCCCGGATGCTTCTGAAGTCGAGAAGATCCCGGACTGAGCCTGCAGCAGTTTCTGTTACGAATACATCAAACACGATCCGCTCCGGCGAGAGGGACCGGTTTTCGATCAGAAGCGCCAGCGGGATCCGATAGAAGCTCTCGTTATCGGTCGCCAGGGAAAGGAGCGGCTTGGAGAGTCCCGGGATCACGCGCTCTAAAACTGTCTGGACCACGATACCGGTGGTCAGGATCCCGTCGGCCCAGGTCTCATTTTCCTCGTATATGGAAGGAAGTTCCGAAAAGGAATGATATTCCACGACCCGATAGTCAATATTATTTGAATAAGTGGCCAGAATATCCTTCATATACTGATAAAGGTAGGTGGAAGAGATAATTAAAATATGATATTTCATGCGAAAACTCCGATGTTTCATATTTGCCCGCCGAAGGCGGAACTCTATGTTCTATTTTCCAACAAAGTGTTCCAAAAATCAAGATGGAACTTCTGAAAATCATATTCAAAGGAAAAAACTATACAAAATCAACAAAATATATAAAAAAACAATCAGACCATTTGCAATATTGCATGAAACGGTGTATAATCGATTTAAAGAAGTGTTCTTTTAATATTCCAAAAATATTAAGCAATAGGAGGGATTGCTGTGAACAGTGAAGAGTTGATGAAAGAAGCGCTCGCGTATGAGCAGGATCTGACCGAAAAAAGGCATTATCTGCACCGCCATGCCGAAGTGGGCTTCGACCTGAAGGACACAGTCGCTTTCGTAAAGAAAGAACTTGCGGCAATGGGGTATGAACCGCAGGATTGTGGAAAAGCAGGGGTTGTCGTTACGGCAGGCGGAAAGAAACCCGGCAGGGTATTTCTGATCCGCGGCGACATGGATGCACTTCCTATGAAGGAGCAGGCGGATGTGGATTTTGCGTGCGACAACGGAAACATGCATGCGTGCGGTCATGATATGCATGCGACCATGCTGCTCGGCGCCGCCAGACTGTTAAAAAATCATGAGGACGAGATCGAAGGAACCGTAAAGATGATGTTCCAGCCTGCGGAGGAGATTTTCGCCGGTTCCCATGATATGATCGAGGCGGGCGTACTGAAGAATCCGGACGTGGATGCTGCAATGATGATCCACGTGATGGCTGGAATGCCGTTCCCGGCAGGCAGTGTGATCGTAAGTTCCGGCGGCGTAAGCGCACCCGGCGCCGATTTCTTTGAGATCCATATCCAGGGAAAAGGCTGTCATGGCTCCATGCCCAATAACGGGGTGGATCCGATTACGGTTGCGGCGCACATCATTACGGGTCTGCAGGAAATCCACGCGAGAGAGCTTGCACTTACGGACGAGGCTGTTCTGACGGTGGGAACCATCCATGCGGGACAGGCCCCCAATGTCATTCCGGATACGGTGACCATGGCTGGTACGATCCGTACCTACGACGAAGAGGTCCGCGCGTATATCAAGAAGAGAATGTCGGAGATCTGCTCCGGCGTCGCATCCACATTCCGGGCGGAGGCAAATGTGGAATTCAAGAAGGGCTGTCCGGTCCTCGACAATAACGGAGATCTGTCGAGAGAGGTGGCTGCCTATATGAAAGAGCTTCTCGGTCCGACAAAGGCATTCACGCAGGATCAGATCCTTGCGATGTCCGGCGACGGGAAAGCTCCGAAATCCGCGGGCTCTGAGGACTTTGCATATGTGAGCCAGGAAGTGCCGTCCATTATGCTGGCGCTGGCCGCAGGAGAACCGTCGAAGGGCTACGCGTATCCGCAGCACCATCCGATGGTAAAATTTGACGATTCCGTACTGGCCCCCGGCAGTGCCGTTTATGCTTACGCGGCGATGCGGTGGCTGGAAGATCACAGATAAAAATCATGAAACGGGAGGAATGAGTTATGAAAGAAATTATTAACAGCCCGCTGCTTTTGATCCTTGTCAGCATCGGTCTGATCTACATTGCCGCATTTTCATTTTTGTACTTCAAAAAGGCATATGCCCGCTGTATCGAACTGGGAATCTCCAAAGAGGCATTACAGTCGGTGATCAAATCCAGTATCGTGTTCTCAATCGTACCGAGCCTTTCCATTGTGGTAGGTCTGTTCGCACTGATTCCGGTACTGGGCACCGTATGGTCCTGGTGGAGACTCTCCGTTATCGGTTCCCTTTCCTATGAGACGCTGATCTCCAGCAGTGTCGCTTCCGCGATCGGATATGAGACAAGCGCACAGATGCTGGAGAGCGCCACCGGCAGCCAGTTCGGCGTGGTGATGATCCTCATGAGCATCGGTATGCTGAGCGGATTTTTTGTACTGATCCCGCTGGGTAAAAAACTCTGCATGAGTGTTTCCAAGACAGAAAATGCCAGCACATGGAAATATGTGCTGAGCGGCTGCTTTATGCTGTGCCTGTTCTCTGTCTATGTACCGGTCCTTCTGATCGGTGATACAATCCAGGCTGCGGTTATGCTGACCGGACTTGTGATCGCGGTAGGCCTCGGCGTTCTGTCTTCAAAACCGGGTCTCAAATGGCTCGGAGAATTCATCATGGCATTCTCCATGATCGGAGGTATGCTTTCATCGCTGCTCTGGACAGGCATTTTTAAGTAGAGGGGGACTTTTCGATGGGTAAAGAGAAAAATACAAAAGTAACAATGGATCCGTTCCAGGAGTGGTCTCACAGTGTAGGGCGTATCGGAACGGTAATCGCTCTGATCTATATGGTTGCGATCCCGTTCATCGTGCTGACGGTATATGACGCGATGCCGACTCTGGGCGATGTGTTTAACCTGGCGACGTTCAGTATTCTTCTGATTTATATCCCGGTGGGAATTTCCGAGGCGATCAGCTATACGCCGGTTCTCGGAAGCTCGGCGTACCTGACCTTCATTACCGGAAATATTATGAACCTGAAGCTGCCGTGCGCGATCAACGCGATCAAGCTTACAAAGACGGAGCAGAATACCCCGGAGGGCGATGCGGTTGCCTCTGTGGCGGTAGCGGTTTCCTCCATCATGACGATCGTGATTCTGGCGCTTGCAGCGCTTCTGAGTTCCAGAATCAGCTTCGTGTTTGAGATTCCGCAGGTCAAGACGGCCTCCAATTACATAATTCCGGCGTTGTTCGGATCCCTGACACTGGGACTCTTCTCCAGCGGAAATTCCGGCAGTAAGATCGTAAAGCACGGAATCAAGGGTGTGATCCCGGTTCTTGTGATCGTGAGTGTACTGTCCCTGGTAGTCAGAATCACATCCGGCGGTTCCCTGTTCGGAGCCATCGGTTTCCTGATCATTGCAATGCTTCCGATTGCGATCATCACATCCAGAATCCTCTGGAAAAAGGGAATCATCACCGTTGAGGACAACCCCGCCATGGTGAAGAAGGAAGAAAAAGACAAATAAATGTGTTCCGAATAGAAATGAGTATGAAAAAGAGGCTTCCGCATACCCGGCGGAAGCCTCTTTTTAAAACCGATATATTATTGTACAGAGCCTGTCCCCTTTTAGAACTCCGGCTCGATCAGACCGTAGGAATTGGATTTTCTCTTGTAAACCACATTGACTTCATTGGTCTCTGCATTGAGGAACATAAAGAAGTTGTGTCCGAGAAGCTCCATCTGGATACATGCCTCCTCCGGATCCATGGGCTTCATTGCGAAGCGTTTTGTCTTGACGATCTTTACCGGTTCCTCATGATCCGGTTCTTCCTGAAGGAATGCATCGCTGAACGAGAGAGCACTCTGTTTTTTATCAATTAATTTCGTTCTGTATTTCTTAATCTGGCGTTCAATAATTTCTTCCACAAGATCAATGGATACGTACATATCACTGGAATCCTGCTCGGCCCGGATAATGGAGCCCTTTACAGGAATCGTTACCTCGATTTTCTGGCGTCCTTTCTCTACGCTTAAGGTTACCTGTACTTCTGTATCAGGAGAAAAATAGCGTTCCAGTTTTCCAAGTTTTCCTTCCACTGCATCTCTTAAACCCGGTGTGATGTCGATGTTTTTTCCGCTGATTGTGTAACGCATAAAATCAACTCCTTCTTTTGAGATGGTATTATTATAACATATAATTCTGTAAAAAACAACAGAGAACACATAGAAATGCGACAATTTAGAAATATTAAAAAAAGATTAAAACGATAAAAAAATATCGACAAGGTACGCCGTTTGTCAATGGTTTTTTGGTAAATAATGGTCGAAAAATAGAATTTTATAAGATGTGTACAAAAATGGAACAAATTAGTGATCCGCCGGGAAAAGGGATTTTTCCACTGAAAAAAATGTGGATAATGTGGATAACCTGGTGTATAACTGCTTTTTGCCGCAAAAAAGGCATTTATCGGGGTGGACAACTATCAACAAAAAGTATGTGGATTATTGTGGATAAAGTGGATAAAGGGAAAATCGAACATAAATTTTGTGCAATTTGTCTGGTTTACCATAATTACGTGTTCTGAGCGGGATCTTTTGGCGGAGAGTGTGAAGCTTTTGTAAAAAATAAAGGAAAGGATTGAATAAAACGGGCGGAGGTGTTAGAATATAAAGGATTGTATTATAGGTAATTATACCAATTTTCAGATTTAGGAGCGTGTACAATGAACCTTGTTGAAAAAGTGTTTGGAACGCACAGTGAGCGGGAGCTGAAATTGATCTACCCGATCATTGATAAAATTGAAAAGCTGCGTCCGACGATGCAGGCGATGAGCGACGAGGAGTTAAAGGATCAGACCAGAAAATTTAAAGAGCGCCTTGCAAACGGAGAAACTCTGGACGATATTCTTCCCGAGGCATTCGCCACAGTGCGGGAGGCCGCAAAGCGTGTACTGAATATGGAGCACTATCCGGTACAGCTGATCGGCGGAATCGTTCTTCATCAGGGACGAATCGCGGAGATGAAGACCGGTGAAGGAAAGACTCTCGTTTCCACATGTCCGGCTTACCTGAATGCCCTGACCGGAAAGGGCGTCCATATCGTAACGGTCAATGACTATCTGGCAAAGCGTGACGCCGAATGGATGGGACAGGTCCATGAATTTCTGGGACTGAAGGTCGGAGTGGTTTTAAACTCTATGACCTCAAAAGAGAGAAAAGAAGCATATAACTGTGATATCACCTATGTGACCAACAATGAGCTCGGTTTCGATTATCTGCGTGATAACATGGCAATTTATAAGGAAGAGATGGTTCTCCGCGGTCTGGAATACTGTATCATTGACGAGGTGGACTCTGTCCTGATCGATGAAGCGAGAACCCCCCTTATTATTTCCGGACAGAGCGGGAAGTCCACCAAGCTTTACGAGGTCTGCGATGTTCTCGCAAGACAGTTAAAGCGCGGCGAGGAGTCTGCGGAATTCAGTAAATTAAACGCAATCATGGGCGAAGAGATCGAGGAGACCGGAGACTTTATCGTAAATGAGAAGGATAAGGTGGTGAACCTGACGGCGGAAGGCGTTTCGAAGGTGGAGCAGTTCTTTCACATCGAAAACCTGGCGGATCCGGAAAATCTGGAGATCCAGCACAATATCATTCTGGCCCTCCGTGCCAACTACCTGATGTTCCGCGACAAGGACTATGTTGTGAAGGACAATGAGGTCCTGATCGTCGATGAGTTTACGGGACGTATCATGCCCGGCCGCCGTTACTCCGACGGTCTGCATCAGGCAATCGAGGCAAAGGAGCATGTGAATGTAAGAAGAGAGTCCAAGACTCTTGCGACGATCACGTTCCAGAACTTCTTCAACAAGTTCGTGAAGAAGGCAGGTATGACCGGTACGGCACAGACGGAGGAGCGCGAGTTCCGCAATATCTATGAGATGGATGTTATCGTGATCCCGACCAACCGCCCTGTGATCCGGAAAGATCTGGAGGATGCCGTTTATAAGACAAAGAAGGAAAAATTCCATGCGGTCGTTGAGGATATCGTGAAGACCCATGAGAAGGGCCAGCCGGTCCTGGTCGGCACGATCACGATCGAGACCTCCGAGATGTTAAGCCAGATGTTAAGAAAGCGCGGAATCCCGCACAAGGTCTTAAACGCCAAGTTCCATGAGATGGAGGCGGAGATCGTTGCCGATGCAGGTATTCACGGCGCGGTTACCATCGCCACCAACATGGCAGGCCGTGGTACGGATATCAAGCTGGATGAGGAGTCCAAGGCTCTGGGAGGCTTAAAGATCATCGGTACCGAACGTCATGAGTCCAGACGTATCGACAACCAGCTGCGCGGTCGTTCCGGACGTCAGGGAGACCCGGGTGAATCCCGCTTCTATATTTCCCTGGAGGATGATCTGATGCGTCTGTTTGGTTCCGACAAGCTGATGAGCATGTTCAATGCCCTCGGTGTGCCGGAAAATGAGCAGATCGAGCACAAGATGCTGTCCACAGCGATCGAGAAGGCGCAGAAGAAGATCGAGACCAACAACTATGGAATCCGTGAAAACCTGTTAAAATATGACGAGGTCATGAACGAACAGCGTGAAGTGATCTATGCGGAGCGTATGCAGGTGCTGAACGGCGAAAACATGCGTGAAGTGATCATCAAGATGATTACCGATATCGTGGAGGGCGCCGTGGATATGTCGATCGGCGACGATCAGTCTTCCGACAAGTGGAATTTCAAGGAGTTAAATGAGCTTCTCCTTCCGATCATCCCGCTTAAGCCGCTGGAGTTGACAGATGATATGAAGGGAATGAAGAAGAACGAATTAAAGCATTCCCTGAAAGAGGAAGCAATCAAGTTCTACGAGGGCAAAGAGGCGGAGTTCCCGGATGCGGAGCAGATCCGTGAGATCGAGCGTGTTATTCTTCTGAAGGTGATCGACAATAAGTGGATGTCCCATATCGATGACATGGAGCAGCTGCGTCAGGGAATCGGTCTTCAGGCGTACGGCAACCGGGATCCACTGGTGGAATACAAGATGAGCGGATACGAGATGTTCGATGACATGACATCCGCGATCCGCGAGGATACCATCCGGATTTTGTGTCATGTCCGCGTGGAGCAGAAGGTGGAGAGAGAGCCGGCAGCCAAGGTGACAGGCACCAATAAGGATGCAAGTGCGCCGAGGGCGCCGCAGAGACGTACGGCTCAGAAGATCTACCCGAATGACCCGTGTCCGTGTGGTTCCGGTAAGAAGTATAAGCAGTGCTGCGGCAGAAAGCCGATCAATTAGATAAGAGAGGACAGTATCAATGGTTGAGTTGGACCAGTTAAAATACACATTATCCACATTCGAAAAGCCTCTTCAGGAAGTGCGGGATTCTCTGAATCTGGATGCAAAGATCAGACGGATCGATGAACTCGAGAAGACCATGGAGGAGCCGAGCTTCTGGGAAGATGCGGAAATGTCCACAAAACTGGTGAAAGAGGCAAAAAACCTGAAGGATACCGTTGCAGAGTATAATAAGCTGAAAAACCAGTATGAAGAAATCGAACTGATGCTGGAGATGGGATATGAGGAAAATGATCCGGCGATCGTGCCCGAGATCCAGCAGATGGTGAACGAGTTTTCAGAAGAGCTGGAGAGCCTGCGCCTCCGGACCCTGCTTACCGGTGAGTATGACAGCAATAACGCGATCGTCAAGTTAAGTGCCGGAGCAGGCGGTACCGAGGCCTGCGACTGGTGCAGCATGCTGTACCGCATGTACTGCAGGTGGGCGGAGCGAAAGGGCTTTTCCGTGGAGGTTCTGGATTATCTGGACGGTGAGGAAGCCGGCATCAAGTGGGTTACCATGAAGATCAGCGGCGAGAACGTGTTCGGCTATATGAAGTCGGAGCGCGGCGTACACCGCCTGGTGCGGATCTCTCCGTTTAACTCTGCGGGAAAACGGCAGACATCCTTTGTATCCTGCGATGTGATGCCGGATATCGAGGAGGATCTGGATGTGGAGATCAACCCTGACGACCTGAGGATCGATACGTACCGGTCCAGCGGCGCCGGCGGACAGCATATCAATAAGACGTCTTCCGCGGTCCGCATCACCCATATTCCTACGGGTGTTGTGGTGCAGTGCCAGAACCAGCGTTCCCAGTTCCAGAACAAGGATATGGCCATGCAGATGTTAAAGACCAAGCTTTACATGTTAAAGCAGCAGGAGAACGCGGAAAAGATCTCCGATATCCGCGGCGACGTGAAAGAAAACGCATGGGGCAGTCAGATCCGCTCCTATGTGCTTCAGCCGTACACACTGATCAAGGATCACCGTACCGGCTTTGAGGCCGGCAACGTGACGGCTGTGCTGGACGGCGATATCGACGGCTTTATCAGCGCCTACTTAAAATGGGAAAATCTGGGACGGCCGCAGGTCAAAGGCGGAGAGATGGAATAGGGGATAATAAAAGCGAGTGATAAAAAGGCAGCAGGCTCTCGATCGGAGGGCTCTGCTGCTTTGCTGTAAGGAGGAAATAATGGAATACAGTCAGTTCAGGGAAAAGGGCGAGCGCGTTGTGGAGAACTGCTCGAAGGTGATCGTTGGAAAAGAGGAGGCGATCCGGCTGATTTTTGCCGGTTTTCTCTGCTCCGGTCACGTACTTCTGGAGGATGTGCCGGGTACGGGAAAGACCATGCTGTTAAGAGCGTTTGCAAAGACAGTTGGAAGCGGCTTCAAACGGATCCAGTTTACGCCGGATCTTCTGCCGTCCGACCTTACCGGAATCAATTACTACAATCAGAAAACCGGGGATTTTGAATTCAGGAAAGGGCCGCTCTTTACCAACATTGTGCTGGCTGACGAGATCAACCGCGCGACGCCCCGGACTCAGTCCAGTCTTCTGGAGGCCATGGAGGAGAAACAGATCACCGTGGACGGCACCACCTATCCCATGGGAGAGCCGTTCTTTGTCATGGCTACGCAGAATCCCGTGGAGTCCTACGGAACCTTCCCCCTCCCGGAGGCCCAGCTGGATCGCTTCTTTATGAAGATCAGCCTTGGATATATGACCAGAGAGCAGGAGATGGCGGTGATCTCCAGACCTTCCACTGCCGACATCTTAAATTCGCTGACGCCGGTGCTGACAGAGAACGAGATCCGGGAGATGAAGGAGCAGTATCAGAAAGTCCGTGTGCAGGAGGATGTGCTCGGATACATGATGGATATCGTGGAAAAGACCAGAACGGAGAGCCGGTTTGTGACCGGAGTCTCGACCCGCGGGGCAATCGCGCTCTATAAGGCTTCCCAGGCCATGGCGGCGCTGGCCGGACGGGGATATGTGATTCCGGAGGACGTTCTTTCGGTTGCACCCTATGTCCTCAGCCATCGGATCATTTCCAAAGGCGCGGAGAGCTTTGAGGACGCGAAAAATTATCTGAACCGGCTGATCGCCGAGATTCCGGTTCCGCTGGAGAACGAACGATGATCTTGTTTATACTGATTTTCGGAGTCATTTTATATGTCGCAGAGAAGTATTCCATGAAGCACGTGCTGGATCAGGTGACGTTTGCCACTTCACTTTCCCGGGTGCTCGTGGAGCCGGGAGAGGAATTTCTCTGGACCATGGAAGTAAAGAACGGGAAACGCATGATGGTTCCGTACCTGAGGCTTTCGGAGCAGGTCCCGCGGGGACTTGTCTTTTCCGAAACCGGGGATCCGGTGGAAAAGAAGGACGTCTCAGGCCTTCGCACAACGCTTTATCTGGCGGGAAACCAGAAGACGGAGCTGTCACGGAAGGTGAAACTTGCGGAGCGCGGCCGGTACTTTTTCCGGGGGGCTACTGTGGAGGCCGGTGATTTTCTCGGTTACCAGACGGTCCTGGAAAGCTATCCGGAGATGGAGGAGGTGGTCGTGAAGCCGTCACCTGTTTCCCACGGAGAGCTGTCGCTTCTTCTGGGAGGCTATCTGGGTGATTTCGCCGTGAAGAACAGCCTGTTTGAGGATCCGGTGCTGATTACCGGATTTCGGGAATATACGGGGCGCGAGCCGTTCCGCGCCATCAGCTGGACCCAGAGCGCGAAGCACAACCGGCTGTTGGTGAAGCAGCAGGAGTGTATGGCCGATCTCTCCTGCACCGTACTTTTAAATACGGAGTGCAGTGCGGAGGAAGGAAGAGCCGAGCTTCTGGAACGGTGCTTTTCCATGGTGAGGAGCCTTTGCGAAGAACTGGAAAGAAGGAGGATCTCCTACGATTTTTACACCAACGGCGTCATCGCCGGAGCCATGGGAAACTGGAAACGTGTGGAGGAAGGCCTGGGAGCCGGCCATCTGGAGACTGTGCTGGAGGGACTCGGAAGAATGACCTATGAATACCGGGAGCCGGCAGAGGCGTTTTTCCTGCGGGTTTTAAAAGGCGTTCGTCAGGGCAAAAGCTTTGTTGTGGTATCGCCGGAGCAGAACGGAAAACTCGATGAACTGGTTTCGATGCTCTCCGAGCGGTCAGGGCGAAAGGCTCTGTTTCTCTGCGCCGGAAAGGAGGAGGCGTGATGGATGTACTGCTTTTCAGAATCCTTATGGATGGCAGCTTCTTTCTGGCAATCTTTTCGCCGTTGATCCTTATGGGAATCCCGGTCATAAAATTCGGACTTCTGGCTGTTCTGGCGTCGTGGATTCTGTGGCTTCTTATCAACCGGAAGTCCCGGAACCTGGCCGGGGGTGTCCAGGATATTGCGTTTCTGGAGATGAAGGTCCTGGCAGTCATTCATGTGTTTGAACTGTTCATTCTCGGGATCAACGGCTGGAAGGAACAGTGCGCCCCATTTCTTGTCCTTTTCGCAGTGTCGGCGATCGTTCTGCTGCGGGCCGGCAGGCTTGCGGGCGGAAACAGTGATTCGGGAACGGGCGGCAGGGGCCGTTTCTGGGGAGTCAGCGGACTTGAGATCGCTGCCGTGCTTTTCGCGGCACTTATCCTCTCGTCAGGTTTTGTGACGGGAACCGCTGTGGGGCTGATCGGAAAGCTGTATTCCTGCATCGTTCTTCCGGTGCTGCTCCTGTTTTTAAAAATTCTTGCCGGAATCCTGTGGATCCTCGCACCGATTTTTTCCGCCATTTTCTCGGACGTGGAAAATCAGCAGTATGAGGTGGAAGTCAATAACGCCACCGGCCAGATGGCGCTGGGACTGGACGGGACCGAGGAGGTCAGTACACCGTTTATGCTCAAAGTTTTGGGAATTGCCCTGGTCCTCCTTGTACTGTTCTTATTTTTCCGGTTCCTGTATCGGAGGCTCTCCGTGTCAGGAAACGGCGGAGACCGGAGAAACGCCGGGACCGTGACCAGGCGTTCGATTCCGGCTTCCGAGCGAAAAATGGGCAGGAGAATCATATTCGACGGAGAAAAAAATGTCCGATATTATTACAGAAAGTTCCTGGCACTCTGCAGAAAATACGGACTGATCCCGGAGGAGGGAGCAGTCACCACAGAGGCAGTCCACCGCATGGCCGCGGACTGCTGGAAGGGCGAGGAAGAGACGCTTGAAGAACTCAGAAATCTGTATCTGGAAGTGCGCTACGGCGGCAGAAAAGACGGAGACAGCGACAGGAAGCGCGCGAAGGAGCTCTATAAGGAAGTGAAAGAACGGGCGGAACAATAAAATGCCCGCTTATGCTATCTTAGAAACAAATTTTCTCCCGTCAGGGATTGCCTGATCCGTCCGTATTCGTCGGAGGTCAGACCATAGAGGATTGCAACTTTCTGATCAATTTTATCAAATAATTCTTCAATTTCATATGTTTCATTTGCGGCAAGTAGACTCTCTACATCTGTGAGGATGTCTTCCTGCCGCTCTTTTTCTGCCTTCGGGATCGGAATCTGTTCCAGATGGGACCGGAGTACTTTGACGGACCGGAATTTTTTATGAAAATAAAACTGGGCGGTTCGCGAATTCAGAACTGCCATGATGTATTTTATATCCATTCCGGGAATCTGCGGTATCAACAGATTGCAGCTGTTGAGGGACAGTGTCTGTCTGTCATCATAGGCAAATACCAGATGACTGCAGATAAAGCGGTACAAAAGCTTCTCCGGTGCACGGTAGTATTCTGCAGGTGCGGCCTGCTGAAACTGTTCAGGACGAAAATTGATGCGGCTTTTAGGCGGCATCACGCGGTACCGCCTCAGATCGGAGCCGCGCAGCACGGGCTCGTTGTCCGGGGCATCTGTTTCGGATAGATATTTCTGATTATTTCCTGTAACGATTCCGAGAGCAAAGACGGCATTTCCTGCCAGAAATTGCCTGTCGGGAACATGGGATATTTTTTCAAGAAGTGAGTATTCTTCGTCGGAAGTCAAAAAGCTGAAGCATCCGGCATGAATCTTTCGTTCCCTTTGGATCGTAAAGGAGTCGGAAGCGGTTGTTACTTTCATACCGATGCAGCTCATGGGCATGCCGGTATGCTGTACCTGCAGGATGATGCAGGGACACTGCACCTGATCGAACACGTTCCCCAGGTACTCAATCGAGCGGATAGAATTTGATTTCATGAGCAGCGCGCGGATGGGAGCATGGGATTTGACATTCAGGATCGCCTCCGGCAGCACAAAGGACAGACAGCCTCCCGGTTTCAGCTCGGAAAGTGCCTGTTCGACAAACAGGTCATATGATTCGATATTGGTTCCTGCGGCGCAGACATAGTGATTTCGCAGATACTCCTTCTCCGTATCCTTAAAATCATATCCCCACGGCGGATTGCCGAGAATATAATCAAAATGTCCCGGAAACCGTTCGGAAAACCGGTGCTCCAGATAATCTTGCGCGGTGATATGGCCACACAGCAGGGAATAATCATGAATTCCGTATTTTAACGCCATGTTAATGCGCGCCAGCTTTACACTTAACGGATCAATATCATTTCCATAGACCATATCAAACGGAATATCATCGGGGAGCTGCAGCAGGAAATTGCCGGTTCCGCAGCAGGGATCCAGGATGGTTTTCGACACCTCTTTTCCGGCAGAAGACAGACTGCCAGGGAAAAGGCCCGAACAGAGTTTTTTTACGACTGCAGTCGGGGTGTAATAGACGCCTGCGGCTTTGCGCTCACCTATACTTTTTAAGGAGAGGTAGAGTAATCCAAGGATGTCTTCCCCGGCTTCATAATGAAAATCGATCCGGAACAATTCGGGGTAGGCGGCAGTAAATTCGTTTGCTGTTTCTTTATCTGGAAGAATATCCTCGATCAGGACATCAAGCTCATTCAGAGTAAACGTTCCGGCAAGATAGTCCGGAAGATGGTGAGAAATGCCGGATTCCCTGGGGATGCCGGACCGTCCGGAGTCGATAAACATTTGCAGAGCGCATTCGGACAGGAGACATTCCATGAGCGGACGCGTCATCGAAAGGGCCATTGCCGACACAGCTTCCAGAACGGCCTGCACGCTCCCGACACCCGATGAGGTCTCCGACACATAGGAACTGTAAATGCGGTTCCCCGATATGTATTTTTTGTTGCGCCTGCTTTTTAACGCAGTATTGCGTCCGGTCTGCAGACTGTTCTTTAATTCTTTTACATATCCGGCACTGAAATACGGAGCGCCACTTACCATGGCAGTCGGCGCCAGTTTTCCGAGTTTTAACCAGTTGCGGCCGGTGGCTGTTGAGACAGACAGTTCCTGACACAGTCCGGACAGAGAAATCAGATGGTCGGAGGCAGCAGTCTTTTCAGAAATATCGTGCATATGAAATACCTCATCAGTCCTGTTTTGCTTATTATAGTTGATTTCGTGGATAAACACAATATTAGTAATTCAGACGCTGCTGTTGCATGGAGGAGAAAAAAGAGGTTATCGTTTTTTCCGATAACCTCTTTTGCCGCATGATTTTATTTGAATCAGTTTTTAATCCATCAGGAAGTGCAGTGCGCCCAACACCATGCTGCGGGTGCACAATTTGATATATGATTCATCAAAGACAACACTGGAATTGTGAAGCGGCTGTTCATTTCCGCCGACGCCGACCCAATACATAAATCCGGGAACTTTCTGGGTGTAGAAGCCGAAGTCTTCAGCGCCCAGATTTGTGCCGCTTAAGATGTGGGTCCTGGTTTCTGAGACGTTTTCCATTCCATGAGTCAGCGCATTTCCGTTTTCGGAAAATAATGTCATCATATCCGCGGTGAGTGCTGCATTATTGTGGACGGATTCATAGCCCGCACGAAACTGGAAGGTACAGCTTCCACCGAAGCTTTCCGCGATCCCGGAGGCAATGGCTTTCAGCCTGTCCAGCATAATTTCACGGTCCGAGGCGTGAACATTTCTGAGCATGATCTGTATGCTTACTTCATCTGCTACGATGTTTCCGGCGGTGCCGCCCTGAATGATTCCCACGTTGTAGGTGGAAACGGTCTCCGGCCGGAGCAGCCTTGTGACGATGGAGTTATACGCTACAATGATGTGGGCTGCAATGTTGATGGCGTCAACTCCCGAGGAAGGATTGCTGCTGTGTGCTTTTTTTCCGTGAACAGTCACGATCAGACGGTCGGAAAATGCGCTCACGTCTCCGGGAGCGCTGCAGATAATTCCGGGACTTCCGGGCATCACATGGAGTGCCATGACCGCATCCGGTTTCGGATCTTCAAGAATTCCGGCCTTGATCATTTCACGCCCACCACCGCCGTTTTCTTCTGCAGGCTGAAAGTAAAAGCAGACTGTGCCTCCGAAAGAATCTTTCATATCGTTCAGCGTTTTTGCGACGCCGACCAGATTGGCGGTGTGGATATCATGGCCGCACGCATGCATAACGCCGCAGTTCTTCGAAGCGAAGGAAAGGCCGGTGTCTTCATTTAAAGGAAGAGCATCCATGTCAGCGCGCAGTCCGATGGTCCGGCTGCCGGGCAGATTTCCCTTAAGGACGGCACGGATTCCGGTTCCTGCAATGTCTTTTGTATAGGGTATTCCCATCTGATCCAGTTCCAGTAAGACACGCCCGGAGGTATGATATTCCTTAAAGGAGAGCTCCGGGTCTTCATGGATTGCCCGGCGCAGGGCAATGATCTCTGCTTCATGCAGATCCGTAAAATGATTGATTAATTCCATTCGATTCATAATTACCATCCTATTGCAACAGCGACGCAGAGGGCCGCGCAGATAATCACAAAGAACACCGCATAAAGCGGAAGAACCAGTTTAAACCAGTGCTTCATGGAGCATTTTGCCAGTCCGAGACTGCCGAGCAGCATGACGTTGATCGGATTTAACAGATTGGTGAAGCCGTCGCCGCACTGGTAGGCCAGGATCGCTGTCTGTCTGGTGATACCGACAACATCCGCAAGAGGAGCCATGATCGGCATGACAACCATACATTGACCGGAGCCGGAAGTGATCACCAGATTGATGATCGCATTGGCTATGAACATACCAATGGATGCCATGTAGGTTCCCATCGCATTGAGTGGTATGGAGAGGTAATATACGATCGAATCTGTGATCCCGGACATGTTGAGGATTACCGTGATAGACATACCGATGATCATAAGGAAGATCGTATAAACCATGTTCTGGGCGCCTTTTACAATTACTTTGATGCCTTCATCCAGATTCCAGCCGCAGATCAGAGTGCTGATTATAGACTCTGTCAACATAATGGCTGCCAGATCAGTCGTTCCGAATTTCAGTTTGATCGAGCCATATGCAAAAAAGAGAAAGCTTGCGAAGAACATGATCAGAGCTCCTGCCTGTCGTTTGGACATAGTTTCTCCGCTCATGTCCTCTTCTGCAATATCATCAAAGTCAATGTGTTCCATAACGGATTTTGTCGGATCTTTCCGGACTCTCGCCGCATACCAGCAGAGGTAAACGACGGTTACGCCAAGGAGTGTCAGTGTCAGGACCGTGCGGAAGCCTGCACCGGAGAAGACCGGGATGCCGGCGATTTCCTGACCGAGCGCCGTTGTGAGCGGGCTGATCGGGGAAGCCAGAAAGCCTGTGTAGGAACCGAGATACATCAGAGCGATCGCGAACACATTATCGACCTTCAGCCGCTTGGAAATGACCATGCCCAGAGGAACAAATGCGACAATCGTGGAGATCAGGGCGCCCAGAGAGCCGAGAAATCCGGTGAAAACAAACAGGATAGGAATCAGAAGAAGCGCTTTATCACGAAACTTTTCCGTTATCTTGTAAATGCCGAGATCCAGGGCACGGGACTCCGTGAGCACGCTGATAGCGCCTCCGACGCACATCATGGAAATAAATAATTTTCCCATTCCCTGCCATGCCATAACCGGAATATTTTTGATTACCATGAGCGGATTCACAAATACTTTTTCCACCTGATGATAGCTGCCCGGAATTACCTGATTGTCCACACGGTCATAGGTACCGGAAGGAATGATCATGGACAGAATGTAGATAATGACGGCCATGATCAGGACGATGGAGATGGTTCCCATGCCTTTCTTTTCTTGTTTTTTTGCAGTTTCCATAAAATCCCCCTTTTCTGGTGTGAGTGCCGGCACCTGTATGCCAGCCTGATGGTAACTGCATTATATCGTGCGATTTCCCTCACACGCAAACAACTGTTTTGTCGTGAGATTCGACAAAACAGTTGTTGTAAATTACTGTTCCAGACATGTTTTCAGAAATGCTTCTGCAGCTCTGGAAAGATAACTGTTTTTCAGATACATCATGCCGCCGCTCCAGTTCGTTCCTTTGTAGTCCCACTGGAATACGCGGACTTCTTTTCGGGCTTTGACGGAGAGTTCATTCAGATAAACCTCTGGCAGAATAGCAGCTCCCATACCGGTCTGGCAGCACCGCAGGATCGTAACGGGATTCTTGCTGATCATGACAATTTTCAGTGAGAGCTGTTCCTTCTCGCAGCAGTCATCAATGATATTCCCAAGGAAAGAAGCCGGAGCCATGCGGATCATGGGACAGCATTCCAGCTCTTTCAAAGTAATGACACCGCGTTCGGCGATCGCCTTCTGATCTTCCCGGGAAAAATGCTCCCGGAACAGGTTTTCGGGAATGACAGCACACATGCGCTCGCTCCCCATTTTCACATTGCAGAAAGAGATATCTGCATGGATGTCATACCCCCGGGCCAGATCGATTTTTCCGAGCCGCAGGGCCTTCATGATGTTTTCCAGATTGTCTTCATAAATCACGAGCTGCACATCCGGATATTTTTCATGGTATGCGGAGAGCAGGGGAGGGAGAAGGACCTGACCGCGGTTCTGGCTGACTCCGATGGTCAGAATACCGTTGATCTGTTCCTTCAGATCATGCATTTCAGTTTCCAGCTGGCGTTCCATGTGTTCCATGCGCCTGACATTCCGATACAGGATCTCACCGGCTTCTGTTAATGTCATTGGCTTCGTTCTGTTAAAAAGCCGGACGTCGTAGTGCTTTTCCAGCTGGCTGATCTGTTTGCTGAGCGCCTGCTGTGTAATATACAGCCGCTTGGCGGTTGCGGTAAAATTGAGATCCTCTGCGGCCGCAATAAAATATTTCAGATTTTCAAAATTTATCGTATTTCCCATAGATGAACAGTTACCTCTGATTTCCTGATCTTTCCGAATTTTCCTTCTGCAGATCCAGGTACTTCCCCGCATCCTTTAGAAAGCTGGCGATGATCAACAAGATCACCATGGCGACCGGGAACGCGGCGATGATGGAGACTGTCTGCAGGTTGGTCATGGAGTTCTCGGAGAAGAGGAGCGCGATCGGCAGCAGGATCAGCATGACAGCCCAGAATACTTTCACAAGCGTGTGCGGATCTTCGTCGCCGGTCATCTGCCTGTAGGTGTAGGCGGAAGCAACCAGCGCGATGGAATCAAAGCTGGTGGCGTAAAATGCGATCATGGTCACAACCAGCAGAACCAGAACCATCGGAGCAAGCGGCAGCGTTTCCACAATAGAAAGAATCGTGGAGTACAGGTCGCCGGAGGCCGCGTAGAGCCCCATCACATCCAGACGGCCGTTTACCTGCAGTCCCAGGCTGTAGTTGCCGAGGATCAGGAAGCTTAAAAATGTGCCGCCGAGACTGTAAATATATCCGCCAAGGATGGTCTGTCTTACGGTGCGGCCCCTGGAGATGCTCCCGATAAAGAACGGGGAAGCCACGCACCATACCATCCAGTAAGCCCAGTAAAAGATCGTCCAGTTCTGTGGGAAGGACGTCTCACGGAGAGGATCGGTGTAGGTTGCGAGGCCAAAGAAGTTCTGGACCAGATTTCCGATCGCCGCAAAGCCTGTTTCCAGAATGTAGCGTGTTTCTCCGCCGGAAAGCAGGACGTAAGCCAGAAGCGCGAAGAATAGATAAATACATGAAGCGGACAGTCTGGAAATCCCTTTCATTCCGTGAACGAGCGCATATGTATACACGATGCAGGTGACGATCAAGATCACGATCGTGACCCATTTGGAGTCTGGAAGACCGAACAGCCTGGAAAAGATCCGGGCCATCAGGGGAGTCGCCAGAGCGAAGGTGGTTGCAGTTCCTGCAAGCAGCGCAAACAGTGCCAGAAGGTCGATACACCTTCCCGGAAGACCGTCAACCTTATCGCCGAGGATCGGACGGCATGCCTCGGAATATTTCTGCTTGTGGCAGCCCCGAACGTGGATCATAAAGCCGAAGCACACGGCGAGGACCAGATAAAAGCTCCACGGGATCGGACCCCAGTGGAAGATCGGATAGGTGCTGGACCAGAGCTGCATGGCTCCCATCTCCGCGATATGGGGATCTCCCGCGTACAGGATCCATTCGCAGAAGGAGTAAAACAGGATATCGGCGGCGAGACCGGCGGTGAACATCATGCTGCTCCAGGCAAAGTCGGAGTATTTCGGCTTTTCGTCCGGGCGTCCCAGGCGTATGGACCCGTATCTGGAGAACGCGAGATAGATGGAGAGCAGAAAAATTCCGAGCCCGATGACCAGATAGTAGAGACCGAAGGTATCGCCGAACAGGCTGCGGATCTTTTCCAGAACGGCAACGGACTGCTCCGGCATGGCCATAAAGCTGATGCAGAGGAACAGAATCAGAAGAAACGGTACGATAACGGTGATCCAGTCTATTTTGTGTTTTAAGGATTCGGAATCAGATTTAACCGGTTTCATGTCAGCGTTTGAAAATCCTCCTTTGTTCAATTTTTATTTATTATATGAATTATTGAACATTATAACACTGACGTGAGGGATTTGCAAGTGCGAAATCCAGCTGCTGATCGGAAAGATTATTCTTCGGTCGGCGATGCGGGCAGTGTTCCGGACTTGCGGTATTGGATCCGGCGGGAGAAAATGGAAATCCCTCTGCCGGCATTCTGACAGAGGGATTTAGCGGGAAGGATAACGGAATTAAAGGAAATTCATAAATAATGTTATGATAATGCTGTTGATAAAGTCGATAAACAGGCTTCCGACTAACGGAACAACGAAGTAGGCAGTCGGAGCGGGGCCGTACTTGGAGGTGACAGCCTGCATGTTTGCCATGGCGTTGGGAGTTGCTCCCATACCGAAACCGCAGAAACCTGTGGTCATAACGGCTGCGTCATAGTTGCGTCCCAACAGATTGAATACAACGAAATATGCGAAGAGTGCCATCAGAATTGTCTGAGCCGCTAACATCACAACCATCGGAAGCGCTAACTCTGCCAGCTGCCAGAGCTTTAAGCCCATCATGGCAAGGCCCAGGAACAGGGAGAGAGAGAAGCTGCCGATCGTGCTGATTTCTTCCAGAGGCATATCCTTATGACGGCAGTCGACAATGTTTCGGATCGCGGCAGCCACCACCATGGCGCCTATGTAGCTGGGGAAGGACATGGACTGGCCCATGATGGTGATCTTCTGTAACTGTGCGGATACGATCGTGCCCGCACCGATGGCTACGGCCAGATAGAGAGCCGCATCGAGAAAGCGGCGGGAATCGATGGCTCCCGTGACTTCGTTTTTATCGACAGTGACTTCTGCGGCGCCTGTGGCAGTTTCCATGGATCGTAAGCCTTTGGAATGGATGTGACGGTACGCGATGGGGCCGCCGATCATGCAGCCGGCAACGAGACCGAAGGTGGCAGAAGCGATGGCGACAGCGTTTGCGCCGGCAACCCCGGCTTCTTCAAGAACCGGTCCGAAGGCTCCTGCGGTTCCGTGTCCGCCGACCATGGGGATGGAACCGGTGGCCAGTCCGAGTCTCGGATCCAGATGGAAAACGGATGCCAGTGTGGCGCCGAGTCCGTTCTGTAAAATTACCATAAGGACGGCGAGGCCCAGGAACAGGAATACCTGAACGCCTCCTTTTTTCAGCAGGCGGAAGCAGGCCGTAAAACCGACGCTGCAGAAAAATACAGTCATGAAAAAGGTCTGAAGAGTGGAATCAAAAGATATTTCCAGAATTCCCGCAGAGCGTAGAATCACGTGGGCAACCGCGAAGACAACGCCGCCGACCACAGGCTCGGGAATACAATATTTGGTGAGAACGGAAAATTTGCTGACAAGAAAACGTCCCAGCAGCAGTACCAGAGCAGCCACGGCCACGGCCTGATACATATTGAGCTCGATATGAATCATTACAGTTACCTCCATAAATTCTATAATCTCTTTTCTGGAAGTAACTGTAACGGAGTCCCTTCAAAAAAATTCAAAAAAAGACAGAGGAGAATATTAATTCCCGAAAAATTTTCAGTCTGTCCGGTCAGCTTCCAGCATGAGACCGTCGATGAAGGTCTTGATGCTGACTTTGCCGCCGTAGTTTTTCTTTCCACGGATAAAATCCATTTCCGCCTTGATCTCCTCAAAGGAAAAGAGCGTGTTGGAATA
>JALEWG010000079.1 GCA_022788065.1 Lachnospiraceae bacterium | reverse complement strand
TTCCCGGTACCGTCCTGATTCCCTTTCTGCGCACTCTTTTTCTTCTGCGTGTTATCCCTGCCGTCTCTGCCTCCGTCCCGCTTTCTTTCCGGACGCTTTCCCGGCTTCTGGCTCTTTTCCGTGACAGTCTTTAGAATGTCTTCAAGATAATTGTACTGGTTCCACGCGTCCTCTTTATCCGAATAGTTCTCATGGACCGCCTTGTTTCCGATGATCCGCACCTGATTCATTTCCCATCTGGCCACCCGGTCCAGATATCCGTTCTCCGTCATCCAGCCGTTAAACTGATGATGCGTCATCACGCTCAGACTCTTTTTGCGGCGTCCGGTCCCTTCATACTTTCCGCGTCCGCCCTGATTCTCACGCTCCTCCATCTCTCTGGCATTGGCCTGCGCCTTTGCCGTATTATCCAGCTGAATTCCGTTTTTCTCAGCCACCAGCTTCAGCAGCAGTTCCAGATTCTGCCGCCCCTTTACCATTGCCGCATTATATTCTCCGCGGCGCAGCCACTGCTTTTCCTTTTTCAGTTCTCTTTTTACCGGTTCCAGATATGCAGTCCGTTTTCTGAAAATCAGCACTGCCAGGAGAACCACCAGCGCAGCCGGCACTATTATCAGGATCATATTTCCTTTCATCTGTTTTCTCCTCGTCTATTTAGCTCCGATTGTTACAACCATCGCGAGATTCTCTTCTCCCCGTTTTTCTTTCGCGTTCACTACATGGAAATTACAGGAAAGCTCCAGGGAGATCATCTGATACGGCGCTGACGGGATCTCATATGTCATGTACTGCTCCGTAAATACAAGATCCGGCATCCGTTTCCCGTTGACGCGGATCTGGCATACCTGATTGCCCGTAATCGTACCCGGATAATAGCAGCCCAGTTTCAGCACGTCCGTATTACCGTTCATCAGAACAATTTTCGCATGTTCGTCAACCCAGCCGTCAGAATAACTTCCGTAAGCATAATTTCGCCTCTGTTGTCTGACAAAATCTGTCACATCTTTATAGGCATTGTTCTCCGCATCCTCCCAGAGGATGACCGCTTTCTCACTTATGGTCTTAAAATCAAAATCACTGTCAATAAAGCGGATTTTCGTATTGGCGGCAGTATGATCCCGGTCATACACCTTCAGGAAGGTTTCCGCCGTAAATTGACTCATTCCATAGTTGTTTCCTATCACGTACACCTGCCGGTCAAAAATGTCCTCCCCGTATTTCAGAAACGTCTCCTCGGCCAGCGAATTATACCGGAGCTGATCCGGCCAGAGATAGAGATTGTCCCAGCGGTCCCGGTAATACGTTTCCGGCTGAAAAATCAGCACCGCATAGAGAAGAACGAGTATTCCCGCCCTGCCCATGACAGAAGACATGTACGTAAGAAACAGCAATGCCGCGGCATACACCACGTAAACCCATCGCATCTCCACCCGGATCGTAACGCTTGATGACCCGATACAGAGCGCGATAAATGCAAGAAACAGGCTGATCGTCTTCAGGTGTCCGAAGAAGCGGCGCCTGTTCCGTATCAGGTCCCGGATACACCCCAGCACAAACACAGCCACACAGATTCCCAGCACCACGTTGGACCGGTGGATCAGGTTTCTGATGTTTTCCGGTGAATCCTCATACGTCTGAACGCACAGATAGTCGGGTCCGGAATTGCGTCCGAACACAAATGCCACCTGCTCCCATGCATGAGCGATCGCATCTTCCACGCGGAAAGTATCCGCCACATCCGTTCCGCCGGTTCCCGCCGGGGAAAGCGTTCCGATAGTATTCATCCGGATCAGCAGGATAGCCGCCGTCACCGCGGCCGTTACGAGAAGCAGACTCCATGCGGGAATCCCCGACTGTCTCCGGCGGGCCGGTCCTCTCCTCTCCGGCGCCTCCGCGCGTCCGCGGCTTCTTCCCCGGGCAGCGCCCGCCGCAGTCTCCGGCTCCATTGTTTTCTGCTTCTTTCGTTCTGTTTCCGCTGTTGCCCCGAATGCAAGTCCCAGGATCAGTACCGGTGCCAGCACAAGATACCGCTCATGAATGAAGCTTGCGAGGAAATACAGGAGATTTGCAGTCAGATATGCTCCGGTATTTTTCTCGTTGGCATACCGCCATACACAGTAGAGAAGCCCCAGTGCCGCCCACAGGCCCAGGCTCTCCATCAATCCATAAAACTGCCCGATCTGGTAGTAGCTCATACGTGACAGAAGATAAGCCGCCGACGACGTCAGGCTGATGATCTTCCGTCCTCCGCTCATACGCATGGCAATTTTAAAGATCGTGAAAGCGATCCCCGCATTCAGGATGATGTTGAACGGTACCATGAGTTCCACATGATTTCCCAGCAGCAAAAGCTCCAGCCAGGAGGCCAGATAAAATACAAACCGGAATCTCGTACTTCCGACCGGAAATACAAATTCACGGAACGTCTGATTCTCATAGCACGACCAGAGGTACAGGTCATCCATGTACAGCCCCTTCAGCTCCACATTCCGGTTGATGAAAAAGCCAAAGCCGAGCAATATGGCAAAAATCAGAAAACCTTCTTTTCTCTTGTCGTATTCTTCCGCAAGTCTGCTGCGTATCTCCATCGTAAATCCCCTTACTGCTGTTCTCCCGGCCAGTAACACCGGGCGAATTCATTCAGAACTGTTTCCGGATCCTCCGGAACTGCCGGTTCCGCCGAAAATCGCGCCAGCCCGCTGCCGTTTTCGTAAAAAATGTCTGTCAGATGGCCTGTCTCGATCATGCGGATCATGTGGTCCCATTCCTCGGATCCCGGTTTCAGGTATCCTCCGCCAAGATAAACGTAATCCGTTCCGGCATAATCAAAGAAGCTCACCAGCGCCTCCGCACTGGCCGAGATGTAATAATTTCCGCCGCTTCCCGCAATATCCGTATAACTCTGCGTATTGCACGGGAACATCAGCATTTCCGGCTGTTCGCCGTAGACGATCACCCGGGTCTGCGGATCCGCCTCCAGAATCTCCCAGATCTTACTGTTTCCGTTTTTCTCCATCCGTGTCTTCCACTCCGCACGATGATCATAATATCCCTTATGGATCACAGAGACCGGGCTGAGTCCCAGAGTCCCGCTCCAGTTGCTGACCGCTGTCACGGAAACATTAAACAGTACGACCGGTATCAGCATTTTTATCACCGAATGGGCCAGGAACATGGACTCCATCTTCCCGATCACGATCACTGCCAGAATCGTGCAGAGACAATACAGCAGGATAAAATAGTTTCCATCCACCTGCCACAGAAGGTACAATGCCGCAAGACTTGCCGCCCCGACAGCTGCAAATACACATACCAGACAGATAAACGGGCGTTTCTCCTTTTTTCTGAATGTTTTCATCCGCACAGCTGCCGGCAAAAGAAGCAGTACCGGAAAGATAAACATCAGTGGAGTTCCCCACGCGATCCTGACATGCGCCATATCCTCGCCGACCGGTGCCAGCAGAACGCCGTACAGCCGGATGAGGAAATACTTCAACGCTCCCTTCGCGCCCAGTCCTCCTCCGCTCGACGGCAGATCCTCAAACCGGAACGGATACCGCACAGAAAATCCAAGCTTCTGCCAGATGGAGCAGAACACGGAAGTGACGGGAAGCCCCGTTAAAAGCCAGGTCCGGTACCAGACCAGAAGCCACATGGCGATCGCCGGGATCCAGGAAAGAAACAGCCGTTCCTTTCTGCTGATCCGGAATGTTCCCGTGGCCAGAAGAAACAGAAACACAGTTCCGGCCGCCAGTGTGGAGAACACCAGCGCTGTGGGCTTTAACACCATGGTCATCAGAAACGCGTCGCCGGCCACTGCCATGTAGACCGGTTTTCTCTTTTTCACAAACAGGAGCAGGAAACAGATCATGATCAGCTGGAACAGAGCTGTCGCCGAGTCTGTCTTCGCAGTGATCCCCATGTTCATGATTCCCGGAATACAGGAAAGGAGCGCCATGCAGATCACGGAAAAGCGCCGGCTCACAAACAGCTTGGTAATCTCCCCGGACACAGCGAGAATGCCCATGGTCATCCAGAGCTGGAAGCTCAGGAAAAAGCTGTGCGAAGCAAGCCCGGAAATTGGAAACAGAAGAATTTCCAGCCCCTTCGAGTACGTATACACGACATTGATGCTGCCGAGATTTTCATAGATTCCGCCCCCGTCATTGAGGACATACTCAGACCGCAGTCCGTAGTGCAGCGAATCATAATCCACACAGATATTCATGCGCCCTGCCTGCAGGCATACCATGGAAAAGATAAAGGCTGCCGCAGCTGCCATAAACCATGAGATCGCCTGTTCCTTTTTCCAGTAGTCCGCCGACTTTTTCCGGCAGAACTCCCGCTCTCTGGCTCCCGGATAGATCGGCAGGATCGTGAGCACTCCGGCAATGCAGGCCGCAATTCGTGTGTATCCGATGCTCCCGATTCCCAGAATCGACATCAGACAGTACAGAAGAATCAGGCACACACTGCCCAGTGTGAAATCCGCCATCGCTGCGGTTACATGGTATTCCACGATCTGACGGTCCCTGTCCAGAAAGGACCGCACTCCGCTTCCGACACGGATGATCAGAGCCAGATAGATTCCGGAAACAGCCATCGGGAGAAATACCTGATGGATCCATGTAAATACGGCGCCGGTGAGCACAAGAAGCCCCAGCCGTTTCCGTCTGTCAGCCACCAGTGCCAGAATCAGGAAGGAAATCGCGAAAAGAACTGCCGTTTCCAGCAGAAGACATTTCGTTTCCGGACTCAAAAGCCGTCCTCCATCTATTCCCGTTACATAAATCTGACCGAAACTGACAAGCAGCGCGGCAACAGCGAGCATCGCCAGCACGATCAGAGATAATGCTTCCCTTTTTTTCATATAATCCTCCGGCAGAGCTCTCCTCCCGCGAAAACGCCGCCTTTATTCCCCAAAGATTTCATAATACTGCAATACATGGAACCTGCGGATATCCGGAAAGCTGTCCGAGCTGATCTCCTCCCGGCTTCCGGAAAAGGTCCCGTCCTTTTCCAGCACACCCATGGCATGGACAGCCGAATACCGTTCCCCAAGCTCCTGAGATACGGCAAACAGACCGTCCGCGTCCATGCCTGCCTCCTTAAGGACCTGACCGCCCAGCATAAATGCACTCATATCTCCTGTTTCCGATATTTTGCGGTCATAATTGGTCCAGATCAGGTACGGCGTTCGGAACGAATTGATCTTCAGATGATCCGGCACCTCGCTCCATCGCATTCCGTACAGATTCTCAAAAAACGGAGTCTCCACGCTGGGCTGATGATCCCCGAACAGCACCACCATCGTAGGCTCACCGAACTTCTCCAGCTCCCCGAGCAGATAAGAAAGTGCCTCATCCGACATTCTCATCAGTGTCAGATACTGATCCGCCTTCGGATATTCACCCGTGCACTCCGCGCCGTTTACGCGGGTCACATGGACCGTGGCCTCCAGTCCCTCCACCTCATATCCGCCATGGTTCTGCATCGTAACATTGAACAGGAACAGCTTTTCTCCCGGCTCTTTTTCTCTGAGCTGCCTGAGAATCCCGTCATAGTCTGACCGGTCACTCATATAACCTCTCGGCCTTTCCCATTCCATCTCTTCTTCCAGTCCGTCATAATATCCCCCGTCCAGAAACGTATCAAATCCCAGATTTTCATACGCCACCGTCCGGTTCCAATTGTAGCCCGGATACGGATGCATGGCCACCGTCCTGTAGCCCTCCGCCTGAAACCGTCTGGCTAACGAGTCATCCCCGGCCTTCATATAGAACTGAAACGGAATGCTGCCCTGAGGCACATAGGCACAGGAGTTTCCTGTCAGGAATTCATATTCACTGTTTGCAGTCATGGCTCCGAACACGGGAACATAGAGGTTCCCTTTCTGTACGTTTTCAGTCAGGCTGTCAAAAAAATCGAGGAACGTCTGATCCGTCTCAAAGGATCTGTCCCCGTTCAATCCGCTATACAGCCTCAGATCAGAAAAGCTTTCATTCATGATGCAGATCACATTGATTGGGCGGATCTTCTCCGGATCCCCATCGCTCTGTGCTCCCGCCAGCTGTACTGCCTCCTCTTCGCTATAGCCCGAAGGCTTCGGCGGAATCACCGACCGAAACGAAAGAAGAGTCGAAAGAAGGTATCCTTCTTTCTCAAAGCTGACGATTGGATCCCACATGGGAACATCGAGCCCAAAGGTCGGTGCAAGCCAGCCAAACAGAGCGCCGCCGTACACAAGGCAGCCCGCAAGCCAGGCAGTTCCCGCTGTCGTTCTCCTCAAAAGCCCTTTTCCCCAGGCCAGAGGTCTGAAAAAAACGATCGCGCCCATCAGGGCAGCGGCGAGAAATGTCAGCACAAGCCTCGGGGTAATCACAAACCGGTAGTTGGTCGAAACTGTCATCGCAGTTCTCAGCGCGAGAACATCCCAGATCATGATCGGACGTTCCCGGAAACTGATGACAAAATATTCCCCTGCTGCCAACGCACAAAGCAGCAGGTTCAGAATCGGCCATCCATATTTTGTCGTTCCGGTGAGTATGAATACCCCCAGATAAAGCAGGCCGTAAAGAAGCAGGTTCAGTGCGACTGAAAGCGGCGTTATGGAACGCAGATTTCCGGTCACGGTTTCCGCCAGAAAAAACATACATGCGGGAACCAGCCAGTAAAGAAAGCGGGAATATTCCCTATTTTTCATAGAAGCGCTCCTCCAGCATCAGACACAGAGCATGATATACCGGAAGATGGAGTTCCTGGATTTTGTAGGTCTCCTGCTCCGGAACGATGATCGCCGCATCGCAGAGCTTTGCAAGACGCCCGCCGTCTTTTCCCGTCAGACCGATCACTTTCATTCCTTTGGCTTTCGCCGTCACAGCGGCATACAGAATATTCTTAGAATTTCCGGAAGTGCTGATTCCGAGAAACACATCGCCCGGTTTTCCGTATCCGTTTACCTGTTGAGCACAGGCCATTTCCGCGTCCATATCATTGGCAAATGCCGTCGTCAGCGCCGTATGGCCCATCACACAGATTGCAGGCAAACCTTCCTGCAGCTTCTCTCCGAGCCCCGCGCCGAGTTCCGGATCCACATTTATCAGTGCTTCCCGCATGCCATCAGACACGGGACGGCGCTTCACAAATCCCTTCATCAGTTCGCCGACAATATGCTCTGCATCCGCGGCGCTCCCGCCGTTTCCGGCAGCCAGAAGCTTCCCTCCTCTCAGGAAACTCTCTTCCAGAATCCGGTACGCCTCTTCAATTTCACCCCGTACACATGTAAGTTTCGGATACCGTTCCATCAATTGATCCAACATATAGTTTGTCTCCTTTTCTTATCTTTACCATTTTAACATATCTGTTTCCGTCTTTCCACCGTCTTTTTAAGGATTCTTTTTATTGCGCATCTGATGCGTAGCATTTTCATGCAATCAGGAAAGCAATTTCCTATTGCATGAAAAAAGAACCGCAAACTGATCTCTCAGTCTGCGGCTCCCTTTTATTGTAAAGTAGAGTACAAACAAATTGAATCTAAAATTACTTAAGAGTAACTTTAGCGCCCTCAGCCTCAAGTTTTGTCTTGATGTCGTTAGCCTCTTCCTTGGAAGCGCCAGCCTTAACAACCTTCGGAGCACCGTCAACAACGTCCTTAGCCTCTTTCAGACCAAGACCTGTTACTTCACGAACAACCTTGATAACTTTAACCTTGTTCGGGCCAACCTCTGTCAGCTCAACGTCGAACTCAGTCTTCTCTTCCTCAGCTGCTGCTGCCGGGCCTGCTGCTACAACAACGCCTGCTGCTGCGGATACACCGAACTCTTCCTCACATGCTTTTACTAACTCGTTTAACTCTAATACGGATAATTCCTTGATAGCTTCGATAAATTCAGCTGTAGTTAACTTTGCCATTACTATTTACCTCCATAAATTATTTATTTTCACGTTTACGTTTCGTATCTTATGCAGCGTTAAGCTGCTTTACGGGTTTGTTCGCCCCAGGCCTATGCCTCGGCTTCTGCGGAACCGCCGTTCTTCTCTGCGATCTGGTTGAGAACGCGTGCGAAGTTTGTGATCGGGGACTGCATGCTGCCAAGAAGTCTTCCGAGAAGTACTTCTCTGGACGGGATGGAAGCGATCACATTGATTGCTTTCTCATCATAGTAGGTTCCTTCTACTACGCCGCCTTTTAATTCAAGCTTGTCAGCTTTCTTAGCGAATTCAGCTAAGATTCTGGCCGGAGCCGTCGCATCTGTTTTGGATACTGCCAGAGCAGTCGGTCCTTCAAGATTCGGCTCAAGAGCTTCAAATGCTGTTCCCTTTGCAGCGAAGCGGATCATTGTGTTCTTATATACTTTATAAGTAACACCTGCTTCTCTTAACTGTTTACGAAGTGCAGTATCCTGCTCAACAGTTAAACCACGGTAGTCAACAACTACTGCGGAAGCTGCTCCGTCGAAAAGCTCAGCAATCTCAGCTACTACTGGCTGCTTTAATTCAACTTTTGCCATGAATGGTTTACCTCCTGTTTTATTTTAGCATTGTAAAGCCGTCACAGCATCTATAACAAGGAAAACCTCTCCGCCGCGAGGACAGAGAGGTTTACAAAATTCTGCTTGTGAGTTTTGTATGTTCCTCGGCAGGTGTTTTCAACTTACGCCTTGCGGCACCTACTGTCTTCGGCATTCAATACTCGAATATCCTAACATAATATATTCGGATTGTCAATCATTTTTTCAGGCATTCTGCCCGCAAACGAAAACTAGTTCACTAATTTTGCTACGTTTAACTTAACGCCCGGGCCCATGGTAGATGTAAGAGTTACGCTCTTTAAGTAAGCGCCCTTAACTGTGCTCGGTTTTGCTTTCATGATTGCATCCATAAGCGTCTGGAAGTTGTCCGCTAACTGTTCTTCTGTGAAAGAAGCCTTACCTACTGGCACGTGGATAATGTTTGTCTTATCGAGTCTGTACTCAATCTTACCAGCTTTGATCTCGTTGATAGCCTTGGTAACATCCATGGTTACAGTACCGGCCTTCGGGTTCGGCATTAAGCCCTTCGGTCCAAGTACACGGCCCAGACGACCAACAAC
>JALEWG010000076.1 GCA_022788065.1 Lachnospiraceae bacterium | reverse complement strand
TATTTCACTGGTTTATTATAGAATGAAGGAAACAAAATTAAAGGAGGTATTTCCAATGGCATATGTAATTAACGATACTTGTGTTAGCTGCGGTTCCTGCGCAGGTGAGTGCCCGGTAAACGCTATCGCTCAGGGTGATGGTAAGTACGAGATCGATGCAGATACATGCATCAGCTGCGGTACATGTGCAGGTGTATGTCCGACAGGCGCTATCAGCGAGGGCTAATCCTACAGAATACATAAAAGCTGCCGTTTCGCACGACAGCTTTTTTGTTTGTCTGAATTTATTCTGTTAACCGCCCAATCGGCTATTCTCACAGTTTGTTTCCGTTCCGTCCGAACTTTTTCTTTTTCTGAAATCCCAGAGGAAAAAATGGTATTTTTGCCGCCGCTGCCTCCGCTTTCCCCTTATTTTCTCTCTGATACAGCCGAAGGGTCTCGTCCAGCTGCCGGAATCGCTCCTCATCCCGCTCGTCTGCCACCCGCATCAGGTAATCCAGTTCCTTGAGGATCTTATCATTAACCAATCTGCTGATATCCTGACTCAGTTTTTCATTGTTTTCCTCAATTGCCTGTCCAATCATCCGCATCATCAGTTCTTCAAACTGTTTCGCTCTCTCTTTTGCCATCAACTCGGTCAGTTCCCTGTCATTGAGACTCTCCAGCCGGGTTTCTTCCTGCTCTTCACACTCTTTTAACGCAGCCACTATCTCTTCCTCCAATCCTTCTGCCGGAACAACCACCACACCATCCTTTTTCCCGGATTTCTCCATTGCCGTCTTGATGGCTTTCAGCTGATATCCTTTCTCTTTCAGGTTCTTTACCTGTTTAAACAGACGGATATGAAATTCCGAGTAGCATCGGTGTCCCATCTCGTTTCTGGGAATCTTCATCTCCAGTTCTTCCTCCCAGTAACGCAGTACATGAGACGGCACGTCCACCTTTTTTGCGGCATCAGAAATCAGATAATGTGTTTCTGACATGGTTGTCCTCTTCCTTTCCATAATTTTCTACTCTGTTAACAATATATGTGAAGGAAGTTCAGAATATTCCTGAAATAGTGTTACTGCTCTTTTGCCATATTCACGAATCTGGTCAGCTCCGGCTTCCAGCCCAGCATGACTGTACCGATGGGGCCGTTTCGCTGTTTTGCGATAATTACCTCGGCCACATTCGGCGTATCCGTATCTTTGTTATAATAGTCGTCGCGGTACAGGAACATCACTACATCGGCGTCCTGCTCAATAGCGCCGGATTCTCGAAGGTCCGAAAGCATGGGCCGGTGATCGTTTCGCGTCTCACAGGCACGCGAAAGCTGGGACAGCGCGATCACAGGCGCGTTCAACTCTCTCGCCAGCGCTTTTAAAGAACGGGAAATCTCGGAGATCTCCTGCTGCCGATTATCGCCCGCTTTTCCGCTTCCTGTCATCAGCTGCAGATAGTCAATCATGACCAGATCCAGACCGTATTCCAGTTTGATCTTTCTGCACTTGGACCGCAGCTCCATAATCGAAATACCCGGAGTATCGTCGATGATCAGCTTGGAATTTCCTATGGTTCCGATTCCTTCAACAACCGCATCCCAGTCCGCGTCTGTCAGCGTACCGGTTCTGAGCTTCTGAGAGTCCACGTTGGATTCCATTGCGAGCATTCGGTTTACCAGCTGCTCTTTCGACATCTCGAGACTGAAGATCAGACAGGTCTTCTGCCTCCGCACTCCGATATAATCTGCGATGTTCAAGACAAATGCCGTCTTTCCCATGGAAGGACGGGCAGCAATCAGGATCAGGTCCGACGGCTGCAGACCGGAAGTCCTGTAATCCAGATCAATAAATCCGGTAGGAATGCCGGTCACTGTGGATTTGGACCGGGTCGCCTGCTCGATTTTATCCAGTACATTTAATGCGACCTGCCGGATCGGGACAAAGTCTCCCGATGTCCGGCTCTGGAGCAGATTAAAGATCTGCTTTTCCGTGTCGGCCAGAATGGTTTCCAGACCCTCTTTTCCTGCATAGCAGGTATTGGCAATTTCCTCGTTTATTTTAATCAGGCGGCGCATGACTGCCTTTTCATGTACGATTGTCGCGTAAGAACGCACATTGGCCGAAGTCGGAACTGTATCCATAATGTCCCTGACAAAGTCCAGACTGCATACCTCCGGCGGTACATCCTTCTCCTTCAGACGGTCCTGAAGCGTTACCAGATCCACCGGCTTTCCCTCATTAAACAGCTCCACCATGGTCTCAAACATGACACCATACTGGCGCTGGTAGAAATCGTCTGCCACAATAATTTCCGAAGCTGCAATGATCGCGTCCCGGTCCATCAGCATGGAACCGATCACCGACTGCTCCGCTTCGATGCTGTGCGGCAAAACCCGTTTAACCAACGCTTCTTCCATGTCTCTTTTGTTTCCTCCCGGAAATTTGTGCGATTATTTTGCCTCTACAACCTTTACGCGCAGTTTGGCTGTTACATCCTTGTGGAGCTTGATCGGAACCTCCGTAACGCCAAGGCTCTTGATCGGCTCCGGAAGAACCATTTTCTTCTTGTCGATATCCAGCTTCAGCTGATCAGCCGCTGCCTTCGCAATTTCCTTTGTCGATACGGAACCGAAGGTTCTTCCGCCCTCACCGGCCCGGATGGATACGGTAACCGACAGCTCTGCGATCTTTTCCGCCAGAGCCTTGGCCTCGGCAAGCTGCTCCGCAGCAACCTTCTCCGCATTGGCCTTTTGCAGTTTCAGATCGTTCAGGTTCTTTGTTGTCGCTTCCACACCCAGTTTCTTTGGTAAAATAAAGTTTCTCGCATATCCGTCATTAACCTTGACGATCTGACCTTTTTTTCCGAGTGCCTTTACATCTTCCAGTAATACTACTTCCACGTTAAAATTCTCCTTTCTGCTTCATGGCCAGAATCACTTCTTTAACTTTCTCTCTGGCCTCGTCGACGGTCATGTCCGTAAGCTGCGCTCCGGCAATGGTTCTGTGACCGCCTCCGCCCATTTTTTCCATCATGACCTGCACATTGACCTCATCGATGGAACGGGCGCTCACATAGATTTTTCCATTATACGGCGTCAGTACGACCGATGCCTTGATACCGATAATATCGAGAAGCTCGTTGGCTGCCTGCGCTCCGACAACCGTCGGACTTTCCAGCCCTTCGGACGGGCATACGCTGATGGCAAATGCCCCATCGAAGACTTCCGCCTGGCGGACTGCCTCCGCCCGGGCCTTATAATCCTCCATCCGGTCGCGGAACAGCTTCCGGACTCTGGTAACATCGGCGCCGTTTCTTCTGAGGAATGCAGCCGCCTCAAATGTGCGGACGCCTGCCTGATTTGTAAAGTTGTTGGTATCGATCACCATACCGGCATACATGGCGTCCGCCTCCGCGGATTTCATACGGATACTGTCGGCCACATACTGCAGGATCTCCGCCACCAGCTCGCAGGCCGACGAAGCATACGGTTCCACATAGGACAGCGTTGCATTGGTTATATGTTCGCTGGACTGTCTGTGGTGGTCGATGACCACGATGGTTTTCACGGCTTTCAAGAGCTGCGGTTCCTCCGTATAGCTCGGACGGTTTACATCCACGACCACAAGAGCCGTGCTGGCATCCACCAGCTCCGCCGCCTCCGCGCCTGTCACAAACAGGTCTGCCGGATAATCATTGCTGTTTACGAAACGGTCCATCATCGGACGAACCGAGGATGTCACGTCGTTGATGACAATATTTGCCTTTTTATTCAGGGCTGTCGCGATCCGGTACATACCGATCGCGGAACCAAAGGAATCGATATCACCTATCTTATGTCCCATGATCAGAAGGCGGTCCTTGGTCTCCAGAAGTTCTCTGAGCGCATGAGCCTTGACGCGCGCCTTGACACGCGTAGTCTTTTCCAGCTGCTGGGATTTTCCGCCGAAATACTGGATCTTCTGGCCATTCTTTACGACCGCTTGGTCACCGCCGCGGCCTAGCGCCATATCGATCGCCGTGCGCGCATACTCATAATTCTGAATATAGGTTTCGCCATTCATACCGATACCGATGCTCAGAGTAACAGCCATCTCGTTTCCGATATTGACGGTCTTAACATCCTCCAGAAGGCTGAACCGCTCCTCCTCCAGACGTGCCATATATTTCTGTTTGATTGCAAAGAAATATTTATCCTTTTCCAGCTTTTTCACGATTCCGTTAATGCTGGAGATATATTTATTGATCTTCCGGTCAATAAGGGCAACCAGAAGCGACCGGCGCACTTCCTCGACGCTCTCCAGCGCTTCGTCATAGTTGTCCAGATAGATCAGGCCCGCAACCATCTTCTGATCCGTAATGGCCTTGATATACCCATAAAGCTCCGTCTCATCGTACAGGTACACAGCAAGAAGCTGTTCACTCCTGTTCCCGCTGCTTCTCTCTTCACGTTTCTCTCCGGCTTTTGCTGAAAGGCTGCATTCCGATCCCACTTCCACACGTTTTACACTGACGCGGTAACGGAATTCTCCGTAGGAACTGTGGACCTCCAATGCATGGTCCATTTTTTCCAATGCTTCCGGAGTGATCTCCTCAAAAAGCTGTGTGAGATTCCTCCTGGACGCTTTCTCATCGCAGAATACTTCCGTCATAGCCTCATTCATCCAGAGAATTTTTCCGTCGATATCCGCGATTCCGTAAGGAAGCTCCATCGAAGACAGCAGCTGCTTCTGGGTCCAGCTGTAATCCGCGCCAAACGACACCAGTCCCCCCAGAACCTTTTTCCTTCCGTACCGGAATGACAACCCGGCACAGACCAGATACAAAACCGTGAAAATTGCCATGACAGCGCCTGCGTTCGCGGACACCAGTGCCACCGCCGCATTCGCGCAGACAACCAGAACAGAAAGCACCAGCGGCCATTGCATATAAATCTGCAATATGTTCTTGATCTTTCTATCTTCTTTCATTCTTCTCTCCTATTCCCGCACCATATACCGGCACGGTAAAAACGTCAGAAAAAACAACTTTGGGATAGTATATCATAATTCCCCGGGACTTTCCATAGTTTCCGAGTAAAAACGCACTTCCGGAAAAATAAGGCGAACCGGATTCTGCTCCGGTCCGCCTTATCAGTTCTCTCTCATTTGAATTGAATATTATATACTGTCCGCAATATCGTAAATCAGTCGTTCGGACTCCTCCCAGCCCAGGCACGGGTCCGTGATGGATTTTCCGTAGATATGCTCACCAATCTTCTGGCAGCCCGGCTCCAGATAACTTTCCACCATAACGCCCTTGATAAAATCATGGATCTCAGCAGAATGGCGGCGGCTGTGGAGCACTTCTTTTACGATGCGCACCTGTTCTTCATATCGTTTGTTGGAGTTAGAGTGGTTTGCATCCACAATACATGCAGGATTTGCCAGATCCCGCTCCTGATAAAGACTGTATAACAGCTCCAGATCTTCATAGTGGTAGTTCGGCAGGCACTGTCCGTGCTTGCTGACCGCTCCGCGAAGGATCGTATGGGTCAGCGGATTGCCTTTTGTTTCAACTTCCCATGTGCGGAATATAAAGTCATGGCCATGCTGTGCCGCATAGACAGCATTCAACATCACGCTCAGGTCGCCGCTGGTAGGATTTTTCATACCCACAGGTACATCCACACCGCTGGAAGCCAGGCGGTGCTGCTGGTTTTCCACAGATCTCGCGCCGATTGCGATGTAGGAGAGTACATCGGACAGATAGCTCAGATTTTCCGGATACAGCATCTCGTCCGCGGTCGTAAAGCCATAATCACGGATCACTCGCATATGGAGCTTTCGGATCGCTACCAGTCCCTCATACATGTTCGGTTTCTTCTCCGGATCCGGCTGATGGAGCATTCCCTTATAGCCGCCTCCGGTGGTTCTCGGCTTATTGGTATAGACACGTGGAATAATGATCAGCTTGTCCTTCACCTGTTCATTGACCCTCGCAAGGCGGCCCATATACTCACAGACTGCATCCTCTCTGTCCGCAGAACACGGACCGATGATCACAACAAACTTGCTGCTCTTTCCTGTGAATACGTCCGCAATCTCCTTATCCTTCTCTGCCTTCATCTTTGCAAGCTCCGGGGCCAGCGGAAACTCCTCCCTGATCTCCTCCGGAGTCGGAAGCAGACTCTTATATACAAATGACATACCGGTTATCCTCCAGTTTATCTCTCTCCCGCGCGGTACTTCGCCAGCAGGCGGTTGATACGGCCTGTCGGATTCAGAAGTTCACTTAAAGATGAATCATGATTCAGGTTATCGATGATCAGAGCAATATATTTGCTCATATCCACATCGATATAATACGGTCTCTCCAGAAGCTCCGGCGTCTGATATACCAGATTTGTAGTCAGTACGCGGTCAATGTAGCCGTTTTCGTAGTATTCGTCAAACTTCTTGAGTCCGTTGGTAAACAGACCGAAAGTTGTACAGATAAAGACTTTTTTCGCTTTTCTCCTCTTTAATTCTTTTGCGGTATCCAGCATGCTTTCACCGGAGGAGATCATATCATCGATAATAACCACATCCTTGCCTTCCACACTGGAGCCGAGGAATTCATGGGCAACGATCGGGTTGCGGCCGTTCACGATTCTTGAGTAGTCGCGGCGTTTATAGAACATACCCAGATCCAGTCCCAGTACATTGGCAAAGAATACGGCGCGGCCCATTCCGCCCTCATCGGGGCTGATCACCATCATATGATCGCTGTCGATCTGAAGATCCTTTTCATGCTTTAACAGATGCTTAATAAACTGGTAGATCGGCTGTACCGTCTCAAATCCCTTTAACGGAATCGCATTCTGTACCCGCGGATCATGGGCGTCGAAGGTGATAATGTTTTCCACTCCCATATCCACCAGTTCGCGCAGCGCCAGCGCACAGTCCAGGGACTCTCTTCCTGTTCTTTTATGCTGGCGGCTCTCATAAAGGAACGGCATGATCACGTTGATCCGTCTTGCCTTGCCTGCGGCAGCGGCGATCACACGTTTCAGGTCCTGATAATGGTCATCGGGGGACATATGGTTCTTCATCCCGTTCAGAGAATAGGTCAGGCTGTAATTACAGACATCAACCATGATATACAAGTCCTTGCCGCGGACGGATTCCAGAATTTCTCCTTTTCCTTCACCGGAGCCAAAACGCGGTGTTCTGGAACCGATAATGTAGGAATCCTTCTGATAACCGGCAAACGCAATCGTAGTCTTGTGCTCGCTCTCTCGTTCTCTCCTCCAGTCGGCCAGCCATGCATCGACTTTTTTTCCGAGAGCATCGCAGCTCTGCAGCGGGATCAGTCCCAGCGGTCCGACCGGAATCGTCTCGATCTGCTTCTCTTCGTACAGCATATTCTTCCTCCCTATATGCATCGTGAATTTCATTTTTACGTCCGTAAATCTTTCAGACTGCAATACCTTTATAACACCAACCTGCCTGTCCGTCAACCTTATTTGCCGTATCCGCGGCACACAAAACGGAGATCCTCTCCAAGGAGCGGCAATACCTTATACTGACTCATGATCCTTGAAGTAACGCGCTCCGTGAACTCATCCTGCAGTCGGTTTAACGCCAGATTCGTGGATATGATCGTACCTTTTTTCCGGTTCAGCCGTTCATTGACACAGTAGAAAAGCTGGGAGGCCGTAAAGGTATTGATCAGTTCCGTTCCCAGGTCATCGATGATCAGAAGATCACATTCCAGAATGTAGGAGGCCCGGTCTCTGGCTTCCTCCTCATCCCGTTTTCCGAACCGGCTGTCCGATAGAATATCAAACATGTCCGTGGCAGTCAGGTAAACCACGGAAAAGCACTTTCGGATCAGTTCCCTAGCAATACAGTTGCTCAGGAAGGTCTTTCCGCAGCCGGTGCTTCCCGTAAACAGAATACTTCCTTTCTCCTTGTCAAAATTTTCCACGAAGGCCCGACACTCTGCGATCACCATGGACATATATTCATACACGGTCATCCCCGTCTTCCCGTCGATCTTCTCCCGATCATAGTATTCCATGGAAAGCGTATCAAAATTCTCTCTTGAGAGCACTTCTTTAATATTGGACTGGTCATACAGAATTTCGATCTCCATCTGACGGAAACAGCGGCATTTTTTTCCATCGCGGTATCCGGTATCCCGACAGTCCGGGCACCGGTATTTCATCTCCATGTAGTCCGCCGGATAGCCGTTCCGCTCCAGATATTGAATCTTCTGCTCCTTCAAAAGCGCAGCCTCCCGCTTCATGGCGTCCGCTCCCGCCGAATCTCCTTTTAAGAGCAGTCTTCCGGCCTGTGCCATATCCGCCGCAATCTCATCGGTCAGCGCCTCCACCTGGGGAACCCTGCGGTACACTTCCGCGATCCGGGCATCCTGTTCTCTTTTATTCTGAAACTGACGCTGATTGTAGATCCGCATGAGCGCTTCATACTGGGAATTACTGAGTGCCATCTCCGGCTCCTCCTCTCTGCTTCTTTCTCACGCCTTCCCATACCATATCTTCATAATTATAGGAACGCTCTTCAAAATTCCGGAACCGGTTGCTGTTTCCCGGCAGTTTTCTGCCCACAGTACCGCTCTCGCGACCTTTCTCCTGCTTCGGCTTTGTAAGGCGGCGCTTTTTGTCCAGCTCCCCGATATCACTCAGTGTCCTCACGCCGCTCTCCTTCCAGCCGGAAAGAATCTTGTCCGCGTAGGGGAAGCTGGCCGCGCCTGTAGCTGTGATCGTCCTGCTGCATGCCTCCGTCACAATGGCGCTGTCAAAACCGTACTCCCGGAACCACTTTTTCATATATTCCTGTTCCGCCGTCGCCGGGCTCCGGCTCGTGATTCCGAACGCCTTCATAACCGCAGAGGTATCCCGGGAAAACCTCTGTGTATAGTCTCTCGCTTCCTCCCGGGTTTTGATCCCCATCTGATACCAGTTTAAAGCCACCTTCTCTATGTACCGGATACTGCTGTGGCCGCCGCCGGCACAATATTCCGCAAGGTACTCCAAAAGCTCGCCTGACATCTTCAGTCCGTCATAAAAGTACGCAAACTTCTCACATTCGATCTGTGTAAAGGTTTTCCCCAGATACTGCTGGACCGCATAAAGAAGCGCGGAAAATTCCTCGTCCTCCGAGAGCCTCTGCATGCGCTCGTAACTGTTGCCCGCATCGGGGATCTCAGCCGGAACCGCCGTGATGGCCGATTCCGCTTCCGCTTTCCGCCCTCTGTCCTCTCCGCCTTCCCTGGTTTTTTCCGTCTCCTCCGGAGCGGGAGCCTCCTCTTCCAGAACACCGGCTTCCTTCCAGTACGCCAATGCCCGTTTCACATCGGATTCTGTATGGTTCAGTGCATCCGCAATCGAGGATACGGTCACGTCTTCCTCCCCATGGCGAAGAAGATACAGAAACACTTTCACGTATTCCCCGTTGGCTGCGGTCATATACCGGTCAATAAATTCGTTGGATACTGCCGTCACATTTGCGGGCATGCGGTTCTTCAGTCCTAAACTCATCTGTTCTCACCTTTTCCTTCCTGCCCTCATCATAACATAGATTTTTGGAAATTGAAATAGTCGGAATCATCCACAATCCGCATTGTGGATATTGTGGATAACGTGGATAATCACGTTACATAAATATGGAGAAACTTCGCAAAAACTGTCGAATTCCTTGTATTTCCTACTCTTTTCCCACATCCGGCTTCCGGATTATGTAAATCAAAAAATCCACAAAGTTTTCATCTGTGAATTGTTGAAAACTTTGTGGATATTGTGGATAACTTATCTGGATAACAGGTTTTCTCCCACTTTTACAATATCTCCGGCTCCCATAGTTATCAACAGGTCACCGTTCATACATTTTTTCAAAAGAAATTTCTGGATCTCATCAAATGTGGAGAAGTAGTACGCATCCGTTCCCAGTTCCCGGATCCGATCCGCCAGCTGCGCAGAGCTGATTCCCAGCGTGTCTGTCTCTCTTGCCGCATAAATGTCGGCGAGAACCACATGGTCCGCGGCGGATAGCGCGTTCGCAAATTCCTCAAACAGGGATTTTGTTCTGGAGTAGGTATGCGGCTGGAAGACGCACCAGATCTCCCTGTTCGGATAATTGTTTGCCGTTGCAAGTGTTGCCGCAATTTCCTGCGGATGGTGGGCATAATCATCAATGATCGTCACACCGTTTAATTCTCCTTTTTTCTCAAACCGGCGATGTGTTCCCGAATAGGATAAAAGTCCCGTCCGGATATCCGGGCTTTCGATCCCCAGTTCATGGGCTGCCGCAATGGCTGCCAGAGAGTTGTACACATTGTGGACTCCCGGTACGGCCAGTGAGATCGTATCCGTCTTTTTTCCGTCCACAAGAAGGTCATATGTGGCGCACGCACTGTGATTAAACGTGATGTTGGCAGCGCTGTAATGGCTCTTTTCCGGGTCGCTTCCCACCGTAATCACTTTGCAGGGAAGTCCGCCGCAGATCTCCTCGTAATCTCTGATATCACTGTTGATGATCAGAACGCCGTCCTCCGGAAGCAGTCCGGCAAACTTTCGGAAAGAATTCCGGATATCATCGAGGTCCTTAAAGAAATCCAGATGGTCCGCTTCTATATTTAAGATAATCTCCATGGTCGGAAAAAATGACAGAAAGCTGTTGGTGTATTCACAGGCCTCCAATACAAACAGGTCGGATCCTCCGACGCGGATATTGCCGCCGATACTGTCCAGCATTCCGCCCACCGTGATAGTCGGATCCAGCTTCGCATCCATGAGGATCTCACTGATCATGGACGTCGTCGTTGTCTTTCCGTGGGTACCCGACACCGCAATGGACTTTCTGTAATTCCGCATGATCTGTCCCAGAAACTCTGCTCTGGAAAGCATGGGAAGTCCTTTGTTTTCTGCCGCCACGTACTCCGGATTGTCCGGATGGATGGCCGCCGTGTACACCACAACGTCAATTCCATCTATAATATTCTCTGCCTTCTGACCATAAAATATCCTGGCCCCATGGCTTTCCAGCCTGTCGGTAAGCTCCGACTCATGGGCGTCGGAACCGGAAACCGTAAAGCCACGCTCCAGCAGGATCTCCGCCAGACCGCTCATACTGATACCGCCGATACCGATAAAATGGACATGATTGGGTTTGTTGAAATCTATATGATACATAGGATAAGCTCCTCTCGTACTCAATTTTTTGTTTATGATAGCACAAAAAAAGCAGAAAATCCATAGATTCTCTGCTTTTTAGCTCCTACGCCTCGATTTTGCCGCCAAAAATCACGTCTTTATATCGATCCAGTGCAGATAACAGAATCTGTCCCAGCACGCCGATGGCCAGAACTTCACCGATTCCAACCGTAATCATCATGAATCCGACCATATCCTCAGCTCCGTACGCAAATTTCAACACCCACGGAATGATGAGGGTATTGGAGAGGATCGGAGGGAGCGACACAAGGTACCGGTTCTTCCTTAAAAGTCTGGACCCTGCTGCACCGATCAGCGTTGCCAGGCTCCCGAAGATCACATCCATGATAACAGAGCCTCCCAGCAGGTTGGAGAGCAGGCAGCCAATAAAAAGGCCGGGGACTGCAGCCGGTGTAAAGTACGGCAGTACACAGAGCGCCTCCGAGATGCGAAACTGGACCGGTCCGAAGCTGATTGGCTGGAACAGCAGCGTGAGAACGATATAGCAGGCCGCAATAGCCGCCGCATGCACAAGCCTTAACTGAGGAGTAGTCACTCTGTCATCCGCCAGGTTGGTCTGAAAACTTTTTTCTTTCATGTTCTTTATTTCTCCTTTAGTTTTGTTGTTTTGCCTTTCGGCCCGATGAGGAAGGTCTCGAACTCACCGGTGGGGTCAGATACCTTTTACCGGATCACCGGCTCTGAAACGCCCTCCAGTCCGGCTAACGCCAACGCCAGCACCAGATCCCTCTGGGGACCGATAAATGCGTTTGTGGGATCAAACCGCTCGTTGACCGTGTGCCCGTCGAACTGGATTCCTCCTCTTCCGACGGTCACGGCCGGAATTCCTCTGCTGATCGGAACATTGGAGTCGGTACTGGCGCCTTTCGACACGGACGGAGTCATGCCGAATGTCTCATATGCGGCGACAGCCGCCTTGACGATCGGGCAATCCATATCCTGTACTCCGCCGGGACGCTGGCTTAACAGCTCAATATTCAGTTCGATTCTTTCCGTCGGATGATTCCAGCGGGCATTTTCCTTCTCACATGCGTCAGTCACAGCTGCGAGAACCTGTTCTTTCATCTTATCCAGCTCCACCTGGCTCATGGATCTGAGATCCACCATCATGCTGGCTTTCGACGGGATCGCATTGACGGAAACGCCTCCCTGGATCACGCCGATATTAAAGATCGTCAGCGGTTCCTTCGGAACCTCCATGGCCGCGATCCGCGCGGCCGCATAGCCGATGGCATTGTTGACATTGGGGATTCCGAATGCGCCCAGCGCATGTCCTCCCCGTCCTGTATAAGTAAAGCGGTATTTATAGCCGGCAATGGCGCTGATGATCAGAGCTTCCGGCTGCGGACCGTCGATGGACATAAACGCGTCGATGGGCATTCCGGAAGCAAACAGATGCTTGGTTCCCCGCAGATCGCCAAGACTCTCTTCCCCGACATTTCCGACGAAAATCAAATCTCCCTTTGTCCGGATTCCGGCATCACAGATGGCCTTTGCCACAGCATAAACTTCGGTCATTCCCCTCGTATCATCGCAGATACCGGGCGCCCAGATAAAGCCGTCCTCTTTTCGGACCGGCGTACAGTCAATGTCCGGACCGAAAACCGTGTCCATATGTCCTGCGATCACTAACGTCGGACCGCCGCCTGTTCCTTTCCGGATACCGATGACATTATTGACTTCGTCCATACGTACCTCATCCAGTCCGATGCCGCTCATCAGTTCAAAATAACGGCGGGCCCGTGTTTCTTCCATATTTGAAGGAGACCGGATCGCACAGAGCTCCAGCTGAACATCCAGAGTC
>JALEWG010000072.1 GCA_022788065.1 Lachnospiraceae bacterium | reverse complement strand
TACTCTGTAAAAAGCGTGCAGGATGGCTGGATCCAGATTGACGACGGTTTCATTTCGGCTGACTATGCGACGGTTCGCTATGCATTAAATGAGGCCAGAAAACAGGATATGAGAACGACGGTCCTCAGCCTTTACGACAATCTTGGCGTTTCCAATGTGAAAAACTACCTGAATATCCGGGATAACCCGAATGAGAAGACGGGCAAGATCATCGGTAAGCTGCCGAGCAACGCGGGCTGTGATATTCTGGATACGTCCACAGTCGGATGGTATAAGATCCGGTCCGGAAAAGTGACCGGATATGTGAAATCCGAGTACATCCTGACCGGTCAGGACGCGAAGGACAAGGCCATGCAGGTGTCGAAGCTGATGGCAATCGCCAATACGGACGGCGTTAATGTCCGCACAGAACCCAGCACCGACGCCAGGATATGGACACAGATCTCGAACACTGAGAGATTTCTGGTTGCGGATCAGCAGGATGGCTGGGTAGAGATCGAGCTGGATGATACGGTTGCGTACATTTCCAGCGATTACGTCGATGTAAAATACGGTCTCAACGAGGCAATCAAGTATACGCCTGTTGTGGTGGAAACGAAGCCGTCGACGTCGTCTAAGCCTTCCACAGGAGGATCTTCCTCATCGAAGCCGTCCGGCGGCTCCTCGGGAAGTTCCGGCGGATCGGCCGGCTCCGGTGCGGGAAGCGTGTCCTCCAGACGGGCTGAGATCGCAAACTATGCGGTTCAGTTTGTGGGCAATCCGTACGTATGGGGCGGAACGAGCCTCACAAGCGGTGCGGACTGCTCCGGATTTACGATGTCTGTTATGAAGCATTTTGGTGTGTCTCTGCCGCACAGCTCTGCCGCACAGGCAAACTGCGGAAAATCCATTTCCTCCAGTCAGATGCGGCCGGGCGATCTGGTATTCTACGCGGGCAGCAACGGACAGATCAACCATGTGGCGCTCTATATCGGCAACGGACAGGTCTGCCACGCTTCCAGCGCAAAGACCGGAATCAAGATCTCCACGTGGAACTACAGAAGTCCTGCGAAGATCGTAAATGTTCTGGGCGATTAGTGCCGGAAAACGTCCAAAATACGAAAACTGTAATAATTTCCGGACAATCTCCATATATTGTAATCAGATGGCAGTGCCGCCGGATCAGGGCGGCCTGCCAGTGGAAAACTGAGAACAGGAGATGTTGTAGCATGGCGAGAGGTGTCAGGAAAAGCCCAAAGGAAAAGCTGGAAGAAAAGCTCTCCGGTGTGGAAGAGGCGATTGCCCAGTACAGTAACTGTCTGGAAAAACTGAAAACAGAAAAAGCAGAACTGGAAGAAGAACTTGAGCGTATGGAGATCGCGGAGCTGACGGCGATGCTGAAGGAGAAAAATCTTTCGGTCCAGGAGCTGCGGGAGATGGTGAATCAGGCAGGGTGACGTCACCCTGCCTGAAAAATACGTGAATATTGAAACTTGTGGTTGATTTTTTCTTTTTTTCTGGTATAATAATACTGTTTCCGGGGTATGGCGTAGCTTGGTAGCGCGCTCGGCTGGGGGCCGAGAGGTCGCAGGTTCAAATCCTGTTGCCCCGATTAAAAAAGGCTGGAACCTTACATTGAAGGTTTCCGGCCTTTTTCTTTTGATATTATTCTGCCTTCGACTGTGCCCTGACGCTCCTATTTTGCGTCGGCATATCCCTTAAAGAGACGGACGTAGAAATCCACGTTGTCCGGGAGGATATTGCAGTCAATGTGTTCGTTGACCTGATGTGCGCCGGCAGTCCGCTTGCTGTGGCGGAGGCCTGTCACGCGGTAAACGCTCCTTGTGGGAGTCAGATCACAGTAATATCTGGAATCGGTTCCGCCGGCCAGCATGGACGGGATCACGGTGATTCCCGGATATTTTTCTGTGAAGATCTCCGTCAGGAGGCGGTAGCCGAAGCTGTCCGTTGTGGAGATGGCAGGCGGGTTGTGGCCTTTGATCAGGCGGACTTTGACTTCCTCAGGAAGAACTTTCGCAAAGTGAGCTTCCAGATCGCTTAAGGTCTCTCCGGGAAGAAGGCGGCTGTTGGTGATGACCGTGGCTTTCTCCGGGAGAATGTTCGCCTGGTCGCTTCCGGC
>JALEWG010000064.1 GCA_022788065.1 Lachnospiraceae bacterium | reverse complement strand
CTGATTTTCTGCAATATCTACCAGCACGCGGAGCGCATATCTTCCTTTTGTTGATATCATCATCATCTGTATACCTCCTGTCTATGATAGTCAGTATAATACGTGAAAAATCAGATTTCAATGGATGCGAAAGAAATATTTCCCGACAGCGCGACTTGACAGTCAGTGAAAACCGCCCTATAATACCCATTAAAATACTGGTATAATAGGAAATAAAGCGGCGGGATATTGAATGAGCAGAAGAATGAAACGAATTGAAAAACATGTATGGATTTATGCGTTCAGAAAGTCTGTGCCGATCGTGTACACAGGTGCGTTTCAGTTTATTCTGATCTCGTTTTTCAACGGTGCGGCTTCGCCGGTGACCATTGCGATGACTGCCTTTTTAATGAACAGCAGACAGGTATTTTACAGTCTGACGTTCCTGAAAGATTTTTCTGAAATGGGGCACAGGAAACTTTATATGATCCATGCCATGACGGATGAGACTTACGCGGTCAACTGTACGATAGAGCTTTCCGGGCAGGAGAAAGAGGACGCCATGTTTCTTGTGGCCTTCATTTCCCGGTGCAGCTAGATGGCGGGGGCGGTGGCCGGCGGTCTGGCCGGGCAGCTTCTGCCGTTTGATATGGAAGGAATCGATTTCTGTATGACTGCGCTTTTTGTATTGATTTTTCTGGACCAGTGGGAGAAAGCAAAAAGTCATGCGCCGGCTCTGGCGGGACTGGGAGCGGGAATTCTGTGTCTGGCGGTGTTCGGGAAGAACCGGTTTATGCTGCCGGCGCTCTTTTTAGCGTCAGGATTTCTCGTGGTACATGAGAAAAAGGAGGATGTGAAGCCATGATAACGACGTTCCCTGCAACGGTATGGACTCCGGGCTCCGCAGCCTGGACCGTCGGCGTAATTCTGATATCTGCGGGAATCACATTTTTTCTGCGTGCCGTGCCGTTTCTTGCGTTTCGCGGCGGCCGCCTGATGCCGGAATGGCTGGAAAAGCTCGGACAGGCTCTCTCGCCTGCAATTATGGCGGTGCTGATCGTCTACTGCCTGAAAGATGCGGGGGAGAACTGGAGGAAAATCGGTTTTCCCAAACTGCTGGCTGTGTTCGTGACAGCCGTATGCTACCGCCGGACGCATAATACCATGATCAGTATTGTGTTTGGAACGGCATGTTATATGATTTTACTGAGAATCTGAGGAGATAAATAATATGACACTGGAAGAACTTGAAAGTCTTGAGGACGGAACCTTTGAGCTTTACGATATCCGGAGCGAAACAGAGATTTCCCACGGGGCGATTCCGGGGGCCATCGCTTCCTCGGCGGCTGAACTTCTGGACAATCCACCCTTGAACAGAGGACAGCTCGTGGTGATCTGCTGCAGCCGCGGTCGTGTCAGCGTGGAAATCGCGGAGGAACTGAGAGAGCGCGGATATGACGCGGAAAGTCTTGAGGGCGGCTACATTGCCTGGCTTATGAGGGAAATGAAAAAGCAGGATGAGGCAGATTTTTGCAGGACTGTGGAGGCCAGTATCCGCGGGCGGTTTAAAAAGAGCATCTGGAGCCGGTTTACCAAGGCTGTGAAAGAATATGAGTTGGTGAAGGAGGGAGACTGCATCGCGGTCTGCATCTCCGGAGGCAAGGACTCCATGCTGATGGCAAAATTGTTTCAGGAATTGCACCGGTACAGTAAAATCCCGTTTGATGTGAAATATCTTGTGATGGATCCGGGATACAGTCCGGAAAACAGGACCGTGATTGAGGAGAATGCGAGAAAACTTCAGATTCCGATTACCATTTTTGGGTCGGATATTTTTGAATCGGTTTACCATGTGGAAAAATCCCCCTGTTATCTCTGTGCGAGAATGCGCCGCGGCCATCTTTATCATTTCGCGCAGACCATGGGCTGCAATAAGATCGCTCTGGGCCACCATTATGACGACGTGATCGAAACGATCCTCATGGGCATGCTCTACGGAGCGCAGATACAGACCATGATGCCGAAGCTCCACAGTACCAATTTTCCCGGAATGGAGCTCATCAGGCCTCTGTACCTGATACGGGAAGATACGATCAAGGCATGGCGGGACGCCAATAACCTGCACTTTATCCAGTGTGCGTGCAAATTTACGGATACCTG
>JALEWG010000062.1 GCA_022788065.1 Lachnospiraceae bacterium | reverse complement strand
AGAGCTTCTGAATTCCGTAGCACCGTAATTAAAACGGATTGATTTTGTATCAGCAGGATTACTTCGTTAATCCTGCTGATATCGTATAGGAGGAGAAGGTATGGCCAAGGAAATATTGAGAATGGAAGACATTACCAAGATTTACGACAATGGTTTTGTGGCCAACAAAAACGTTACTTTCTGGCTGAATGAGGGGGAGATCCTGGCTCTTGTAGGTGAAAACGGAGCCGGAAAGACAACACTGATGAAGGTTCTTTTCGGTCTGGAAGCTCCGCAGACCGGAACAGTTACGATGAACGGAGAACCGGTTCATATTCAGAACACGTTGGATGCGATCAGCAAGGGAATCGGTATGGTTCACCAGCATTTTATGCTGATTCCGTCTTTAACGGTGGCGGAAAATGTGGTTCTGGGCGTGGAACCGATGAAAAACGGCCTGTTTGATTTCCAGAAAGCAGTTGCCATGACTGAGGAAGTGGCCAGGAAGTACAATTTCAATATTGATCCGCTGGCCAGAGTAAGCGATCTGTCCGTAGGTCAGATGCAGAAGATTGAGATCATGAAGGTTCTCATCAAGGGCGCAAAGATCATCATCATGGACGAGCCCACGGCGGTTCTGACACCGCAGGAGACAGAGGAGCTGTTTGAGCAGCTGATCCTCCTTCGTGACAGCGGACATTCCATCATTTTCATTTCCCATAAGCTAGAGGAGGTCAAGAGAATCTGTACGAGAGTTACGGTTCTCCGCCACGGCTATTGTCTGGGAAGCTATGATCTGGCCGATATGAATGAGGCGGATATTTCCCGTCTTATGGTAGGCCGCGACGTTATTTTAAAGATTGAAAAAGAAGCTCCGACCGTGGGAAAGACGGTGGTACATATTGATAATCTTGTAAAGATCAATGCCTCGGGCAAAAAGGTTCTGGACGATATTTCTTTCGATATTCATGAGGGTGAGGTAATCGGAATCGCCGGAGTCGAAGGAAACGGCCAGAGCGCGCTGTCTGACGTGTTGTCCGGTATGGAGGGCTTTACCTCCGGAACCGTGGAGTTAAACGGAAACAGCATTCAGGGTAAGACTGTCCATGAGATCAGAGGCATGGGACTTGCGTATATTCCGGAAGACAGGATGCAGTTCGGCTGCGCGGGCGATATGTCGATCCGCGATAATATCATCGCAGACCGGTACTTTAAAAAAGAATACAGAAACGGCATGTTTATCAACCATAAATATATTGATGAGATCGTTGACCAGTATATCAAAGACTTTGAGATCGCATGTGATGACAAGCGGGAGCCGGTGCGTATGCTTTCCGGCGGTAATATCCAGAAAGTCGTTGTTGCGCGCGAATTCACTTCCGGTTCCAATTTCATTCTTGCGAACCAGCCGACCCGCGGTATCGACGTCGGAGCGGCGGAGATGATCAGAAAAACGATCGTAAAGAAATCCAGAGAAGAGGGAACGGCAACTCTCCTGATTTCCGCGGACTTAAACGAAGTTCTGGAGTGCTCCGACAGGCTTCTCGTTATGCGTAAGGGAAAGATCGTTGCGGCATTCCGGAAAGCGAGCGAGGTATCGGAGGCAGAGCTCGGAGAGTATATGCTCGGCCTTAAGACGATGACCGCAAAAGAAATGGAGGGGCTGTTATGAATAAAACAAGCAAAGTAGAATTTACCGTTGAGCTGATCCGTATCATTACGGCGGTCGCAATCGCGTACGCGATCGCGCTGATCACTCTGTTTGCTGTCAGTGATGATCCTGTTTACATCATCAAGCAGTTTATTCTCGGCCCGTTTTCGTCTATAAGACGTGTTGGAAGTATCATTAACCTGGCAATTCCGTTTACATTTACGGGACTCTGCTTCTGCTTTATGTATGCGGTAAATAAATTCAACCTGTCCGGTGAAGGTATCTTCATGTTTTCCGGCTGTGTGATCTCCCTCGTGGCGATCAAGCTTGGAAGCACATTCCCGGCTCCGCTCAACATCGTTCTCCTCTTTGCAGTCGGAGCGCTGACCGGAGCGGTCGTATCTCTTCTTCCGGCATGGATGGATTCCAAATTCAATGCCAATATCGTTGTATCATCGTTGATGCTTAACAGCATCCTGATGTTCTTCTCCATCTATATTCTGAAATACATGATGAGAGATACGACCATCGGTTCCCTTGGTTCTCTTCCGATTCCGACCAATGCGAAGCTTCCTTCCGTATTCGGAAAGTTCCGTGTTCATGCTGGTATCTTTATCGCAATCCTTGCCGTAGTACTGGTGGCGATCTTATTCTACAAGATGATATTCGGCTACAAGATGAGAGTCGTGGGAAGCAACCCGTGGTTTGCAAAAGCCTGCGGTATCAATATGACAGGCACCATTATTGCGGCACAGCTGATCGGCGGTGCTCTTGCCGGCGTCGGCGGCACCTGCGAGATTCTCGGTAACTATGACCGTTTCAACTGGGTATCCAGTACGCAGCACGGCTTTGACGGCCTGATGGTTGCGGTTCTGGCGAGAAAGAATCCTCTTCTTGTTCCGGTTGCGGCATTCCTTCTGGCTTATATCCGTATCGGCGCGGATGTGGTTAACTCCAAAGGTGATATCCCGATCGAGTTCATCACGGTTATTCAGGGTATCGTTATCCTGATGGTGGCGGCCGAGGAGTTCATGGGCAGATTCAAGAAGAACCTGATCTACAAGGCAGCCCGTGAGGAACTGGCGGAAAAAGAAAAGGCCGAAGGAAAGAACTAAGGGAGGAGGATTGAGTATATGTTAACACTGGAATGGTTAGGTAATTTTTGTTTCTCTGTCCTGCGTCTTTCCACCCCTCTGATCTATGCTGGTCTTGCTGCTGTGATCAGTAAAAAGGCCGGTATGATGAACATGGCTCTGGAAGGTATGATGCTCTGTGCGGCGTTAGGCGGCGTAATCTTTGCCGGACTGAGCGGGAATGTCTGGATCGGCCTCATCGGCGCCGTGATTGTCGGCGTTCTGGTGGGCGGCGTGATCGCGTTTTCCAGCCTTTCCGGAAAGACGGACCTGTATCTGACTTGTATCGCCGTAAACCTTGCGGCATCAGGCGGTACCGTATTTGTTATGTACCTGATTACCGGAGAGAAAGCGACGACATCCGCGGCGATCAAGGCGTATACATTGCCGTCCGTGGCGATTCCGCTGATCAACAAGATCCCGTTTTTCGGACCGATGCTGTCCGGACATAATATTCTGACCTATATCGCGTTTTTCAGCATTTTTGCAGTATGGTTCTTCCTTACAAAGACGAGACTGGGACTCCGTCTGCGCGCGGTCGGCGAGAACCCCACAGCAGCTGCTTCCGTTGGAATCAGCGTCATGAAGATCGGATATATTTCCTTCCTGATCTCCGGCGTGCTCTGCGGACTGGCAGGCGCATTCATGTCCATGGGCTGGGTAAGCTTCTTCATGAAGGGTATGGTCAACGGACGAGGCTATATCGGTCTTTCTGCCAGCAACATCGCGAACGGAAATCCGATCGGTGCCGGCATCACCGCCATCTTCTTTGGTCTCTGTGATGCGTCTGCGACCGCTTTGAAGAGCCAGACCAGCTTCCCGACAGAATTCCTGGAGATGATTCCGTACGCGGCGACGATGGTGGCTCTTGTGGTATTCGGATTTATCCGCAACAGCCGTCTGCACAAGATTGAGAAAGGCAAGTAGGAGCAGGCGATGGAATTTAAGAAAAAAGTAGTGATCGACTGCGATCCCGGAATTGACGACTGTTTCGCGCTTCTTTTATGCATCTGCCATCTGGATGTACAGGGAATCGTGGCAGTGGGAGGCAATACGGGGCTGCGGTATACCGAGCGAAATGCCAGATATATCACGGAACTGACCGGGCGGACGGATATTCCGGTCTACGCCGGTTATGACATGCCCATGCTTAATAAGATCGTGAGGGCGACAGAGATTCACGGGAGCGGCGGAATCGGCACAGTTGTGATCGGGGAGCCGAAAAAGCACCTGGAGAAGCAGCATGGCGTGGATTTCCTGATTGACACCTTCATGAATCATGACGATATTTCCCTGATAACTCTCGGACCGTTAACCAATGTGGCTCAGGCACTTTTAAAGGAGCCGCGGCTCAAGGAGCGGATCCCTGAGATCCTCTGCATGGGCGGTTCGGCCTTCTGCGGAAATGCCACTCCGACAGCGGAATTCAATATCCTTGTAGATCCGGAGGCGGCAAAGATCGTGTTCGAATCGGGCATTCCGATCCAGATGGTGGGTCTCAACCTGACAAGACAGAACCTGATGTGCGCAGCGGACGTGGAGCGGTTAAAGGAGATCGGCGGTCCGGTGGGATCGTTTGCGGCGGAGCTTCTGGGCTTCTCCGTGGGAAATTCCATGACTCCGAACCTCTGCGATGCTGCAGCTGTTTCCTGGTGGACCGGCTCCGGCGTGATTACAAAGAGCATGAAGGTCCATGTGGATGTGGAGACGAAAGGCGAATTTACCAGAGGTATGACCGTATGCGACTGGAGAAATTACATGGGAAGTGATCCGCTGCAGGAGATTTCCCGTGAAAAGTGTGATAATCGGGCGGAGCTTCCGAAAAATGTGGAAGTTGCCATGGAGTTCGACCGGGAACAGTTCAGAAAGCTTCTGTTTGAGACGATCGAATGGTATAAAGAGCAGTAAAGAAAAGAAGAAGTGCCGGGGGCTTTATCAGTTCCCGGTACTTTTTTGTGCAATATTTTCCTCTGAAATGTGGTAGGATATAGGAAAAAGAAAATGAAGAGGGGATAAGAAAGAATCCCGGAAAGAAGGAAGATATGACATACGCAGAGAAGCAGGAGACCGAGTACAGACCGATTGCGGATCTCCATACGCACACCATCGCCAGCGGCCACGCGTTCAGCACATGGAAAGAAAATATGGAAGCAGCCCAGAGCATGGGCCTCAAAGTGTTCGGAACCAGCGAGCATGCGGCGATGATGCCGGGTACCGCGCCGCTTATCTATTTCCGGAACCTGAAGACGATTCCGCGGGAGATGAACGGGATGAAGATCGTGAACGGAATAGAGGCAAATATTTATGATGAGGCGGGAAGTATCGATGTGGATCCGTCCATCGTAGACCGTCTGGACTATATCATTGCAAGCTTTCATATCCAGTGTATCCAGGATATGGGAATCGTGAAAAATACAAAGGCATATCTGGGAGCGGTCAGAAATCCAATCGTAACGATCATCGGTCACCCGGACGACGGGCGCTGCCCGGTGGAGTACGGGGAACTGGCTGCAGCGGCTGCGGAATATCATACGGCGCTGGAACTGAATAATGCGTCCCTGAGTCCGATCTCGTCGAGAAAAAACGGGAGAGAAAATATTTTTAAAATGCTGGAGGCGTGCAAGAAGTATAAGACCATGGTCATGATGGGAACCGACAGCCACATCTGTTACGAGGTCGGCCATTTTGAGGCAGCCATGGAAGTGTTAAAGGAAGCGAAATTCCCACCGGAGCAGATCATCAATTTTGATCCTGACAGACTTTCCTACGTGCTGCGCAGCATTTAATTGAGAACAACAGGTCGGTTTCAAATAAGGAGCCCCGCATGCAAAACTGCGATCGATCAGTCATGCTGCGGGGCTCCAGTCAATTTTTAATTCATAAGAATCAGTTAAAATATGTCATCATGAAAGCAGCTACGATCGTCATGCCGAGATGCAGATCCTTCACGTTCAGATGCTCCTCGCGGGTGTGAGCGCCGACGCCCATATGGCCGCCGAAGCATACTGCCGGAACACCGACAGACAGTGGGATATTGCAGTCTGTGGAGCCGGATTCGGTCTTGACGCGCTTGCCGGTGTAGGCTTCGATGATGTCCAGAGCTTTCTTCTCCAGTGCGCCCTGTTTTTCAGCGTCCACATCGCCGGTGCAGGGACGCTCGCCCAGAAGTTCAAGCTCGATCTCCACCTTGTCCATATTGCGGTATGCGTCGATGACAGACAGGAAATAGCGGTTCATGTCAGCGAGACTTTCACGGACATCGGAGCGGTATTCGAAACGCATCTCCGCGTACTGGGCAATCGTGTTGATGGAAGTACCGCCGGTGATGGTTCCCACGTTGTAAGTGCTCTTTCCCGGAGCCGGAACCTTGTAATCGTAGAGCGTGTCGATCATGGAGGAGAGCACCTGGATCGCATTGAGGTTTCCGAACTTGCCGTAGGAATGGCCGCCCTCGGTATGTACTCCCACACGGTAACGGAGAGATCCGACCGCGCCGTTTACGAGAGAGTTGTATGAGCCGTCGAGAGCCACAAGCTCTGCAATCCGGCCTTCAAAGTCTTTCATAACCTGGCGGACGCCTTTCAGATTGCCGAGACCTTCCTCACCGGAGCTTGCTACGAAGAGGATTCCCTGCTTCGGAACAAGGCCGTGATTGGTGATCCAGCTTGCAAGCAGCATCATGATCGCAAGGTTGGAGGTGTTGTCTCCGACACCCGGACAACGCATGATGTCGCCGTCGTAGATCACGTCAAAGGGCTCGGTGTCCGGAAATACTGTGTCGATATGCGCGGAAAATGCCACAAGATCATTCTTTCCGTCGCAGTGATACGGATAGATGACATTCAGTGCGCTGTCCACATATGCTCCTTTGCAGCCTTCCTTTTCATACCAGTCGCGGATGAATTCCGCGCGGAGCTCCTCATGGTTAGAGGGGGACGGAATCCGGCAGAGCGTGTCGAGAAGCTTTACGAGGGTGTCCTGATTCTCGTCGATGTAAGCCTTCAGTTCTGCGCTTAAAAGTTCGTTCATGTTTGTAACCTCCCAGAAAATTAGTTGATTTTTTTATCTTCCTGAACCGGGTCGCTTGTGAGCTCGATTCCCAGCTTTTTAAAGATCTTCTTGTCCACGTCGGAGAGAAGGACCGTAGTGTGTACCTGACAGCCGCGGAGCTTTGGAAGCTGCTCCAGAGCCTTTTTCGCGTTGAGATCCGTAGCTGCGCAGGTGGACAGGGCGATCAGAATCTCGTCTGTATGGAGCCTCGGGTTGGAGCCTCCGAGATATTTTACCTTCAGCTCCTGGATCGGAGCGATGGACTCCGGAGAGATCAGATCGGTCTCATGGTCAATGCCGCCCAGCTCCTTCACCGCGTTTAAGAGTACCGCAGCGGAGGCGCCGAGAAGCTCTTTTGTCTTTCCGAGAACGATATTTCCGTCCGGAAGCTCCAGAGCCGCGGCAGGAGCCTGAATCTCCTTGGAGAGTTCCTGGGCAGCCGTCACGACCGGGCGGTCGGAGACGGAGATCCTTGCCTGTTTCATGATCAGCTCCAGCTTGTAGGTCTCGGCCTGTGCGGAATCATGGCTCACGAGTTTTTCGAGAGCCTGATAGTAGCGGCGGATGATCTCCTGATTGGAAGCTTCTTTACAGGCCTCGTCGTCGAAGATGCAGAAGCCGGCCATATTGACGCCCATATCGGTGGGAGACTTGTACGGACATTCTCCGTAGATTCCCTCGAACATGGCGCTCAGTACAGGGAAGATCTCCACATCGCGGTTATAGTTTACGGTTGTCTTGCCGTATGCCTCCAGATGGAACGGATCGATCATGTTGACGTCGTTCAGATCGGCAGTTGCAGCTTCATAGGCCAGATTGACCGGGTGCTTTAACGGCAGGTTCCAGATCGGGAAGGTCTCAAATTTCGCATAGCCGGCCTTGATCCCACGCTTGTTTTCATGGTACAGCTGGGAGAGACAGGTGGCCATCTTTCCGCTTCCGGGTCCCGGCGCCGTCACGACTACAAGCGGTCTGGAGGTTTCCACATAGTCGTTTTTTCCGAAACCGTCGTCGCTCACGATGTGGCGGACATTGCTCGGGTAGCCGTCGATGGTATAGTGACGATAGACATGGATCCCCATTTTTTCCAGCTTGTTTTTAAACTGAATGATGGGCGCCGCCTCCATGAAGTGGGTGATCACGACGCTGCCTACATAGAGACCGCGGTCCGTGAATTCGCGGATCAGTCGGAGCACGTCCACGTCGTAGGTGATCCCAAGATCGTAACGGATCTTGTTTTTGGTGATGTCGGCTGCGTTGATGACAATGATGATTTCCGCCTGATCGGAAAGCTGCATCAGCATACGCAGCTTGCTGTCCGGTTCAAAACCCGGGAGCACGCGGGAAGCGTGATAATCATCAAAAAGCTTGCCTCCGAATTCCAGATATAATTTATCGCCGAACTGGCTGATTCGTTCCCTGATATGGTCGGACTGAAGTGCCAGATACTTGTCGTTGTCAAATCCAGGTTTGCGCATGTCAAATTTCCTCCTAGTCAATAGCATTTCACAGACACTCCTATTATCTTACAAAAAATCACATTTGAACAGTAGTTTTTTCATTTTTTTTCTTCCCTAAATGGCAATACTTATGTTAATATGATGATACCGGTATCAATAGGGTCAAAAGATCCGGAATCTCACAATCAGTACGTAAAGAGGATCGAAACATGAAGAAAAAAGTAATGGCGGTTCTGCTGGCCGGACTTCTGGCACTCACGGGGTGCAGCAGGTCTGCCGCGAAAGAACCTCCGGAAACAGAACCGGCTCCGGAAACGACAGAGGCGCCCGCAGTGGAGGAGACCAGCGGGATCAAGGTGATCGAACATGCCGGACCGGACCATGACCGGACGGTTTCTATCCGGATCGTCGATAAAAATAACCCCGCACTGCCGGGCCGTGTGCCTGAAAAGGTCCGGGGAATCTATATTTCCGGTCCCATGGCGGGAAGCACGGAGTTGTTTGGGAATATCTTAAACAGCCTGGAAGGAACGGAGATCAATACGGTGGTCATCGACTTAAAAGATGATCAGGGCCGGATCACCTGCAATATGGATACGCCGGTGGTGGCCGGGATCGGCGCCTGCCGTCCCTATGTGAAGGATATGAAGAGCATGATCGCTTCTCTAAAGGAGCGGGGTCTGTATGTGATCGCCAGAGTTGTGGCATTCAGGGATCCGTATCTGGCGGAGCAGAAACCGGAGTGGAGTCTGCATCTGGCAGACGGAAGTCTCTACCGCGACCGCCAGGGAATGGCATGGGTGGACCCGTACCGGAAAGAAGTGTGGGACTACCTGGTGGAAGTGGGAACCGCGGCGAACGAGCTGGGATTCGATGAGATCCAGTTCGACTATCTGCGTTTTTCCACGGAGGGAACCATGAAGCTGGTGGTCTTTGACGAGGAAGTGACAGCGGGCCGCTCGAAAACCGATGTGATCACGGAATTTGTGGCGTACGCCTATGAAAATCTGGCCTCACAGGGCCTGTTCGTGTCAGCCGATGTGTTTGGAACGATAATCGGAAGCGACGTGGACGCCAATGCGGTGGGACAGATCTATACGGAGATGGCCAAACATCTGGACTATATCTGTCCGATGCTCTATCCGTCTCATTACGGTCCCGGAAACTTCGGAATCGAATATCCGGACAAACAGCCGTACGATACCGTGCTCGCGGCATTGAAAAAATCGCGGGAAGTGATGGAGAAAGCCGCGGAGGAGGATAGACATGTGTCCTCTCAGGCGACCGTCCGTCCGTGGCTTCAGGATTTTACAGCGTCTTACCTCGGGGAAGGAAAGTATATTTCCTACGGATACGAGGAGGTCAGGCAGCAGATTCAGGCGGTGCAGGACGCCGGATATGATGAGTGGATGCTCTGGAGCGCCGCAAACCGATATCATCTTCGGGGAGAGGAATAATGGAAAAAGAGAGAACATTGCCGGTGCCGGGAACCTTTTACCGGCACTTTAAAAACAGGTTTTATCAGATTGTGGGTATCGCGTACCACTCGGAGACGGGGGACCCCATGGTGGTTTACCAGGCGCTGTACGGAGACTTCAGGCTCTGGGTGCGGCCGCTTTCCATGTTTATGGAGGAGGTGGACCGGGAGAAATATCCCGACGCGGATCAGCGGTACCGGTTTGAAAAGGTGCAAAAGCCCGGGAACAGTGCGGTCACTGTTTCGGATTCAGGAAAATCAGGAAATCCGCCGAAGGAAGATTACGGGCTGGGCAGAGCGGAGCTCATGGAATTTTTTGACGCCATGGACGAAAAAAATCACGACAAAATGCTGGAGGCTCTCGCAAGGCTGGCGGGACATGCCACCCAGAAGGAAATCGACGATATCTGCGTGGTCCTCGACATGAAAACGGTGGGCGTTTCTATCCCGGAGCAGATCGCCGATATCCGACGGCATATCCTGATGTTAAAAAAATTTGATGGAGACAGA
>JALEWG010000034.1 GCA_022788065.1 Lachnospiraceae bacterium | reverse complement strand
GCAAAGCTTTATCTCACAAATGTTGTGACCGGAAAACGCTATATCAAGAAGCTGGTGGAAGACGGTATCGTGGACGGATGGGATGATCCGCGTCTTGTTACGATTGCAGCGCTCAGAAGAAGAGGATATACGCCGGAATCTCTTCGCATGTTTGTGGATCTGGTTGGAGTGTCCAAGGCTAACAGCTCCGTGGATTACGCGATGCTCGAGTACTGCATCCGTGAAGATCTGAAACTGAAGAGATCGAGAATGATGGCGGTGCTGGATCCGGTCAAGCTCGTGATCGACAATTACCCGGAAGGCCAGACAGAAATGCTGTCGATTCCCAATAATCTGGAAAATCCGGAACTGGGAGAGAGATCGGTTCCGTTCTCACGCGAGCTTTACATTGAGCGGGAGGACTTTATGGAGGAACCGCCGAAGAAGTATTTCCGCCTGTTCCCGGGAAATGAAGTACGCCTGATGGGAGCGTATTTTGTAACCTGCACAGGATTCGAGAAGGACGAGGATGGAAAGGTTACCGCAGTTCATTGTACGTATGATCCTGAAACAAAGAGCGGTTCCGGTTTCAACGGCCGCAAGGTAAAGGGTACGATCCACTGGGTATCCGCACCGACAGCCGGACAGGTGGAGTGCCGTCTCTATGAGAATATTGTCGATGAGGAAAAAGGAAAGCTGAACGAGGATGGAACGCTGAACCTGAATCCGAATTCCAGAACGATCGCGACTGCGTTCGTGGAGCCGGCGTTAATGGATACAGAGAAATATGAAAGCTTCCAGTTCGTGAGAAACGGTTATTACTGTGTCGACTGCAAGGACAGTGTGCCCGGAAAACCGGTGTACAACCGTATTGTATCGCTGAAGAGTTCGTTTAAGCTGACTAAGTAAAAAACGCCGGAAGGCGGTATCATAAAAGAATGAAGAGGGATGCCCGCAGAGCTGTCAGATTGTGGACATCCCTTTTTCGCATAAAGGAGAGAGTATGGAGCTTCTGATTCCATTAAGCAGCCAGGATCCGAGACCGTTATATGAACAGATTTACCAGTATATCAAAGATGAGATCCGGTGCGGAAACCTGAAACCGAAAAGACAGCTCCCGTCCTCAAGGGAGTTGGCGAGGAACCTGAAAGTGAGTCGCAGTACAACGCAGCTTGCCTACGAGCAGCTGGTATCCGAGGGGTATCTGACAGCGGTTCCGAGAAAGGGATACTTTTCTGCGGAGATCGACGGGATTCTGCCGCCGGTCTCCGAACATACGGCAAGAGAGAAGGAGGAAGGTCCCGGGATTCCTGCAGCGGAAAAATGGACAGTGGATTTTTCTCCCCGTGGAATTGATCTGGACAGTTTTCCGTTCTCTACGTGGAGGAAGATCAGCCGGGCGGTGCTTAAGGAAGAGGAAAAAGAGATGTTCTTAAAGGGAGATCCACAGGGAGATCTGTCACTCAGGGAGGCGATTCGGGATTACCTTCACAGTGCCCGGGGCGTAAACTGCCGGGCGGACCAGATCATTATCGGGGCTGGAAATGAATATCTTCTGATGCTGTTGTCCCAGCTTCTGGGAAGAGATGCCGGAATCGCAATCGAGGATCCCACCTATGTTCAGGCATACCGTGTTCTCTCCGGGCTTGGCCATATGGTTTATCCGGTTGCTATGGATGAAAATGGTATGAAGGTAACTGAACTCTCCGGTCTTCCGGTCCGTGTGGCCTATGTGATGCCTTCCCATCAGTTCCCGACGGGGATCGTAATGCCTGTCCGCCGCAGGCAGGAGCTGCTTGCATGGGCGAAAAAGGAGTCTGGCAGATATCTGATCGAGGATGATTATGACAGTGAATTTCGCTACAAGGGAAAACCGATTCCGGCACTTCAGGGCATGGATACCGATGGATGCGTGATTTATATGGGGACCTTTTCCAAAGCGATCGCACCAGCAATTCGTGTGGGGTATTTGGTTTTGCCGCCGTCACTCCTTGAAAAGTACAGGAACGAGGCCATGTTTTACTCCTCCACGGTGTCGCGCGTGGATCAGAGAATTCTGGCACAGTTTATCGGGGGAGGATATTTTGAGCGCCATCTGAACCGGATGAGAGAAATATATAAAGGGAAACATGATATTCTTCTTGCGGAACTGAAACCTCTGGAAAACCGGTTTATCATTGAGGGGGAGTATGCGGGACTTCATGTACTTCTGACATGCAGGGAGAAGATAGCTGAAAGCTGCCTTGTCCGTGCGGCTGAGAACGCGGGCGTGCGTGTATATGGATTTTCCGGCTTTTATATAAAGAAAGAGCAGGCGCGTGAGAACGGAACGATCGTACTTGGCTATGCGAGACTCGGTGAAGACACGATCAGAGAGGGAGCCCGTCTTCTGATCCGGGCCATGGATGAATTGAAGGAGGATCCGGTCTGACAACACAGCCGGACAGGAGGAATTCAGATTGGGAATAGAAAAACACGGATTTCAGGGAAAACAGTGGCTGGCTGCGACAGCAGCTTTATTGATACTCGCAGTATCGCTGGGAAGCGGACGAAGGAACAGGCCTCCTGTCGCGGAACCTGAAAATCCGGAACATGCAGAGACTACGGCAGAGACTCAGAACATGGATACACAGGATTCCAGGTTCTGTGATATAGAAATACGAGCGGCAGAAATCCGGGACACGGACAGCACATTTCCCCTGAACGATGAGGAAACAAAAATGTTTTCTGATCTGTATGCCGCCATGGCTGCCGGAAGGTGTTCGCAGGCTGCCGGAATCCTGAACGAGATGGAGGCCGGGTGGATCCGTGTCATGACGGAAACGCTGGAAGGCAGCGTATGGCTTTATCGGGAATATACGGACGAAGATGGGGAGATCGTTAAGACCATGGAACCGTTTTCTGACACGACCGAGGGTACCGGTCTCGCAGTTACCCGGTATCACACGGCTTTTTTCGGTGATTTTTCAGAAGGGATGCCGAACGGAACCTGCCTTGCACTGCAGGCGATGGTTCTTGATGAACCGAGATATACCTTTGCGGAAGGCGAGTGGATAGACGGAAAGATGAACGGGGAGGGAAAAACCGGCTACTGCTATTACGCCAATGCACCAAAAAGCGGATTTGTGCGGACGGAAAAGGCAGGAAATTATTGCGATAACCTGCTGGATGGACCATTTGTTTACCGTACAGAGAGCGGATACGGTGAGACGATCACCTGGAGGATGGAGGCTGAACAGGGCAAAATCGTCCTGACAGATCGTTGGAGCTATTCCTCATATCAAAAAGAATACTCACTGCCTTCAGAGGAAGATCCCCAGAGATCGTACGTTCTGTCGGAAGAAAAAGTGGCAAACGTCATGTGGAATAATCTGATCCACTGGCTCAGAACACAGGAATAAACGGAAAAAATGCGGGGTGAGAGAGTCAGACCCCGCATTTTAATTCTGTTGGAATATATAACGGATCGATCTGTATCAGATTTTTCCGAACATTTTGTCTTCAATCAGATGGATTCCGTGAAGGAACATTTCACAGACCGGCGTTTCTACGCCGAGTTCTCTACCGAGACGTACGACTGTTCCGGCGAACATGTCGACTTCCGTATGCTTTCCGGCCTCCAGATCCTGGAGGGTGGAGGGCTTGTTTTCGTAGGGAAGTCTGCCGATGGTATGGTTCTGACGGTCGATCTCGTTCTGACCAATGTCAATCCCCAGTTTGTTGGCGACGTGGATCACTTCCCACATGGCAGCATTGCGAAAATAGTTGGCGTCATCGCTTGTCTGGAAAGCCCCGAAAGGAACGCCGAACATGGCGCAGGTCATATTTTCCGCAACATTGCACATAAACTTGAACCAGATTCCTTTGAGCATGTCCTCATCGATTTTATAGTGGATGCCGCTGCGGTCAAACAGATCCTTTACGGCAAGCACTTTTTCCGACAGGTGGTCCAGATCGTTCTTTGCTTCGCCGAAACGGACAAAACCTATCTCCGGGTCAAACTCGGTCTTTCCGTTTTTCATGGCAATGCTGACACGCATATAGGAGTACAGCACATGATCCCATCCATAAACGGCTGCGACCCGATTCTCGCTTTCAACACCGTTCAGAACGGGCAGAATGATCGTGTGTTCACCCACCTGTTTCCGGATATCATTTAATGCCTGCGGAAGGTCGTAGCCCTTCACTGCAATAATAACCAGATCTGCCGGCTCATCCTCCGTTCCCGGTGTGATGATCGGAAAACGGTAGTTGATGCCGTTGATGGTCACACCTTTTTGTTCCAGCCTCTCTTTTCTGGAGCCTCCTGCCATAATCTTAAAACCGGCTCCCAGTTCTTCGGAGAGGCGTGGCGCGAAAAATACTCCCATAGCCCCCAGGCCGATCAGCGTCACCCGCTCGATTTTTTTCATAATCCCTTTTCTCCCTTCGGTAAAAGCAATAGATTTGATACTATTCTAGTATAAGAAAAGCCGGGTGTCAATGAGACGAAATCAAAAGCAGATTTTTTCACTCGTTTGTTGACTTTTAAGGGAAAAGCTGATATACTTTAGCTAAGTTATTGTGAAAAATGCATAGCGACTGAAGATGAATGGGTGTTGTTATAGTACGCACCCTTATGTGCTGAAAAAAATATGGAATGCATTCCACAATACGGAATACCAAAATTACTAAAGTTTCGAAACGAAACAAAAATGAAGGAGGTGCGGTGAGAATATGTGGACTGGGCAGGAAATGACAATGCTGGATTCTGTTTTGATCTCGGCGGTAGGAATTCTGGTTGTTTTTTCGGCGTTGGCGGCGCTCGCGATTGCAATCATTATTATATCCAGGATCATCGGTATCTTCGTGAAGTCAGATGCTCCGAAAGCAGCTACGGCTGCGGCGGCTCCGGCTCCGGCAATCGATGAGGAATCATATGCAGTGCTTCTCGCAGCAATTAGTGAGGAAGCCAGATTGTCAGGAGAAGAGTTCCGAGTAACGAGTATCAGAGAGTTGTAAAACAGCTCCGTACGAAAAATCCCAAAAAGTCAAAATAGCAAAAAAGGAAAGGATGTATTGAGATGAAATACGTAGCAACATTAAATGGAAAAAAATATGAGATCGAGATCGAGAGAGTGGACGAGTACAAGCCGCTCGACAGAGGCACTACTGTAAGTGCACCGGCACCGATTCTTCCGGCAGCACCGAAGGCAGCTCCTGCTCCGGCTGCAGCTCCGGCCCCGGCGCCTGCTCCGAAGGCAGCCCCGGCACCTGCTCCGGCACCAGCACCCGCTCCGGCTCCTTCCGCAGGCGGACAGTCCGTTGACGCTCCGATGCCTGGTAAGATCATTGATATTAAGGTAAAACCGGGTGATGCTGTAACATACGGCCAGGTTGTTATTGTAATGGAAGCTATGAAGATGGAAACAGAGATCGTTGCTCCTGCAGCCGGTACTGTTGCTTCCGTAAACGTACATACAGGTGATGCTGTTGAAACAGGTGCTGTACTGGTTACCTTAAGCTAATAGGAGGTGCCCCGTGAATATATTCGCAGTCTTCGGGGAGCTGTTGGCCCAGTCAGGTTTTGCCGCAATTACCTGGCAGGAAGCCGTAATGCTTCTCATTTCCTTCGTTTTATTATACATGGCAATCGTAAAGCAGTTTGAACCGCTCCTGCTGCTTCCGATCGCATTTGGTATGTTCCTTGCCAACCTGCCGCTTGCCGGTCTTATGAATGAGGCGGATCACTGGTATCAGTCCGGTGTACTGAGAATCATGTACAGCGGTGTAAAATCCAGCCTGTTCCCGTGCCTGATCTTCATGGCAGTAGGCGCAATGACAGACTTCGGTCCCCTGATCGCCAACCCGGTCAGCCTGCTTCTCGGTGCAGCTGCCCAGTTCGGTATCTATGTGGCTTTCATGCTTGCAAATGCGACCGGCCTTTTCACTCCCGGTGAGTGTGCGGCAATCGGTATCATCGGCGGAGCAGACGGCCCGACCGCTATTTATATCGCCAACAATCTGGCTCCTGATCTGGTAGCTCCGATCGCGGTAGCGGCATATTCCTACATGGCGCTGATTCCGCTTATCCAGCCTCCGATCATGAAAGCTCTTACAACAAAGAAAGAGCGCCAGATCGTTATGAAACAGCTTCGTAAGGTAAGCAAAGTCGAGAAGGTAATCTTCCCGGTGTTCGTAGTTTTATTCTGCTCCTTACTGCTTCCGTCCGTAGCACCGCTTCTCGGTATGCTGATGCTCGGCAACCTGTTCCGTGAATCCGGTGTTACAGGAAGACTTTCCGACACCGCACAGAACGCACTCTGCAATATCGTAACGATCATGCTTGGAACTACAGTCGGCGCAACTGCAAACGGAGAAATCTTCCTCCGTGTACAGACTCTGGCAATCATCGCAATGGGTCTTCTGGCGTTCGCGTTTGCAACCGTCGGAGGTATTCTGGTAGGTAAGCTTCTGTGCGTACTCACACACGGTAAGATTAATCCGTTAATCGGTTCCGCAGGCGTATCTGCTGTTCCGATGGCAGCACGTGTGGCTCAAACAGTCGGAGCAAAAGAAAATCCGACCAACTTCCTTCTGATGCATGCCATGGGTCCGAACGTAGCAGGTGTAATCGGATCAGCCGTTGCTGCCGGATACTTTATGCTCATGTTCAAGTAGGCCGAAAGCAACTTAGTGAAACCGAGCCGGAGGCGAAGGTTGAGCTTAGTGCGAGGCCGTTCGCGAACCTTAGCGAGCCAGCAAGGCGAGCTTAGTTGAGCGAACACCCCGAAAGCAATATTAATCCTGTAAACTGCATGCCCGGCCAGTCGGGGCGGGTGTGCCAAAATAAATATAATTATATAAGGAGGCTTTATTGTGGCTAATAAAGTAATGTCATTACACGATGCCGTTGAGAAGTACGTTCAGGATAACGATGTGCTCTGCTTCGGTGGCTTTACCACGAACCGTAAGCCTTATGCTGCGGTTTACGAAATTCTTCGTCAGGGAAAGACAGGTTTTGTTGGCTGGTCCGGACCTGCAGGCGGCGACTGGGATATGCTGATCGGCGAGGGCCGTATCAGAGCTTACATCAACTGCTATACCGCTAACTCCGGTTATACAAACGTTGCCCGCCGTTTCCGCGCAGCAATCGAAAAGGGAGAACTTACATACGAGGATTACTCTCAGGACGTTCTGATGCTTCAGCTTCACGCTGCTTCCTTAGGTCTTCCGTATCTTCCGGTAAGAATGATGCAGGGTTCCGGCCTTGTTAAGTTCTGGGGAATCAGCGAAGAGAAGAGAAGAACCATGGAAGGTGTTGACAACTTAAAGTGTGTTGAGATCGAGAACCCGCTTGAGCCGGGCGAGAAGCTTCTGGCAGTTCCGGTTCCGAAGCTTGACTGTGCAATTATTCATGTTCAGCAGGCATCTCCGGATGGAACATGTATCATCGAAGGCGACGAATTCCATGATATCGATATCGCAATCGCTGCAAAGCGCACGATCGTAACCTGTGAGGAGATCGTAAGTGATGAGTATATCCGCCGTGATCCTACCAAGACAAGAATCTTCGGCGAGTGCGTAAACGCTGTTGTACGCGCACCGTACGGCGCATGGCCGTCTCAGTGCTACGGCTACTATGATGATGATGACAAGGCTCTGAAAGAGTACAACAAGGCGTCTATGTATCTGGATGCTGAAGACGCAAAGGCACAGCTCCAGAAGGCTGCTGACAAGGCTGCAAAGGCCGCTGCTGCAAAGCCGGAGGATGAAAAGCTTGCTGCCGCTGCTGAGGCTGCTGCCCAGGCCGCAAAAGACGCGGCTGACGGAACCAAAGTTCCGGAGACATTCAAGGACTTCCTGAAGAAATACGTATATGACTGTCCGGATCAGGACGCGCTGCTTAATGTTCTGGGCGGTGCCCGTCTTATGGACCTTAAGAATGAGCCGCATCTCGGCTATTCCACAAGACACTAATTGAAGGGAGGATAATAAAAATGGCTGATTACACAAAGTATACAAAGCAGGAAATGCAGGCATACGCCATTGCAAAAAGTATTAAAGAAAATCAGATCGTTATTGTTGGTACAGGCCTTCCGTTAATTGGCGCTTCTCTTGCAAAGCGTGCGGTATGCCCGAGCTGCCATCCGATCGTAGAGAGCGGACTTATGGACTGTGATCCGGTTGAGGTTCCGCGTTCCGTTGGTGATAACCGTTTCATGGCACACTGTGCAGTACAGTGGCCGAACGTTCGTTTCGTAGGTTTTGAGGCAAACGAGTGGCTTCACGATGAGGACCGTCTGATTGCTTTCATCGGCGGCGCTCAGATCGACCCGTACGGCAACGTAAACTCCACCTGTATCTTCGGCAAAGGCGATTATGTGAAACCGCAGACCCGTTTCACAGGTTCCGGCGGCGCAAATGGTATCGCGACATTCTGTAATACCGTTATCATGATGCAGCACCAGAAGAGAAGGTTCATGGAGCATGTTGACTACATCACAAGCTGTGGCTGGATGGACGGCCCCGGCGGACGTGAGAGAGCAGGCCTTCCGGGCAACAGAGGACCGCAGATGGTTGTTACCGATCTCGGTATCATGAAGTTCGATGAAGAGACCAAGAGAATGTATCTGGCATACTACTATCCATTCTCCTCTCCGGAAATGGTACAGGAGAACACCGGCTTTGAGATCGACGTTACCAGAGCAGAGCTCATGGAAGGTCCGGATCCGGAGATCATCCGTCTGATCCGTGAGGAGATCGACCCGGGCCAGGCTTTCATCAAGGTTCCGAAGGAAGCTCCGGCAAAATAAAGACACTGTTTCAGCGTTAATAATTGAGTTTCCGTGCGGCAGGATCT
>JALEWG010000015.1 GCA_022788065.1 Lachnospiraceae bacterium | reverse complement strand
TGCGGCAGTATTTTGAACTGTATCCTTCCGTCAATCCGGAAAATCTAATGCTCTACAAGTGCTATCTGATCGATCATTATAAGACCAGAACGGTGAATCAGCGCATCCGCGCCATAAACAGTTATGTGGAATTTCTGGATCTTCCGTATTCCAGGCTTTTCATGATACGGCAGCAGCAGAAACCATTTCTGGAAAATGTGATCAGTCAGGCCGATTACGAATACCTGATTGCCTGCCTGCTCCGGGATCGGAAAATGCCGTACTATTTTGCGGTGCGCACCATGGCGACCACCGGCATGCGTGTCAGTGAGCTGGTTCGCCTTCGCGTCGAAGATGTACGGCGCGGTTATGTTGATCTCCGGTCCAAAGGGAATCGGATCCGGCGCGTTTTTATCCCGAAAGCGATCCGTCTCCCATGTCTGAACTGGCTGAATTCCATCGGCCGAAGCAGCGGATATGTATTTCTAAACCGCCTTGGAAGCCAGATCACCGTGTCAGGAATCCGCGATCAGCTCAAACACTTTGCCGATATCTACAATCTGAACGCTTCTGTCGTCTACCCTCATTCCTTCCGTCATTTATTTGCAAAAAACTTTATTGAGCGCTGCGGCGATATCGCCATGCTTTCCGATATCCTTGGCCATGAGAGTATTGAAACAACCAGGATCTATCTCCAGCGCAGCAGTGCAGAACAGCAGCAGATATTCAACAAAATTGTGGACTGGTAATTACGATATGGCAAAAAATCCGACTCCCTCCGAAACTCTGATTGCAGAGTTCGCTTCCTATTTAAAAAGAAAGAACCTGTCTTCAAACACGATCATTGCTTATACTCTGAGCGCACGCGTTTTCTACAGTTACTTCGATGAACCGTCTGTCAAAAATCTGCACGAATTCATACACCTGCTCGAACACGATCATCTCCCTGCCACCGTCAATCAGCGGATCCATGCCATAAACCACTTCCTTCTGTTTCTGGAAGACTGCCGCGCCGAAATGTATCCGGAACTTCGGAAATTCCGGCTTCCCGCTGTCAAAATTCCCCGAGGTTCCTTTCTCGATTATGTAATTTCCAACGAAGACTGCATTCTTCTTCAGGAGCGGCTGAAACAGGATGGGCAGGATTTCTGGTATTTTGTTGTCCGCTTTCTCGTCACCACCGGCGTCCGTGTCAGTGAACTGACAAAAATCAAGGTAGAACACCTCACCTGTAGTCATCTGGACCTGTATTCCAAAGGCGGAAAAGTCCGCAGAATCTATATCACGGATTCGCTCTGTGATGAAGCCCTGGAATGGTGCCAGGCGCGCGGAAAAGACAGCGGCTTTCTGTTCTCCACCAAAAAAGACCGCCCGATCACGACGCGCGGGATCCACTGCCAGCTGAAGCATTTTGCCATCCTCTACGGAATTGACCCCTCGACCATATATCCGCATTCTTTCCGTCACCGGTTCGCCAAAAATTTTCTCGACCGCTGCGGGGATATTGCGCTGTTAGCCGATCTCCTGGGCCATGAAAGCGTGGAGACTACGCGCATTTATCTTACCCGCTCCAGCAAGGAGCAGCAGACGCTCATGGACGAAATTGTCACCTGGTAGAGCGGCGAAATTATGTGCCCCCGCAGAATTGGTCACCCGGCTGGAAATGCAGGCATTGCAAAAACAGTCTTTCTGGTGTATCATAGAACTAATTTCGACATTGCACCAGAAAGGGGTTTTCTATGTACACATATACATGGTATCAATGGCTCACCTTCTTTTACCTGTACTGTTTTTTCGGCTGGGTCTTTGAATCATCCTATGTCTCCCTGAAGGAGCATCACCTGGTAAACCGGGGATTTCTCCGGATCCCCATGCTCCCTCTATACGGGACAGGCGCCATCATGATGCTCTGGGTATCCATCCCTGTACAGGACAGTCTGGTTCTGACATGGGCTGCCGGAGTCGTCGGTGCGACAGTTCTTGAGTATGTAACCGGCTATGCTATGGAACGTCTTTTCAAAGTCCGTTACTGGGACTACAGTGATCAAAAATGGAATATCCATGGCTATATCTGCCTCAGTTCCTCCATCGCATGGGGATTTCTGACTATTTTTATGACGCACCTGATCCATAAACCGATCGAGCGCGCAGTCTTCGCCATGCCTGTCATGTGGGACATCCTGTTTGTGGCTGTTGCGACTGTCGTCTTCGTCTACGATTCTGTCATCTGCGTCCGTGAGGCATTTGCTTTCGGTCAGTCGCTGGAAGCGCTGAAAAAGATCCGTCAGGATCTCGACAGCCTGCAGGTTCAGAGCGCACTGCTCAAAATGGAGGCGGAAGAACGTCTGGCAGAAGCCAGGGAGGAATTCCGGGAGCGTATGGAAGAACGCCGAGAGCAGGTGGAGGATCGCATCCGTTCTGCTGCGGAAGACCACAAAATTGCCATGCCGGGAATCAATGTTCCGGAAGATATCAAAATCAGTCTCGAAGACTTCCGGATCAGCCTTGGAAACCGGAAAAAAGTCACTCTGGAAGAGCTCAAAGCCAGATCCGGCGGTGCTCTGGACAACCTGAAGGATTTCCGCGGCATCCATCTGGAGGATCTTCGCGGCAAGAGCGAACAGCAGTTGAGCGATTTGTCGCGTGAAAGTCAGGAAAAGATGCACGCCCTGCTCTCCAGGCGGCACCGTTTCAGCAAACATCTCAAACACTCCAATCCTACTGCAGTGTCCCGACTCTATGACAGGGAATTCAAACAGCTGCAGGAATATATTGAAGCAGGGAATGGACAGACTTCGGAATAGGCAGAATGTATCCCAAGCAAAAAACCATCGGCAAGATACCAAAAACAGTGCTTTTCGGGTATCTCACAGATCAAAAAAGTGTATGGATACCGGGAAGCTGCATTCTCCTGTGGCAACCAGCTAAATAAGCCAATTACATGAACATAGTAAAAGGAACTGCGTATAAATCACTTCATACGACAGTTCCTTCTTACAAATCTTTAGGCCTCCGGTTTTTCTACCTGGACAATCGCCTGTTTCTGCATCGGAATGCGGCAGTTCTTATTGTTACCGAACTCCACGATTACTGTATCATCTGTCATATCGATAATAACACCGTAAAAACCGCTGGAAGTCAGTACGCAGTCACCAACTGCGATGCTTGCCATTAATTCCTGCATTTTCTTTTTTTCCTTCTGCTGCGGCCTGATTGCGATGAAATACATAAACGCAAAAATTAAAACAATGTAGCCGATCCAGAATGCCGGACTGTTTGTCATATCTGTTGCACCTCTCTTTCTCATTCTGCTTTTATTTGTTTCCGGTTACGCCTGCAAGCTTCTTGGCCTTGTACTCGGCGTAACGGTGGTTCTCAATGGCATCTCTTATCTCTGTCATCATTGTGTTGTAAAAATAAAGATTGTGGAGCACGCAGAGACGCATTCCAAGCATTTCCTTCGCCTTTAACAGATGGCGGATATAAGCTCTGCTGTAGGAGCGGCATGCCGGGCACTGACATCCCTCTTCGATGGGGCGCATATCCCGCGAATACTGCTCATTGAACAGGTTCAGCTTTCCGGAATTCGTATAGACATGACCGTGCCGTCCGTTTCTTGTCGGATAAACGCAGTCAAAAAAGTCGACGCCCCGGTCCACCGCCTCCAGAATATTGGCCGGAGTTCCCACCCCCATCAGGTAGGTAGGTTTATTCTCGGGAAGATGCGGTACCGTCACATCAAGGATCCGGTACATCTCTTCATGACTCTCGCCTACAGCAAGACCTCCGAGTGCATAACCGTCCAGATCCATCTGTGAGATCGTATCCGCATGTGCGATCCGGATATCCTCAAAGGTTCCCCCCTGGTTGATTCCGAACAGCAGCTGCTCTCTGTTGACGGTATCAGGAAGCGAATTGAGCCGCTCCATCTCCGCCTTGCACCTTGCCAGCCACCTTGTGGTTCTGGCAACTGAGTTTTCCATGTACTCTCTCGTACATGGATGGGGCGCGCATTCATCAAATGCCATGGCAATGGTAGATCCCAGATTGGACTGGATCTGCATGCTCTCCTCCGGTCCCATAAAAATCTTGTGACCGTCGATATGAGAATTGAAATACACGCCTTCCTCTTTAATTTTCCGGAGACCTGCCAGAGAAAATACCTGGAATCCGCCGGAATCCGTCAGGATCGGGCGGTCCCAGTTCATGAATCTGTGAAGCCCGCCCAGCTCTTTGATCAGTTTATCACCGGTACGTACATGAAGATGGTAAGTGTTAGACAGTTCCACCTGAGTTCCGATCTCTCTGAGATCGTCTGTAGAAACAGCGCCTTTGATGGCTGCCACTGTTCCAACATTCATGAATACCGGGGTCTGGATCGTGCCGTGGACCGTCTCCACGACAGCCCGCTTGGCACGACCGTCTTTCGCCAGAATCTGATATTTCATGGTTTTCCCCACTGGTTCTTAATGTTGCTTATCAAATTACTTATTGTCAGCCGCAGGTTTCTTTTTCTGGCTCATAACGTACCAGAGCGCGCCTGTCAGGCAAACAGAAGAGTACGTACCGCAGATGATACCTGCCATTAACGGAAGTGCGAACTCACGGATGGAGGATACACCGAAGATAAACAGTACAAGTACCATCACAAAAGTCGTAAGAGAAGTGTTGATGCTTCTTGTGAAAGTCTGTGTGATACTTAAGTTTACGATATCCGCCATGCTCTTCTTTGAGCGGCCGCCCTCGCCCATCTCCAGACGGATATTCTCGCGGATACGGTCGAAGATAACGATGGTCGCGTTGATGGAATAACCGACAATGGTAAGCAGGCACGCAATCGCGGTGGAGCCCATGGACCATTTTGCCAGAGCGTAGCATGCAACAACGACAAGTACGTCATGGAGCAGTGCAACAACGGCACTGGCCGCGAATCGGATGTCCTTAAACCGTACCCAGATATAGAGCAGCATAAACACGGTAGCGATGGCTGTTGCCACAACGGCGTCACGTTTCATCTCGGCACTGATCGCACCGGAAATGCTCTCCGCAACGATCTTGGTCTCATCCACACCGAAGTTCTCGACAAGAGCCGCATCCAGAGCCTGGCGCTCCTCAACGCTGAGCGTTCTTGTCTTGATGATTACTTCATTGGTTCCGGCTACCTTCTGGGTCTGTGTATCCGCACTGTTTGTAATGCTCTCCACGATCGGCACAACTTCGCTGGAAATGCGCTCCAGAGACATATCCTCGTTAAAGGTTACGTTTGTGGAAGTACCGCCTTTGAAGTCAAGCGCATAGTTGAATGCGCCGCCGATGGAGCTCTTATTCATGACCATACCGACAATACCGGCAGCGATCACAACAACAGACAGGACGAAGCAGATATTTTTCTTTCCGAGGAAATTGATCGGCTTCTTTTCTTTTCTGATTCCGTAGAACTTCTGGTCCGTAAAGCCCAGCTCATACAGCGTGTTGAGCGCAAATCTTGTCACAAAAAGCGCTGTGAACATGGACAGGACGATACCGATTGCCAGTGTGGTGGCAAATCCCTTCACAGTGCCGGAGCCTCTCCAGTAGAGGACCGCAGCAGCGATCAGAGTGGTCACGTTTCCGTCGATGATCGCAGACATGGCTTTCGAGAAACCTGTCTTGATGGCGGATTTTACAGTCTTTCCGAGACCGATCTCCTCCTTGATACGGGTGAAGATGATTACGTTTGCATCTACCGCCATACCGATGGAAAGAATAATACCGGCAATACCCGGAAGAGTCAGTGTCACTTCAAATGCAGCCAGAAGGATCAGGATCAGCGCCACATACAGGCAGAGAGCCATTGACGCCGCAAGACCCGGGATCAGATAAATCACGATCATAAATACACATACGATCGCAAAACCGATGGCCGCCGCCTTCAGGCTGGTGTAGATCGCTTCCTGACCGAGTTTCGCTCCTACAACGTTGGAACGCAGCTCTTCCAGTTCCAGAGACAGGGAACCGATACGGATCGTAGCGGCAAGCTGGTCAGCTTCCTCATAGGAAGTCATTCCGGTAATGGAAGCCTGTCCGCCTGTGATCTCCTGCTGAACGACTGGATTGGAGTAGATCACGCCATCATAGATAATGGCAATATGCTTTCCGACATTGGCTGCCGTTACTTCCGCAAACTTTTTTGATCCCTCATCGGTGAACGTCAGAATAACCTCATAGGTCAGTTCGCCGGTGTTCTGGTTCTTGTAGGACATCGGCTTTGCAGAAGCCACATCCGTTCCCTCCAGAACGACCTGCCAGTTCTCATCCAGGAACACGAGAGAACCCGGTTTTCCAAGTTCCTCCAGGACCTTGTTGGCGTCAGAAACGCCCGGGATATCAATATTGATACGGTTGTCACCTTCCTGGTAGACTTCAGCTTCAGAACTGTAGTTCTGAACTCTCTGCTGAAGCTTGTAGCGGGTATCGGACATGTCCTCCGCACTCGGATTCGGATCCTTGGCCTGATAGGTGATGCTGACACCGCCTGCCAGATCCAGCCCCAGCTTGATGCCGCCCTCCTGAGAGGTGATTCCATTCTCATCGGTAATCAGTTTGCTCTTCTGGAGCGTATCATACCCGAAATATCCGAAGATACCGATGACGATCAGGAAACCCAACAGGCAGAGTATGCCCTTTCCTTTGTTGTTCTTCATGATAGTTTCTCCTTATTCTATAAATATCCGGACTGCCATCCCCAGCCGCCGGCCAGCGCCCGCACCGGCTGCAGTCCGCCTGTCCCGGCTTATTCTTCTGCCAGGGCTGCTCTTATCATAATGGCGCACTCGATACGTTTTTTCTGCATCGCGCAGCCGATATCATAAGCATCTGTGATCCTGCCGTGGAAATTGTAGGAGTTTGCCGCACAGCCGCCGCTGCAGTAAAACCTTGCGAAGCAGTCTTTACACTTTTCCTTGGCATAAACGTTGCAGAGTTTAAACTCATCGCGGACCTTCGTGTTTGTGATTCCCTCATCCACGTTGCCCAGAAGGAAATCCTCCATTCCAACGAACTGATGACACGGATAAAAGTCGCCCCACGGGGTAACGGCGAGATATTCCGTTCCCGATCCGCATCCGGAAAGGCGTTTCGCAACGCACGGCCCCTGGTTCAGATCGATCATAAAGTGGAAGAACTTAAAGCCGCGGCCTTCCTTCTCCCTCTTTACAAATTCCTTTGCCAGCTTGTCATACTCTTCCATAATCTGCGGAAGGTCCTCCTCGCGAATCGCGTAAGGCTCATCCGGAGACGCCACCACGGGCTCAACGGAAAGCTTTTTGAACCCAAGATCCGCAAAGTGCAGCACATCGTTTGAGAAATCCAGATTATTTCTCGTAAAGGTTCCTCTTACAAAGTAATCCTTTTCTCCGCGTGATTCCGCAAATTTCTGGAATTTCGGCACGATCAGATCATAGCTTCCGGTTCCGTTCCGGAACGGACGCATGCGGTCATTGACTTCCTTTCGTCCGTCAAGGCTAAGTACCACATTGCTCATCTCTTTATTGCAGAATTCCATAATCTCGTCATTCAACAGCACGCCATTTGTTGTCAGCGTAAAGCGGAATTTTTTATTGTGTTCTTTTTCCTGGGAACGTCCGTATTCCACCAGCTGTTTTACCACATTCCAGTTCATTAACGGCTCGCCGCCAAAGAAGTCCACCTCCAGATTGATCCGGTTACCGGAATTGGCGATGAGGAAATCCAGCGCTTTCTTTCCTACTTCAAAGCTCATAAGCGCGCGGCGGCCATGGTACTCTCCTTCCTCCGCGAAGCAGTATTTACATGCCAGATTACAGTCATGGGCAATATGGAGGCATAAGGCTTTTACGACTGTCTGGCGTTTCTTAAAGTCGATCACATAGTCCTTATAAATATCCGCGGTGAACAGCTCCTCCGCATCGATCAGCTCCTGAATGTCGGAAAGTGCATCCGCCAGATCCTCTTTTGAGTATTTTTCTCCCAGAGCATCCGATACCGCTTTTTTCTGCTCCTCAGAAAGCGGAGCCGGTTTTTCCATATCCGGCACAACGCCGGTCAGCACTTCCACAACATCATAGAGAAGCGCATCCACGGAATGTACAGAGCCGCTGTTCACATCAAGGACGATATGATACCCGTTGTTAATATACTGATGTATCAATGTCATTCTCCTGTTCTGTTCTAATTTACCTGATTCGGCCCGGCAGAGCTCCTCGCGGCAGAATATTTATACCAATTTTCTGTTACACAAGAATAGCCCCTACAATCATACGACCGTAGGGGTCTCTTTTAAACGCTCTTATTTATACGGGCCCCCGCCATTAGCGGTTGCTGTTCTCGCAGCTCTGGTTTCCTACTGTGCAGGAAGTCTTACATGCGGACTGGCAGGAAGTCTGGCACTCGCCGCATCCGCCTTTCTTCATGCTGTTCTTCAGAGTATTAGAGCT
>JALEWG010000009.1 GCA_022788065.1 Lachnospiraceae bacterium | reverse complement strand
CTCGTTATGACCACTTCGATATCTCTCCAAAGCGCTCTCTCAAACGTGCTTTTACATTCTATCCGATGTTTCGATTTTTGTCAAGCGTTTTTTCGAACTTTTTTCATTTTTTTGAAATATCCAAAAAACTGCAGGAATGAGAGTCCTCCTATCGGCATCCGGTCCGCCATTTATCCGTTCCTTTTGCGCAGCAAAGCCTCCGCGATCACCATGTCTTCCGGTGTCGTCACCTTGATGTTTTCATAGCTGCCCTCTGTCAGCTTTACCTTTGTGCCGCACAGGTTCTCCACAACCATGGCGTCATCCGTGATCCCTTTCTGGTATTTCTCATCCGACATCAGTTTTCTGTAAGCCTTGAGTACCAGACCATAGGAAAATGTCTGCGGAGTCTGCATCTGCCAGAGCGTGCTTCTGTCCGGCGTAAGCGCGGCAAAGCCGGACGCATCCGCCACTTTGATCGTGTCCTTAACCGGCATTGCAGCCACAGAAGCTCCGTAAAGCTCTGCGTCTACTATGGTCCTTTCAATGATCTCTTCGGTAATCAGAGGTCTCGCGCCGTCGTGGATCATTACGATTCCATCCGGATCCAGATTTTCTTCCAGGGCGCAGAGTCCCGCATACACAGAATGATACCGCTCTTTACCGCCCGCCACGACCGCAATGACTTTTTTGAATCCGTATGCCTCGACGATCTGCTTCCGGCAGTAATCGATTTCCTCTTCCCCCGTCACCAGCACAACTGCTTCTGCAGGACTTTGTTCAAAAGCTCTGAGAGAATGGCAGACAACCGGTTCTCCTCCCAGAATAAGAAACTGTTTTGCCACTTCCGAATGCATGCGTCTGCCCTGACCCGCTGCCAGAACGATCGCCGCAGTCCTCCATTTCTTTTCTGACATCCTACCGCTCTCCCAGTTTCAGATTCGGAACCGCATTAAGATCCCAACCAGCGCGTGCTCCGTTAATATATTCATAGTAAGCCGCCGCTCCGATCATAGCCGCGTTGTCCGTACAGAAGATCGGCGACGGATAGTAAAATTTAAGTCCCGCCTTCTCACATGCCTCCTTCATCCCGGCGCGGAGAGCTGAATTGGACGCCACTCCGCCCGCGATCGCCAGTTTCTCGTATCCGTATTCTTTCGCTGCCGCCACTGCCCGGGAAACCAGCACCTCCACCACCGCATTCTGAAAGGAAGCCGCCAGATCCGGGACGCAGATTGCCTCGCCCTTCATCTCCGCCTGATTAATATAATTGAGAACGGCGGACTTCATCCCACTGAAGCTGAAATCGTACGCAGATCCCCCGACCTTTGCCCGGGGGAATTCCATGGCGTGAGGATTTCCCTCTTTTGCCGCTTTATCGATCTTCGGACCGCCCGGATACCCGAGGCCGACTGCACGGGCCACCTTGTCAAACGCCTCACCGGCCGCGTCATCCATCGTACGCCCGATGATCTCAAATGTTCCGTAATCTTTCACGATCACCAGATGGGTATGTCCGCCGGACACGATCAGACATACGAACGGCGGTTCCAGATCCGGATGCTCAATAAAGTTGGCGGAAACATGACCCTCAATGTGATGGACCCCGACCAGCGGTTTCCCGGCTGCATAGGCGATTGCCTTGGCCTCGGCAACCCCGACTAAAAGAGCGCCCACCAGCCCCGGACCGTACGTCACGGCTACCGCGGTGATCTCCGAAAGCTTCATGCCGGCGTCGTCGAGCGCCGCCTGTACCACCTGATTAATTTTCTCAATATGCTTTCGTGACGCGATTTCCGGAACCACGCCGCCGTAAAGTGTGTGGAGCGCGATCTGGGATGAAATCACATTGGAAAGAACTTCCCTGCCGTTTTTCACCACTGCCGCCGCAGTTTCGTCGCAGGAGCTTTCAATTGCAAGAATATATACATCTTCGTCTGTTTTGTGTATCTTCATGGTTTATACCCTCATCATTCCTCATCAAATCCCAGTTCCAGAAACCAGCCGTCCCTGGCCGTCTTTATTCCCGGAAAAATTTCACGGATTTCATTCAGATATTCTTCCGGCCGCATTAACGACGGACTGTAATGAGTCAGCCACATCTCTCTCGGGTTCGCTTCTTTTCCGAGTTTTGCAGCCTCCTGGAATGTCATGTGCTTATACTCTCTCGCCTTTGCCGCCTTTTCCTTTTCTCCGTACATGCCTTCGCAGATAAAAAGATCATTGTCCTTTGCGTACTCGGCGATCACCGGAACCGGTCTCGTGTCCGTCGTGTAAGTAACAGAAAGTCCGCGTCGCTTTTCCCCAAGGACCATGTCGGGAGTCAGGATCCTGCCCTCGTGCTCGATCACCTCGCCTTTTTGCAGGCGGCTCCAGAATTTTTGCGGGATCTCCTGCGCCCGCGCGCGCTCCACATCGAACTTGCCGTTTCTGGGAATCGAGATTCTGTACCCGTAACAGGTCACATTGTGATTCACCCGGAACGCATCGATCACGTAGGGGCCCGCCTTGAACTGTTCTCTCGGTTCGGACAATTCGCGGAAACGAAGCTCAAACGGAAGCTCCGGCGCGATCATACGCAGAGCCCCCACTACTTTTTCCAGTCCCTTCGGACCCACAAGGAGCACCGGTTCCGTTCTCTCCGCATTCCCCATTGTGAGAAGAAAGCCCGGAAGACCGCTGATATGATCCGCATGGTAATGGGTAAAGCAGATCACATCCACCGGTTTGGAGCTCCATCCTTTTTCCTTTAAAGCAACCTGGGTTCCCTCGCCGCAGTCGATCAGGAGATTGCTCCCGTCGCACCGGGCCATCATGGAGGTCAGCCACCGATACGGCAGCGGCTGCATCCCTCCTGTCCCCAGCAAACAAATATCTAACATGAAATTATCCTCATTTCCTGTTCCGGCGGATCATCTTCCGCCGGAACCAATTCGCGTCTCCTTACAGGAGCTCTGTCTGTTCTTCCACATCCACAGGAATTCGAAACTGGCTCACAAGCTCATCATAGCAGGCCTCGCAGAGATCAAAGTGATGGACTTCTCCGTCTTTTTCAGAAAAATAATCCCACGCATGATTGATCATTGCCGCGCCTTCCCGCACGATTCCCTCTTTCACCACAATTTTCTTTACACACTGATTGCAGACTACAGACTCCAGCTGTCCGTTTTTCCCGTATTTTCTCATTCTTTTCCTCACCTTTCGCTTCCTGTATTCTCACCTTTTTGCAGTCCTGATATTCGGGATCCTGTGAAAGGCCCCTGGCCGGCTGCCGATGCTCTTACATTATAGCGGAAAAAGGCCCGGGATTAAGAGGGAATCACTGGCAGTCCGCGTCTCCACATGATAAAGGCGTCCTCCGTCGGGTCATGGTAATACCCCCTGCGCACAGCCTCTTTTTTAAAACCGTAGGATTTATACAGATTGATCGCCGGTTCATTGCCGGCGCGCACCTCGAGTGTCAGATCCTGTATTCCCATTTCTGCGGCAGACTTCACCATCTGTTCCATCAGTTTCCGGGAATAGCCGAGTCCCCGATATTCTTTTTTTACCGCGATCCGCATCAGTTCTCCTTCACCCGCCAGAAAACGGACATTGAGATACCCGATCAGACCGCCTTCCGGGTGCGCGAGCACCCATGCCTCGTCATAGGAGCTTCCGATCATCTCCAGAAGGAGCTTTTCCGACCAGGCATCCGAAAAACATTCCCGTTCCAGTTCTGCTGCCATCGGCACATCGGATTCCTTCATGGCACGCAGACAGATCCTATTCTCCCGTTCCATTCTGCCCTCTGCTTTCTGCATACCCGGCTGCTTTTTCCCGCTCTTCGCGTTCTCTCTCAGCCTGAGACTTTCTCAGGTAATCCGGTTCATGCTCAGCTGCCGTTTCTGTTTTTCCCTCTGCAAAATACCGGGCGCCTAAAGCCGCAACGGACGCCGCCCTCTGACGGCTGCTGTTTGCTGGCGCAAAGGCAAACGGCACAGTCATACGTTCTCTGATCAGAGCTTCAAAGACAGGAACCCCGTCTCCCAGAAAGATCACACGCTCTCCCATGGAATTCAGGCGATCGATCAGCTGGCCCATATCCATGGCGTCCTGAGGCATGACCGTCTGAAATTCCTCTTCAAATCGGTAAATACCCGTGTAAACCTGATTTCTTCTCGCATCCATGATCGGACAGATCAGCCCGGAAGCGCCGAACAGGTTATATGCCGTAGCGTCCAGCGTGGGAACATGGATCAGCGGTTTATTCAGGGCCAGTCCCAGGCCTTTTGCCGTTGCGGAACCGATCCGCAGACCGGTAAAGGAGCCCGGACCTCCGGATACCGCGATCGCGTCCAGCGAGGACAGTTCGATTCCGAGGAGGCTCACCATGGCGTCGATCATGGGAAGCAGCGTCTGAGAATGTGTTTTCTTAAAATTGGCCGTATATTCGGCCATCGTAATTCCATCCTCCACAATGGCTGCGGAAGCCACCATCGAGGAACTTTCAATCCCCAATATGCGCATTTTATGTTTCCTCCACTGTGATTTTTCTGTAATCAAATCCCTTTTTAAGATCTTTTTCAATCGTAACGGATATCACATGCGCGGGCAGGATCTCCCGGATCAGTTCTGACCACTCGATCAGGCAGACTCCCTCCCCGTAAAAGCAGTCCTCATATCCTACTTCTTCCATCTCTTCCACATCGCCGATCCGGTAAACGTCATAATGATATAACGGCAGGCGCCCGTCATCGTACTGCTGCACGATCGTAAAGGTCGGACTGTTCACGGGCTCCCTGATACCAAGTCCGGACGCGAATCCCTGGGTAAACACCGTCTTCCCGACGCCAAGGTCGCCGTTCAGGCAATATACCTCGCCCGCTTTCGCCGTCTCTCCGAGACTTTTTCCAAAGGCATACGTATCTTCCGGGCCAAAGCTCTCCTTTATCATGCTTTCAGTCCTTTCGTTTTCTTCTCCGGCAGATTCCGCTTCAGAATGTCCACGAACTCCTGCTCTCTTCCCTCGATGGTATCGTTGGGCACGAGATACGCGCGGCCGGGTCCCACCTTAATAATGTACATGGATTTCAGGCGGACGATCTTTGTCACGTATTTCCATGGCATGTCGCCTGTCACTCCGGCCTGTTCCACAAAAACACCGTCATCACTTAACGTCAGGTTCACCGGCGTGGAAAATCCGTGCGCCTGCGCCTGTTTCTTCGATTTATTCCACAGCAGACAGGGCTGGATCACCGAAAACAGCAGCGCACAGAATACCATCAGAAGCTTCTGGTGCCACACCGCCTGCGGCCAGTCCCATGTCACGATAAGAATTACCAGAGCTGCCAGGGAAAAACCGATGTTGAAGAATCCCATGAATCCCGTATAGGAATTGTACATGGAAAATGTGAACAGATCTCTGGCTGTCATTTTTACACTGATTTTCATAGATTATCTTTCCTTCATTGTATTTCATTTCTGAATTTACAGTTTCATGGTAAGTGAGATCCTCTTTTTTGCCACATCCACGGAAAGGACTTTGACTTCCACCACGTCTCCGACACAGACCGCCTCAAGAGGATGCTTAATAAACCGGTGGGACATCTCGGAAATGTGCACCAGTCCATCCTGGTGGACTCCGATATCCACAAATGCGCCGAAATCAATGACATTCCGGACGGTTCCCTTTAAGATCATGCCGGGCTTCAGATCCTTCATTTCCAGAACGTCGGTCCTTAAGATCGGTTTCGGCATCTCCTCGCGGGGATCTCTGGCCGGTTTTTCCAGCTCGTTTATAATATCCCGGAGCGTGATCTCGCCGATTCCCAGTTCTTCCGCCATCTTCTTCATATCGCCGACTTTTTTGCTGATTCCTCTGGCTCCGCCTGACTCAAGGCTTTCCGGATCATAGCCCAGACGTTTCAAAAGCTCGGAGGCTGCCTTGTAGCTCTCCGGATGGACGCTTGTCGCGTCGAGCGGGTTGGTTCCGCCGGAAATCCTTAAGAAGCCGGCGCATTGTTCAAATGCCTTCGGCCCCAGCTTCGGCACCTTCAACAGTTCCTTTCTGTTCTGAAAAGCTCCGTTTTCTTCACGGAATGCCACGATATTTTTCGCGGTCGTCTTCGTGATTCCGGAAATATATTCCAGAAGGGACGCCGACGCCGTATTCAGATCCACTCCGACTTTATTCACACAGTCCTCCACGACATTCCCAAGCGCCTCACTCAGATGCTTCTGGTTCATGTCATGCTGATACTGACCGACTCCGATCGACTTCGGATCGATCTTCACAAGCTCCGCCAACGGGTCCTGCAGTCTTCTTGCGATGGAAACCGCGCTTCTCTGCCCCACATCGAACTGCGGAAACTCCTCCGTTGCCAGTTTGCTTGCGGAGTACACGGATGCGCCCGCTTCGCTTACGATCACATACCGGACCGGATCGGGAATTTCTTTCAGGAACTCCGCTATGATCTGTTCGGATTCTCTGGAGGCCGTACCGTTTCCCACGGAGATCAGCGAGATCTGATATTTGCTGATCAGCCGCTTCAACACCTTTTTTGCATCTTCCACTTTATTCTGCGGTGCTGTCGGATAGATGACCACCGTATCCAGGACTTTGCCTGTCGCATCGACGACTGCCAGCTTACAGCCCGTCCGGAAGGCTGGATCCCAGCCCAGTACCACCTGACCGGTGATCGGAGGCTGCATGAGAAGCTGCTCCAGATTTTTTCCGAATACCCGGATCGCGCCGTCCTCCGCCTTTTCCGTCAGTTCATTCCGGACCTCCCGCTCAATGGCCGGCGCAATCAGCCTGCTGTAGCTGTCGGCGATCACGTCCTTTAACACAGGGGTCGTAACCGGATTTTCACGGACGATCACCTGCTTTTCCAGGTACATGAGGACTCTATCCTCAGGAGCCGTGATTTTTACTGTCAGGATTTTCTCCTTTTCCCCGCGGTTCAGAGCCAGAATGCGGTGTCCTGCACACTTCTTCACCGGTTCCTCATAATGATAATACATTTCATATACGGAATCTGTTTTTTCATCCTTCGCCTCCGAGGAGATCTGTCCCTCCTCAAAGGTAATTTTCCGGATCCAGGACCGGTACTTCGCATCCTCGGCGATCCGCTCCGCCAGAATATCCTTCGCCCCGGCGATCGCTTCCTCCGGCGTCAGCACTTTATTTTCCTCAGAAACATAAGCGGCCGCTTCCCTCTCTAACGGTCCTCTTGTCATCTGCATGGAGATCAGATCCGCGAGCGGTTCCAGGCCCTTCTCCTTCGCAATTCCGGCTCTCGTCTTTCGCTTCGGTCTGTAAGGAAGATACAGATCCTCCACGGCCACCATGGTCTGAGCCGCCTCAATTTTCTTTTTTAACTCTCCGGTCAGTTTTCCCTGCTCCTCGATGGAAGCGATCACCTGCGCTTTTCTCTCTTCCAGGCCTCTCAGATATTTCAGCCTCTCATCGAGATTTCTCAAAACCTCATCATTCAGGGATCCGGTGGCTTCCTTACGGTATCTGGCTATGAACGGGATCGTATTTCCCTCATCGATCAGCTTCACATCCGCTTCCACCTGTCCCCGTCTGACGCCGAGTTCACTTGTCAGTACTGCTAAAATGTCCATTTTCTACTCCTTGTCTGTGTTGCGGAATCCGCGTTTTTCCAGTCATTCCGCATAAGACTCCAGATAACATTATAATTCAAAGCCACCGAATGTGCAACTTAAATATGGACAACCCTTTTCTTTCATGTTAGAATGAAGAGTGACTTTAATCTCAAGTCCGATTACGTCAGGAGGAAACATCATGGCAGATTACGAAACGCAGAATCAACCTGAATATACAGATGCACCGTCTCAGAACGGACAGTCACAGAATGAACAGCCCCGGAACCTGCAGTCTCAGGACTGGCAGCCACGGAATGGACAGCCTGACGGCAGAGCTCCGTATGATCCCTATCGCGGCAGCCGGCAAAACAGCCCTTACGGCATGCCGCAGCCGCCTGCACCGAAAAAGCAGAACGGTTTTGCCACAGCTTCCCTGGTCTGCGGTATTTTTTCCCTGCTGAATCTGTGCTGTTTTACCTTTCCGATGGCAATTATCATGGGGGTCGGCGCCATCTCTTTCGCCGTTATCTCCAGAAAAGACCAGAAAATGTCCGGACCGGCCACAGCAGGAACGGTTCTCGGCGCGATTGCGATCGTGCTCGGAGTTCTTGAATTCGTATACGCCATGTACGCATACACGATCATGAAGGATCCGGAAAATATCGCCGCGATCAACCGGCTCGTGGAACAGCTGGAGCAGATGATGGAACAGCGGATGCAGCAGGCTCAATAAAAAAGTCCCGGGGACATTTTCGTCCCGGGACTTTCTGTTTTTCTTTACACCGCCGGCAGCAAAGCCAGAATATCGAGGCCTTTTGCCAGCAGAAAATAATTTTTTGCAACAAAGTTTACGGCGATGATTCCGGCTCCCGCATAAACGTATCCGTTTTCCAGATACGGCCGGTATTTCGGATCTCCGGTTTTCCGGTAAATCAGGAAACGGATCAGAAACCAGACTGCAAGCACCGCACAGTAGGGGACAACCGGGTGATAGCAAAAGCTCAGAAACGGGTGACCGCCAAGCAGCGCCCTGACTGCTCTCGTTCCGCCGCATCCCGGGCAGTACAGCCCGGTCCACTTATGAAACAGGCATGGAATCCCTCCCTGTCCTGCAATCCACCAGATCAGTTCCATCTATTTCTCCACACCGAGGATCCGCACATCATGGATTCCCGGCAGCTGTTCAATATCGTCCACCATGCCTGCCATGTTTCCCGTTTTTTCTCCGACCTCAACGCTCAGGGTTACCGTAGCCATACCGTTGACCGGAATCGTCTGGTGAATCGTCAGGATATTGGCCCGGTAGTCGGCAACCACATGGAGCAGATCCGACAGGAGTCCCTGCACATCGCTCATCTGCGTGACCAGCGTCACGGTTTTTCCTTTTGTGTTGTCCTCGAACGGAGCAATATCGTCTTTATATTTGTAAAATGAACTGCGGCTCAGACCCACACGCCCGGCAGCCTCCTGGACTGTCATGGATTTATTCGTTTCCAGCAGCCATTTCGCTTCCACTACCTTCTGGAGCACCTCCGGAAGCGCCTTGTCTTTCACCACGTAGTATTTACTTTTTCCCTCCATATGCCTTCCTTCCTGTGTTTTGCCATTGTCTCCGGCTGCGCTTATCGTCTGCCGCATTCTCTGTCAGCCCGTTTTCGTATTTTCGCGGCATCTTTATCTTCTGGATGGTACCATATTTCCGTTGTAAATGCAAGTTTTTCTGCCTTTCGCGCCGCCCGGGTCCGGATCCGGATCCGGCATTGACAATCCCCTTTTTTCCCGGTAAACTGAAGCTATCATCAATCTGCTATCGCAGAGGACTGGAGGAATCGGATATGAATCCCATGACTGTCGCACAGCTGCAGACAAAGGTCTGGGCTGAAAAAGAAAAAAACCTCTCGGCGCTGTCTTCTCTCTTTAAAAAGGCCGCGGACTCCGGCGCCGACTTTATCTGTCTCCCGGAAATGTTCAACTGCCCCTATGAAACACCGAATTTTCCCGTTTACGCAGAGCCGGAGGACGGTCCGTTCGTCAGGGCGCTCTCCGCTCTCGCCGGAGAATATCATGTCTATCTGTCCGCAGGCTCCGTGCCGGAGCGCGGTGAGGACGGCAGCATCTACAATACCGCTTATGTATTTGACAGGGAAGGAAAACGAATTGCAAAGCACAGAAAAGTGCATCTGTTTGACATTGATGTGAAGGGCGGCCAGTGCTTTAAGGAGTCCGACACTTTGTCCCCCGGAACCAGCGCTACGGTCTTCGATACCGAATTCGGCAGGATGGGACTCTGTATCTGCTTTGACTTCCGTTTTGTGGAGATTGCACGGCGGATGGTTTTAGACGGAGCGAACGTGATCTTTGTTCCCGCCGCCTTCAACATGACGACGGGACCGGCCCACTGGGAGGTTCTGTTCCGCTCCCGCGCCATCGACAATCAGGTCTTCACGTTCGGCACGGCTCCCGCCAGAGACCTGTCTGCCTCCTACCACTCCTGGGGGCACTCCATTGCGGTTTCGCCCTGGGGAACCATATTAAACCATATGGACGAAACAGAAGGAATGCAGATCACCACCATCGATCTGGATGAGGTGTCTGCAATCCGCGAACAGCTTCCGATTCTCAGGACACGTATGGAGAACCTTTAAAGGAGCCGGATCTCGTCGATCACGCCGGTCTCCTGAAAGATTTCCCACTGGCCGATGTTGACGGCGTGGTCGGCAATTTTCTCCAGATATTTGGCGACCATCAGTGCATCGACGCATCCGTCGGCGTCGGCCGTGTCCTTTTTTAACTTTTCTACCAGGTCATCCTTGACTTTGTTGAAACAGTCATCGATCATATCGTCACGGCTTACTGCCTCTTCCCCCAGTTTCATATCGCGGTTGACAAATGCTTCTGACGCCTGCTTTAAAATTTCCTTTGTCTCCGCGATCATGATTCCAAAGGTTTCGGAATATCCTTCCAGTTCTTCCATCCCCATGCGCGTGAACAGCTCTGCCATGTCCGAAAGATGGTTTCCGCACCGCTCCAGATCCGTCACAACTTTCAGCGCGGCGGAAACAGTCCTGAGATCCCGGGCTACCGGCGTCTGTCTCGTCAGAAGACTCAGACATTTGGACTCGATATTTCTCTGCATGTCGCCGATGACCCGGTCATGACGGACAAACCGCTTCATGGTCTCGGCATCCTTCTTTTTTAACGTATCAAACAGACAGTCGTAACCGTCCTCCACCCAATCTGCCATCTGAAGCACATCCTGGCGTAATTCTTCCAGTTCCTGTTCAAATAATTTTCTAGGTGACATTCTGCTCCTCCCGTTAGCCGAAACGGCCTGTGATGTAATCTTCGGTTCGCTTATCAGACGGTCTTCCGAAAATATTCATGGTCTCATCCACTTCCACCAGTTCTCCCAGAAGGAAGAACGCCGTTTCGTCCGACACGCGGGCCGCCTGCTGCATATTATGTGTGACAACCACAACGGTATAGCGCTGTTTCAGATCCTGCATCAGTTCCTCGATCTTCAGTGTGGAGATCGGATCCAGTGCGGAAGTCGGCTCATCCATAAGCAGTACTTCCGGCTCCACCGCCAGCGCACGTGCGATACAGAGCCTCTGCTGCTGCCCTCCTGATAATCCGAGCGCCGGTTTTTTTAAGCGGTCTTTAACCTCATCAAAGATCGCTGCTCCCTTCAGTGCATTCTCCACGATCTCATCCAGCTGACTTTTATTTTTGATTCCGTGAATTCTGGGACCGTACGCGATATTGTCATAAATACTCATCGGGAACGGATTTGGCTGCTGGAACACCATACCCACCTTTTTTCGGAGCAGCGTGGTGTCCACCGCCGGATCATACACATCTTCGCCGTCCAGGAGCACGGAACCCTCGATCCGTACACCTCTCACCAGATCGTTCATCCGGTTCAGGCATTTCAAAAACGTCGATTTTCCGCATCCGGACGGACCGATCAGCGCCATGACCGTATTCTGGTGAATATTGATATTAATATTTTTCAGGGCATGATTTTCTCCGTAATAGAGGTTCAGCCCGGATACACTGATTTTACTGTCCTGCATAGTTTCTCCTACCTACTTTGTTATCACCGAAGTCTATTTCCTGTTCTCCACGTTGAATCTGCCGGCAAGATATCTGGTCAGACAGTTCATGGCCAGCACCAGTATCAGCAGAACGCACGCGATGGCAAATGCCACATCATATTTTCCTTTAGCCATCTGGAGATACAGTTCGATCGTCATGGTACCGCCGGATTCGAACAGTTTCCGCACCAGCCCCAGTCCCGGCTTCGGAAGGTAAAATCCGCTGCCGGACGTAAAAAGCAGCGCCGCCGACTCGCCCACGATCCGCCCGATCGCCAGAATGATTCCGGTCAGAATCCCCGGCATGGCACTGGGAAGCAGAATCGTCCGGATCATATACCATTTTGTGGCCCCGATTCCGAGCGCTCCGCTCCGGTAGCTCTCCGGTATAGTTCTCAGCGCCTCCTGTGTGTTTTTCGCAATCAGCGGAAGAACCATGATCGTCAGCGTGAATGCGCCTGTCAGCATGGAATATCCCAGTCCCAGGACTTCTCCGAAAAAGATATTCCCGAACAGACCGAATATAATGGACGGGATTCCTGTAAGCGTCTCAATCGTAAACTCAATGAGGGAAACAAATTTTCCCGGCTTCGCGTATTCATTCAGGTAAATGGCTCCGCCGACTCCGATCGGAGTTACCACAAGGAGCGTCAACACGACGATATAAAGAGTATTCACGATATTCCCGGCAATTCCCATGATCTTCTTTGTGGGACTCTGGACTGTCACAAGGAAGGACCAGCTCAGATTGCTGATGCCCCGGTAAAAGACGTATCCGATAATGCCAAGCAGCAGGCCCACCGCGAGGAATGCCGACAGATAGATCAGCACTGTCAGAATATCGTCGGAGATTCTCCGTTTTTTATTCATGATACTGCCCGTGTTCATGCCTCATCCTCCCTGCCTTTTAAGATTCGTGTCAGACAGATATTGATCAGCATGATAAATACGAACAATACCAGTCCGATGGTAAAGAGTACCTTCCTGTGAAGTCCGGACGCATATCCCATTTCCGCAACGATCGCTGTCGTGAGGAAACGGACCGAGTTAAACGGCAGTGGGAAGTTGACGGAGCTTCCGGAAACCAGTGTGATCGCCATGGCTTCACCGATGGCACGTCCGGTTCCCAGAACGATCGCAGCTGCAATACCGGATCTGGCCGATGGAAGTGTCACCCGGAAGATCGTCTGGATCCGGGAAGCACCCATGGCCAGCGAGGCTGCTCTCTGGTTTGCCGGAACCGCGTGGAGAGCGGAAGCACTCACATTGATCACCGTCGGCAGGATCATGATCGCGAGAACAATGACCGCCGAGATCAGATTGGCGCCGCCGGTGAACTGATGATCCGGAGAGTCCGCAAAGAGTGCGATTTCCAGTCGGTACATGACCGGATTCAGCAGATAGATTCCCAGAAGTCCGTAAATGACGGACGGTATTCCCGCCAGAAGTTCAACCGCCGGCTTCACGACGGCGGCCAGTTTCGTAGCTGCCAGTTCCTCCATGAACACCGCGGTCAGGACCCCGACAGGAGCTCCGATCAGGATCGCGGCTGTGGTGCCGATCAAGGAGGTAAGAATTACATACAGGATACCGAAGGAGGGATCCGCGGAAGCCGGCTGCCATTTTGTTCCGAACAGGATCTCTCTGATTCCCACCTGGAACAGAGCCGGCATTCCGTTTAAAAACATGTACACGGTGATGGAGATGACAGCTAATACCGCGAAGAATGCGCAGACCGTGAAGATGATCTCAGCCACATGCTCCACCAGTGCCTTGCTCCTGCTGTCACTTTTGATTGAAAAAGTCTGATTTTCTGTCATATAATCTCCATTCCTTCCAGACTGCATTTTTCAGATGTTCCGAAAATCGCAGCACTTATTTTACAGTGATCAGGCCGACGCCTGCGGCAATGTTCTGGCCTTCCTCGGAATATACATAGTCGAACAGAGCCTGAACCAGCTCATTCTGGTCTTTGATCTCGCCCTTTGTGGCCATGACAAACGGACGGCTTAAGAAGTAGCTGCCTGATTTGATGTTCTCCGCGTTCGGCTCCACTCCGTCCAGTTTCGCCGCGATCACGCTGTCGTCAACCGCGTCGAGGGAAACATAACCGATGGCGCCCGGTGTGGAAGCCACTTTTGCCATAACAGCACCTGTGCTGTCCAGCTCATTGGCATATGCGCAGGCGTCTTCGACCTTCAGGATCTCTTCAAACGCACTTCTTGTGCCGGAACCTGCTTCACGTCCCACCACAACGATCGGCATGTTCTGTCCGCCGAGCTCGCTCCAGTTTTTGATTTCACCCTTATAGATCGCGGTCAGCTGATCCTTTGACAGATCGGCAACCGTATTTTTCGGATCCAGTGCCACGGCAATTCCGTCGATCGCCACAATGTTCTCTACAGCTCCGGAGGACTTTTCCTCGTCCTTTAAGTTTCTTGAAGAGTTTCCGATATCACATTTTCCGGAAAGAACGGATTCGATTCCCGCGGAAGAACCGGTAAACTCAACCGTTACGTTCACATCGGGATACTTTTCCATAAAGCTCTCGCAGAGCGCGTTTGCCAGCTTTTCCATGGAAGTGGATCCGGACATGGAAATACTTCCGGAAAGTCTGGTGCTCTCTGCTGCAGTTGTTGCTGCTGCAGTTGTTGCAGCCTCTGTTGCTGCTGCGGTCGTCGCGGGAGCCGCGGTCGTCGCCGCTGTTTTATTGCCTGAGCAGCCTGCAAGCATTCCTGCCGCGATTGCTGCTGTTCCTGCCATTGTCATAATTTTTCTGATTTTCATAATGTTTTTCCTCCTGAAAATAATAATAAATTCCTTTTGTTCACACTATGTTTTTACCACTTCCCGGTAAATGGAAAAACCATGATCTCGTAACTTATTTGTAAGTTTTAGGTAAAAAGAAAATTTCCCATGCAAAAAAAGCTGACGCTTCACGATTTTCATCGCGAAAGCATCAGCTTCTTAATTTACATTTTTACATTCCCGGTGCACTCTGCGGAGCACTGGGAACCGGCGCCGTCGCCTGAGAGGCCGGACCGTTCCCGCCCGCCGCCGGGGATGTCATATCCGCCGGTGACGAAGGGGCAGAGGGACCGCCGCCCGAAGGCGCTGCCGTACTGTTCTGTGCCGCTGTCGAAGGCACGATCACAGAAATCTTATCGGACGGGGAGGACGGTTCTGTACCAGGAGTTGCAGTCGTCGCCTCCGGGATCCGTCCCTCCGTACTGCCCGGACCGCCGCCCGGAGACGCCGCCGTAGTGGAAGAGGGACCGCCCGGTCCGTAATGATGTTCTTCTGTTGTGGAGTGAGGCCCGTACTCGGTAGATTCCATCGGTCTCTCGATGATGGACCCGGATTCCGGCTGGGACTCGCTCGGAGATTCACTCCCCGACTCTCCCTCCGAGGAAGCTTCGGATTCTCCCTCCGAGGTCTCTGTCCCGGACTGGCTCTCGGAACTCTCTGCCGTCGAAGCAGCCGTTGTATCGGCAGCGGCGGTGGTCGTCGCTTTCGGGACATATCCCTTGTCCGTTGCGACATGGCCGATCTCCTGTCCTGCCTTCGAAAGACCGCTTAACTCGGCAATCTTTTTGCTGATCTCCTGAACCGTTGCGGACGGGGTATAGTCATCCTCGTCATACAGGAATTTGTGAAGACTGATCACATTGCTCTCCAGTGTCTGCGGAATGACACAGGACAGATTATTGCTTCCGATCTTCATCCTTTCCTCGCCGCGGGCTGCCGGGAATCCCAGGGATTCTCCCAGATGATACTTATTGATATCCTTCACCAGGCCGGCCAGGTCGCCGAACTGGATATTGGTCTTTGTCATCTCGAATACATGTCCGACCACGCTGTTGAGCGTTGCCAGATCCGCCTTCTTTGCCTTCTCAAAAGCCTTCTGGATCACGATCCTCTGGCGCTCGGTGCGGGCGTAATCACTGTCCATCAGACGGAGACGTCCGTATGCCACCGCCTGAACACCGTCCAGAAGATGGGTGCCCGGAGCGTCCAGCTGCGTGGAACCGATTCCGGTGCCTTTCACCGTCTCTGTGATAAACGCGTTGATGTAGTAGAATTCGGACTTGCTCACATCGATCTCCACACCGCCGAGAATATTGATCACGGTAGCCACAGCCTTCCAGTTGAAGGTCGCATAGTGGGTAATGTTCAGATCCAGATTCTTGTTTAACGCCTTGACAGCCGCCTCCGGTCCTCCGGTCGCGTAGGCGGCATTGATCTTATTGTAAGTATTTCTGTCATTGATATTTAAATACGTATCCCGGAACACGGAAACCAGCTTGATCTCTCCGGTCGCACGGTTTAAGTTTGCGATCATGATAACGTCGGACTGGTTTCCTTTGCCCAGTGAGTTGTCTCTGGAATCCACGCCGAAAATTGCGACCGTCCAGTATCCCTTTTCCATCTTTTCCCGCATTTCTAACGGAATGTTCTGGTTTTCCACCTCTTCCTGGCGGAAATCACTGTCAAAGGATTTTTCCATGTGGTGATTGATATAGGCGTAAGCGCCTATCACCACGGCTGCGATCAGCAGGACGATCACCACAGCCACAATGGCAGCGATCTTCTTTACTCTGTTATTTTTCTTTCTCCTGCGGGCCGACGCAGAGTGTGCGGAAGAATGGGCGCGTACCGGCGTCTCACCGGCTGCCCCTGTTCCCGTGCTCCTGTTCCGTGAACCCGTACTGCTTTCGCGCCTGCGGCTCCGCTTTGCCCGTGCGCGCTCCAGTTCATCTTCGTAATTCATAATAGTGTCCTCGTTTAATATGCGTTTTTATTGATAAATCCCTTGAAGACTGTCAGAAACATGATTTTAAAATCAAATCCCAGTGTCCAGTTTTCAATGTAATAGAGATCGTGTTCAATTCTCTTAATGATCGAGGTATCACCGCGATACCCGTTGACCTGTGCCCAGCCGGTAAGGCCCGGGCGTACCTGGTGCTTGATCATATATCTCGGGATTTCCTCCTTAAACTTCTCAACGAAAAACGGCCGCTCCGGTCTCGGACCCACAAGGCTCATATCCCCGAACAGAATATTGAAAAACTGGGGAGTTTCATCGATACTGGTCTTCCGGATCAGCTTTCCGATCGGCGTCACGCGGGAATCTCCCGGCGTGGTCCAGCGGCTCTTCTCCTTTCCGGGATCCTGAACCGTCATGGAACGGAATTTATACATTTTAAATGGTCGGTTGTGCAGTCCGACCCGCTCCTGGCAGTAAATCACCGGTCCCGGCGACGTGAGCTTGATCGCGATCGCCACAAGGATCATGATCGGCGAAAACAGGATGATTCCCACCAGGGAACCGAAAATATCCACGGTTCTTTTGACCGCCGCATTGAACATATTATTTAACGGCACATGCCGGATATGGATCACGGGAAGGCCCTGAAGATCCTCCATATAGGGGACTGTCGGGATAATATTTCCGTAATCCGGAATAAACTTGGTATGAACGCCGGATTTTTCACAGAGAGCCACAATATGGCGCAGTTTTTCATAATCGCCCAGACTTAAGGTGATGGCGATCTCATCAAGCGAGTTCTGTTCGAGGATGTAATCCAGATCGTCGATATTGCCGATAATCTTTACTCCCCCGTACTCACAGCCCCGCTCTTTATTGTCGTCCAGAATTCCCCGGATCTGGTATCCCCATTCCGGGTTCGCGTTGACACGGTCCACAAATCCCTCGGCCGCGCTGGAATATCCCACGAGAAGAATATGTTTCTGGTTATATCCCTTTGACCGCATGGACCGCAGGACGATGCGGATGGCATTCCGCTCCGCGGCGATCATCGCGATATTGATGACATAGAAATATACAACCAGCCGCTGAGAGAAATTGAACAGGTGCGGTTCCTTACGTCCAAGATAAAGCACCAGACCGAAGATCAGAAGGCCGATCGTATTTGCTTTAAATATTTTTCCGAACTCATTTCTTCTTCCCAGAACACGTTTCGGCGTGTAGAGATTGAAAAATGAATACAGAATCAGATACCCCGGAACAATGATAACAAGCGTGGCAAAATAAAATTCCGCTTCCAGAGTTCTCTTTCCAAGCTGCTGTGCCCAGCCGCTGCCGATCACAATGTACCACGCAAGCAGATAAGAACATGCGGTCACGATCGCGTCGAGCACCACGTGCAGGCGGTTTAAGCTTGACTGATTATCTTTGATCATATTGTATCACCAGTTACTGTCCCGAATTAACAGTTTGTCGATTCTATGCTACATAGTATACATGAAACGAATTCATTTGGATATAAACGATTTCTTAAGAATCTCTAAGATTTTTAAAAATTACGCGTTTTTCCGGCCAGACGGCGCTTTGAAAATTCATACACATAGACAGCCGTCCCGAAAATCAGCTCCAGCTGGATCTTCAGCTCCTCCTTCAGACGGCCGGAGACCACAGGGACCCGTTTGCATCTTCCGGCAGTCTTAATACCCTCCAGCAGTCCGGAAACATAATCCGTTCCGAATCCTTTCTTTTTAAAAAACAGGTATTTCACAAAGGTGCCTGCCAAAAGGAACGGACTGTTTAAAAGGAGCTGCCAGCCTCTCATATTCTTATAATTCAGATACACATTATTTCTGGCAGCCAGACGGACCTTGAAGGAATTGTATTTCGAACCGCTGGTCCCGCTGCCCACGTGGTAAACCACGGCCTCCGGGCAGTAAATGTTGTCGTACCCGTAAAGCTTTGCCCGGTATCCCACGTCAATATCTTCCAGATAGGCAAAGTGCATCTCATCGAACAGGCCGATCTCATCGAACACAGCCCTCCGGTAAATGGCGGCTCCTGCGCATGCCGAAAAGACGCGGCAGCTCTTTCCGTAATACTCCTTCGGTCTCCCGACGCCTCTCTGGTATGCCCAGCCCATGACGCTGTACATGTCCCCGGCGTCATCCATGAGCTCTGGCGCATACATCTGGATCATGCGGCTGCTGACGGAGAAGATCTTCTCCGACCGGCTTATGGCGCGCTCCATGGCCTCCACATAGTGCGAATCGACCTTCGTGTCATTGTTTAACAGGATCACATACGGCGTGTCGGCCATGCGGATTCCCGTATTGACAGCGCCCGAAAAGCCTGTATTTTCCTTCAGAAACACAGACGGGATCCCTTTTTTCTTCAGCCATTCCACACTGCCATCCGTAGATCCGTTGTCCACCACGAGGACCCGGAAGTCCTTCATGGTCTGCTTTTCCAGCGCCTCAAAACACGGCTCCATAAAATTCAGCCCGTTATAATTGGGAATAATGATCGTCGTGCGTATCTCCATGGTTTCCTTTCCGCGACCGCTAATCAAGCGGTACTTCCAGTTTATATGGTTCCCCGATTTTTTCCTTTTTCAGATCGCGAAGCGCAAAATTGGATTTTCTCAGGGTCAGATTCGGATTGTAATAGGGGTCTCCGTTCTTTAAAATATCAGGCCACTTCTTTGCAAAGACCGCAATTTCACGGTTAAAACGGGCGATCTTTTCCGGAGTGTCCTCCAGGCCCCTCGATTTTGATTCATAATGGTGGAGCACCGCATAGGGCGCGTAGACCACCAGCCTGTTCTGCGCGCGCACCTTCATACAGTAATCGATATCGTTGAAGGCGACTGCCAGCTCCTCCGAGAAGCCGCCCGCCTTTTCAAACACGGATTTTTTACTCATCATGCAGGCTGCCGTGACGGCGCTGTAATCCTGTGCGCACATGGCACGATGGAAGTAGCTGTTCTCCGCCTTATGGAGGCCGATGAAGGTATGGCCCGCAATGCCTCCGAAGCCGACCACGACGCCGGCGTGCTGGATCGTGTCATCCTCATAAAGAAGTCTGGCGCCGACGATCCCCACATCCTCCCTCTGACAGAAGCCGAGCATTTCCTCCACAAAATTCTCCGCAATGATCTCGATATCGTTATTCATGAACAGAAGGTATTCGCCCTTCGCGAAGGTCACGCCGAAATTGTTGATGGCCGAATAGTTGAACTCTCTCTCCCATTTCACCACGCGGACACACGGAAATTCCTTCTGGATCTTCTCATAATAAGTGAAAGTCTCCGGATCCGTGCTGTTGTTCTCCACCACGATAAACTCCAGATTCCGGTAGGTTCCCCGTGTGAGGATCGGCCGGATACAGTTGTCCAGATCTGCCGTATGATCCTTGTTGGGAATAATGACGGACACAAGCGGCGTGCCCGGGATCTCGAAGGTCGTATGGTAGATTCCGTAATCCACGCCCTTTTCCACTTTGACAGCCGGAATCCCCATGCGCTCGTAGTGCGCCATGATGGCGCGGGAACCCGCCTCGAAAGCATAAAGCTTGCTCTCCGGATTGCTGGCCGTGGAATCCTGATGGCAACGCCAGTGGTAGAGCACCTTCGGGATATGGCAGATCTTTTCCGCCTGCTCCGTGCACCGGAAAATGAAATCATAATCCTGGGCCCCGTCATACTCCTCCCGGAAACCGCCTGTCTTCGCCACAAGCGATTTCTTCACCACAAACAGGTGACAGATATAGTTGACGCTGGTCAGAAGGTCCGGGTTGAAATCCGGCTTAAAATGCGGATCAAACAGCGCGCCGCCGTCCATATCCAGCTTGTCCTCATCAGAATAGAGCACGTCCGTTTCCGGTGCCGCGTTGATGGCCTTCACACATTCATAGAGCGCGTTGGGCGTCATCCGGTCGTCATGATCCGCAAGGACGATATAATCGCCATCCGCCATCTCCATGGCCGCGTTAGTGTTTCCTGCAATTCCGCGGTTTTCTCCCAGCACCTGATACCGGATCCTGCTGTCTTTCGCGGCATATTTTTTCAGGATCCGCTCCACGCTCTGTCCGGCGGGACTTCCGTCAGCGATACAGAGCTCCCAGTTTCCGTAGGTCTGGTCCAGAATCGAATCGATCATTTCTCTCAGGAACTTTTCCGGCGTCTTAAAGACCGGAATCACGATCGAAAACTTCGGCGTCAGCGAAAAAATTTCTTCACGCTGCGCGGCCAGCTCCTCATCGGTGGGCTTTGTCAGATCCCACCACTCCGCGTAATCGTAATCGTTGTCTATTCCCTGAAGCTTGTGCTTCGATTTTACGATCAACGCTTTCAGCCCGTTTTCCCGGAAGAAATCCCACGCCACATGAACCGTCTCCATGTTCATGAGATCCAGGATCTTCTGTCTTCTCTTATGCGCCACACTGGAGCGCTTTGCGATCAGACTCTCGTTGTATTTTACACGGATCTTTCTTCCGTCCCCGCAGATCACGAGGTAATAGTCCTTCCCCCGCTCATAGGGAAACTGAATATCGAATCCCAACTCCCTGTCCACCGTCTTTTTAAAATAGATCTGGCTCACGTCATCTCTTCTTGTGGCCACATATTTGTAGTCCAGCGGCCTGTGATTCGCATCCTCGACCCAATAGGTGATCCGGGATTCCGGAGTCTTTCCGATGGCCCAGCCGTTTAACTGTATGGAATTTTCACGGATTCTTACCACATCAACACTGTATTTCATCTTTTCTCCCCGGATTTACTGTTCCGTCTCTTCCTCCGTGTCAAAGTTGATCCGTTCCTCCTCGACGACCAGCGGACGGTGCATGACACGGGTATTGATACTCATAATATATTCGCCCAGCAGACCGATAAAGAAGATCTGGACAGAGCCCAGAAAGCACATGCCGATCAGAATCGGCGCCATGCCGGCTGCAAAGCGGTCCCAGTACATTAATTTCATAATCAGGTATGCGATTCCCACCACAAAGCTTACAAAGCAGCAGAACGCTCCGAAAAAGGTCGCAAGGCGGAGCCCTCCCTTGGTGTAGGAGGTAAAGCTCAGCATGGCAGCGTCATAAAGACGGTAGAAATTGTTATGAGTCTTGCCGGCCCGGCGTTTGGGCTGTTCGTAGGGGATCTCTTTCCTCTTAAAGCCCAGCTCTGCCACAATTCCGCGCAAAAACGGCGTCGGATCATTCAGATTTCTGAGGACTTCGATAAACTGGCGGTCATAGAGCCCGGAGCCTGTAAAGTGCTCGATCTGCTCCACATCCGACATTTTCCGGATCAGTTTGTAATAGCAGCTCCTCAGCCAGTACATGATCGGATTTTCCTTGCTGCTCGTCTTGATTCCGATCACGATCTTATATCCGTTCTCCCATTCATGGACGTATTTCGGAATCAGCTCCACCGGATCCTGGAAATCGGCCACCATGGAGATCACACAGTCACCTGTCACCTGCAGGATTCCGTAATAGGGCGAGTTGAACTGGCCGAAATTTTTGGCGTTGAAGATCGCCTTGATCTTCGGGTTGCCCGCGCAGAGCGACCTGAGTAACGGCCTCGTATTGTCAGAAGAGTCATTATCGATGAAAACCAGCTCATAATCATACCCGGGCAGCTCCCGCGTAATGATATCGATCACGGCTTCGCTGATCGGAACCACATTCTCTTCTTCATTATAACATGGAATCAATACACTGATTTTTTTCATACCGTAACTGTCTCTTTCCTCTGTTTCTGTTTAACTTTTACCATTTTAATAGAAAATCCGCATTTGTCAATAGGGGGATTCTTTCCTGCGAAGCTCGATCATGTTCCGGATTCCCGTCTGAAAGTCTGTCCGGGGACGCCATCCGGTTGCCTCCGCAACTTTCGAGATATCCGGGATCAGGTTGACCACGCCCTCCGCGTTTTCCCCTCTCGCCGCGTAGGCGGCCGTCCCGGCTCCGCCGCAGAGCCTGTGGATCTCCTCCACGAACGCTCTTAACGGTCTCGTATCAGCGCCTGCCAGGTTGTAGACCGGATTGGAATCCGTAAGCTCTGCCTCCATTAACGCGCACATGGCGCGGGCCAGATCTTCGATATAAATAAAATTCCACTGCTGCGTACACTGCCCTAACGCGATGGTCTCTCCTGCCAGAAACGCATCGAGGCAGCTTTCCACTAACGTCCACGGGTGATCGCCCGGCCCGTAGGCACTGAAAATTCTGGTATGGATATACTGAAGGCCCAATTCCCTGCAGAGCTTTTCCCCGCGGATCCGCATATTCAGTTTTGCCTCCCCGTAGAGAGATCTGGGTCTGCATTCGCTCTCCTCTGTTATTAATGTACTGTGGAGTCCGTACTCTGCCTGGGAGCCGGAAAACAGGAATTTTCTGCATCCCATTTTCTCTGCCGCCCGGATCGCGCCAAGGGAATCCTCCAGGTTCTTTTCCTGGAGCGCCCGGTCCGTCCGCGCACCGCTTCCGGAGCCTCCCCAGCCAAAATGGAGAAAACCGTCAAAATCCGTCCCGACCTTCCCCGGCAGACATTCCGGAGCCCCCAGGTCATTCTCCGCAACGATCAGGCGCCCCTCCTCCAGAGCCGCTCTGTTCGGTCGTATGATCCGATCCGACTTTTTAGAATCCGGTCTCACTACCGCCGCGACGGTATGGCCTCTCTCAAGCATTTCCTTCACTGCTGCGGCTCCCACAAAGCTTGTGGCGCCGGTAATCACAACGCGCATTCGTCCTCTCTCCCTGTAACAGCCGCCCGGAACAGCTGCTCTTCGCAGCCGTTCCGGGCAGAACCTGGAATTTATTCGTTTTTCACCGGCGGAATGATCATATTCTCAGCCAGCTCTTCATCGGAAAGGAACGGAGCCAGATCCTCAAGCGGTACAGATACCATGGTTCCGTCTGCCAGCATCTTGGCAGCAGCCTTCGGCTCGAAATTCTGTTCCATGTCCACAAAAATCTCACAGATCACCGGGCCGTCCGTCGCCAGCGTCTGCTCCACAGCGCCGCCAAGCTCACTGTTGTGGTGCGCCGCCACATAAGGATACCCGTATGCCCAGGCCAGCTTCTCCATGGACGGGAAGCTTAAGTCTCCGCTGTCCACGCCGATTCCCACTAACGGCTCATGGAAGTGGGTCTTCTGGGTCTGACGGATGGAGTGGTAGCCGCCGTGATTGATCACAAAGATCTTGATCGGCAGGTGGTGAGGGATAATGGTCTGCAGCTCCTGACGATTCATCTGAATGCTGCCGTCGCCGGTCACGAGGATAATATCCTTGGTGTGATCCGCCACACATGCACCGATTGCCGCCGGAAGATCGTATCCCATGGAAGCGATGGCCGAGTTGCTTATGAATCTCTGGCCCTTCTTCATCTCATAGGCATGTCCGCCCACTACGCACGGAGAGCCGTTTCCGACAACCGTGATCTGGTCCTCCTCCGCACGGCGGCTGATCTCCTTAATTGCCGCGTAAACGTTGGCCGGCATATCATCTCCCGCCTCGTAGTGCTTCGGCAGAACGACCGGATATTTTTCCTTCCATTCCTGGCACCGTTTTACCCACCATGCCAGGGCCTCCGGATCCTTCGGACCGCCGTCCGCGGACACGGATTCTTCATCCAGAACCATTTCCAGCTTCTCCAGCAGATCCTTTACGTCGGCGTGAACCGGCATATCGGTATGCACCGTCGGTTTCTTTAACTCCTCTGCATCGATATCATTGTAAATCACATAGGCCTCTCTCGCCCAAGTGGTATAGTTGTAACCAACCTGGCGGATGGAAAGACGGCTTCCCAGAGACAATACAAGATCGCTGTTCTGGACCGCAAAGTTTCCGGGACGGTCTCCCATATGTCCGGCACGTCCCACGTAAAGCGGATGCGTATCGTACATACAGTCAATGCTGTTCCAGCCGGTCACAACCGGGATTCCCAGCTTTTCCACGACTCTCGCAAAGACGTCATAGGCTTTTCCGATCCGGATGCCGTTTCCGGCATTGATCACCGGGCGCTTCGCCTCTCTTACCTTTTTCAGGATCTCCCGCGCCACATCGAGTGTCACAGGCTTCGGAAGCACTTCTCTTTTTTCGCCCTGTCCGGCGATATCCTCCGGAATCATGGCCGGTTTTCCCTCCACCTTCACCATCGCGCACACGCTGCATGTACCGCATCCGGCGCCGTTGTTGGTCCAGCCGGTACCGCCGGCTTCATAGTCCGCCCGATCAAATCCAAGAAGATCATCGGTCTCCACATACGCGCCCTGGACATTTAACGGAATGTCCAGCCAGCACGGTCCCGGTCTTCCCACCTGAGCCAGATACAGAGCCTTCTCCAGGCAGAAACGGATCCTCATGGGATCGATCACCATCTCACTGTATTTTGTCATGCAGTCGATGGATTTCGTGATATCAAATTCCTGATCGCCCATGGCGCGGATCCCCAGTCCGGTGCTTCGCGCCGTTGTATCATAGCGAACCTGTCCGGAGATCACGAGCATCGGGATGGAATCCAGCCAGCCGCCCACAACGCCGGTAATGGCATTGGTGCCGCCGGGGCCCGTCGTCACGCAGAGCGCTGCAATTTTATTGTGAATTCTCGCATAACATTCCGCCGCGATGGCACATGCCTGCTCGTGGTGATTGAACCAGCAGTGGAGCCCCGGCTCATGTCCGAGCCCGTCATCCAGATGCATGGCGCCGCCGCCTGTAATCATAAACACATCGGAAATTCCCTCTTCCACCAGTTTTTTAGCGATGTAGTCGGAAACTTTCATTTTCATGGTTTTCTTTACTCCTCTCACACATCTTTCATCAGTTTTTGCTTTCATTTCCGGCTTTGCAGCCAGTACCTCTTTCTACATTCTACCACATAATGCCTGCACCGTCCAGTCATTTAGCCTCAGACCTGTTCCGGCGCAGGGGTTTCCCACCTCTGTCACAGACTGGCAGTTCTGCCAGCAACCTGCACTGGATTTTCCCGCGGTCAGCCTGCTATAATCAGCCCGTAAGCAAACAACAGACCGCGCAGAGCTCTGCGCTCACGAAAAAGGAGAGAACTGATTATGAAAAAACAGACACGCATGCTTGCTGTCCTGTCTGCTGCTGCCTTTATGACAATGATTGCCCCCGTATCCGGTCCCGCCGGTGCGGTATTTGCCGCAGAATACGGCTGGACAGAAGAAGAAGGTTCCAGAGTCCACTACGATGAGGACGGATACCTGACAACGGATTCCTGGCGCAGGGACGGGGAAGACTGGTACTATCTCGATGAAGACGGGATGATTTCCAGAAATACAAAAATTGATGAATACTATGTGGATGGCGACGGTAAGATGGTGAAAAACACCTGGCTTGCGATCGCGAACGAGGAGGATTCCGACTCCCCGGAAGCCCCTGACTCCTACTGGTACTATTTCGGAAAAGACGGAAAGGCCATCGCTTCCCAGTGGCTGAAGCAGAATGAAAAGTGGTACTACTTCGATGAGGAGGGACGTATGCTCACCGGAAAAGCCGTCATTGACGGAGCCACCTACTATCTGGGAGATGCAAACGACGGAGCCATGAAGACCGGCTGGATCAGCCTCGAGGACAACGCCTCCAACCCGGGCGCCGTCAAAGACTGGTATTACTTTAACGCAGACGGAAAAATGGTCGAAACACAGTACGATAAGAAGATCGGCAATGATTACTATACGTTTATTGACGGAAAGATGCAGACCGGCTGGGTCAGAATGCCGGGCGCCGATACAGACGTTTCCTCCATCGCAGATTTTCGCTACTACGGCGCTCCCGGCGACGGAAGACGGGCGGAGGGCTGGAAAACCATCGAGGGAATCGACGGAATCCATACTCCGCACAAGACTTCTGTCTTCTACTTCAAAGAGGGAAAGGCGTATGCTTCTGAAACAGAAGGAAACTCTCTTTTTACCATTGATTCCAAAAAGTACGCGTTCAACGGCCTGGGCGAAATGCAGACCGGACGCCAGATCGTAAACCTGGAAAACGGTGAGATTGCAAACTTCTGCTTCGGCGACGACGGAATCATGAAAACAGGGAAACAGTCTGTCTTTAACGAGATGACCGGAGAGACCGAAACCTGGTACTTCCATACCGAAGGCGCAAAAAGAGGGCAGGGCTATCACGGAATCCTCGACAATGTCCTTTATGTTTACGGAAAGCGTCAGGAAGCCGGTTCCGGCCAGAGATATGCTGCCGCTGAATTCAATGACGTCCTGTATCTCGTAAACACCTCCGGTGTCATCCAGAAGGCCACCGCCTCCTCCACTTCCTCTTCCAGACCGGAGCTCGGCCGCGGCCATAAGGACTTTAAGGATGCAGCCGGAACTGTCTGGGTCACAGACACCAACGGAATCATCAGATAACCGATTTACACACCTGTTCTGCAAAAATTGCAAATGGCTTCTGCCGCGCCGGGCAGAAGCCATTTTTTAATCCCATTGATTCTATCCTATCGTTTTTCTGAAATGTAGTGGCATACCAGCCGGTTCAATGTCACTTTCATCTGCGCGATGATGTCCAGAAGCTTTTCATTATCATCCCGAAGTCTTTGATTCTCTTCTTCCAAAGCGGCAATGCGTTTCTCGATTTCCATCGTCTTGCCCCCTTTGCATGCCGTCATTTATATAGGAATATTATATAATACATCTTTCCCGAAAAGGGAAGCGAAATCGTGCGCAAATTTCGACAGAGGTTCGACAAAAATGCATCCTTGCATGTTCCGGGGAGGCTGTGCTATACTTGGCTCAGTAAAAAAACAGGAGGGATTCTCATGATCAGAAAAACAGAAACCGTATTTGTGCCCAATCTGCGCGGCGGCGAGGGCACCATTGAAATCCGTCATATTTTATCCAAAAATGAACTCATGGGACATGGAAGCATGTACGCCCATGTCATCATTCCGCCCCACTCCAGCCTCGGCTTTCATCAGCACGTGGAAAACACCGAGCCGTACTATGTATTAAAAGGAACCGGCATTTTCGTTGACAATGACGGATCCCGCACAGAGATCAATCCCGGCGATGTCTGCACCATAGAAGTCGGACAGAGCCATGCCATTGAAAACCCCGGCGATGCTCCCCTGGAGATCATGGCCCTCGTGATCAATGAGCGCGGAAAATGCGATTAAGCTGTAACTGACTGCAGATAACAGAGATCCCCGCCATACCGCATATGGTCTGCGATATGGCGGGGACTGTTTTATCCCAGAATATTCAGTTTTTCAAAGGCCCACGCAATTCCGTCGTCCTCCACAGTCTTTGTGATCAGCGAGGCGTAGGGTTCGAGAACCGCGTCATGCTCTCCCATGACCACAGAATGGCAGGCATAGCGGATCATCGCAAGGTCATTGCTGCTGTCCCCGAACGCGTAGGATTCCTCCCACGGGATCCCGAAGTAATCCAGAATGAATTTCATAGCCGTCGCCTTGTCATATCCGCGGGGAACACACTCGAAAAGCCCGTGCCCCCGGTCAATACAGGAAAAATCCGGTTCCAGGCTCTGAAAGAATCCCGAAAGATTGCTCTTTTCATCCGCGACGATACAGAATTTGTCAAACGGCAGCGCTTTTAAAGTCCAGTCTGCCCCGAACATCACATCCCGGCCGACAAACAGATTCTTAAGACGCTCCACCTCCGGAAACCTGGACGGACAGCTCTGTGCAAACAGCCCTCCGGTTCCCTCCAGGACCCCGTCCACGTCGCAGGCGATGATACTCCGCTGGATCTCCAGCCGTCTTTTCGCTGAGATCACATGATGCAGAGCACGGCTCCCCTGAATCTCCACAAGTGTTCCGCAACCGCAGAGATACCCGTCCGTCTGCAGCTTTTCCTCCACCTCCTGCATCAGACATCTGGCCCGGCCGGAGTTGATGAACACCAGGTGTCCCATCTCCTGCGCCCTACGGATCACGGTCTGCGCGCTTTCCGGGAGCTCCTTCGTCCGATCCGACAAAAGTGTCCCGTCAATATCAAAAAACAGTGCTTTTCTCTTCATACTACTCCCGATCAGTTGTTTTCACGGAAAACGATCGTGCCGGTCTTCTCGTCCATGCTCTCCACGATTGCGAGAGATTCCAGACGGATCCCCTTTGCGCGGATGGCGTCACCGCCCCTCTGGAAGCCTTTTTCAATTACGATTCCGGCTCCGGCAAGCTCCGCGCCGGCCTCATGCACCAGCTCCGCCAGGCCCTCCAGCGCTTTTCCGTTGGCGAGGAAATCATCGATCAGAAGAACTTTATCGCCCTTTCCGAGAAACTGTTTGGAGACGATAATATCGAATACGCGGCCATGGGTAAAGGATTCCACGCGGGTCGTGTACACGTCCCCGGCAATATTCTTCGTCTTATTCTTCTTTGCGAACACGACGGGAACTCCGAAATACTCGGCAGCCACACATGCGATTCCGATTCCCGAGGCCTCGATGGTCAGGATCTTGTTGATCTCGACGTCTGCGAAACGGCGCTTGAATTCCTTACCGATCTCTCTGAACAGTTCAATATCCATCTGATGGTTCAGGAAGCTGTCAACCTTTAACACATTTCCTTCCCGGATCACTCCGTCTTTTCTGATTCTGTCCTCCAGAAGTTTCATTTCTCATTTCCTCCCCTGTATTTTCAGCTTTTCATTCAATCCGCCCTGACAGCATTGTCGATCAGGTAATAATACACCGCGCCCATTTCAAACAGGCGGTTCGCGGATTCCTCCCCGTATGCGGCAGTCATGATTTCAGCACTGTCAAAGCCGTTCATTTTTGCAAGCGCGTTCTTCTGCTCCTCAGTCGCCTCGATCTTCTCGTTTGCAAGGATCTCATCGAGCACCATTTCCTGCATAACCAGATTTTCCGCGCTTTCCTTCAGCCCATCCTTATCTGTGGACATCATGATCGAGAGGAATGTATCCAGATCCACGCCATACTGACCGGCGTAAGCCGTGTAGGTCGTGATCATCTGATCGTACATCTGGTCCACCGCATCCGGATCGCAGACCACCTTTGAGTTTGCGATCACCTGCTCAAGGAGCTCGCTTCCTGCCATGTTGAAAAAATCGTTTTCTGCATTCAGATGCAGATATTCCTCAACCTGCCCCTTTAACTGGTCAAGCGTTGCATTGTCATCCGCCAGCACACGTTTTGCCAGAGAATCGTCGATTTCCGATTCCTCCGCATTTTTAATGGTGTTCAGGGTTACGTGGAACACCACGTTCTGGCCTGCAAGATCCGAATTCTTATACCCGTCCGGGAATTTCAGGTTCAGGTCCTTTTCCTCCCCGGTCCGCATCCCGACGATTCCATCCTCAAACCCGTCAATGAAGGTTCCGCTTCCCAACGCCAGATCATAGCCGCTTGCAGTCCCTCCCGCAAACGCGGTCCCGTCTTTCGTTCCCACGTAGTCAATATTGGCCACATCGCCGAGTTTTGCCGCGCGGCCAGATACCTCAGCCGGATACGCGCTCAGAAGATTCTCAAGCTCCGTCTGCACATCCGTATCGGTCACGTCCGCTTTCTCAGCCGTCAGCTTAAGTCCCTTGTAGGCGCCGATCTCAATACTGGCCTCATCCGTAAGCTCCGCTTCGGATATGGTCTGCTCCGCCGCAGACGTTGTCTCTTCTGCCGCCTTGCTTTTACATCCGGTCAGCATCATCGCCGCCAAAACAGCCGCCATTCCGATTCTTGTCAGATCTTTTCTATTCATATTTCTGTTTTCCCTTTCTCATTTCCGGGTCTTTTAAAGTAAAGACTCTGTTCTGCCGATTTTACCACAATCTGATTTTAAAGGAAAGGCTTTTCATATTTTTTTTTAGAATCCTGCCTGACAATTGCCTCTTTTGTCTGTAACCGGAAAGAGCACGCAGGGCTTCCCGCCCGACGTGCTCTTCCCATATCATGATTATTTGTAGAATGCGCAGAATGCCTTATAGGTATTGTATACATCCAGTTTGGAGGCAAGCTCAAACGGGGCGTGCATGGAAAGGATCGGAACACCCAGATCCACCACATCCACATCCATTTCGGCCACAAATTTCGCGATGGTTCCGCCGCCGCCCACATCTACGGCTCCCAGCTCACCGGTCTGCCAGTAAACGCCGTTTTCATCCATCAGGTTGATCACCTTCGTCATAGTCTCCGCGCTGGCGTCGTTGCTGCCGGATTTCCCTCTTGAACCTGTATATTTGGTAAGAACGCAGCCCTTGTTGATATAGCTTGCATTCCTCTCCTCGTAAACCGAGGCAAAAGTCGGATCATAAGCCGCATTAACATCAGAGGACAGGCAGACCGAATTTCTCAGAGTCTTTCTCACATTCGCGTTCTGGTTCGCACAGATATCCTCCACAATATGGAGAACGAAGCTGGAATCCAGACCGGTGTTTCCTGTGGATCCAATCTCCTCCTTGTCCGCAAGGATCGTCAGAGTGGTATGTACCGGAGATTTTGTTGCCATGTCGGCCATCAGCGCCGTGTATGCGCAGACTCTGTCATCCTGTCCGTAAGCGCCCACAAGGCTTCTGTCAAGACCGATATCTGCGGCCTTGTATGCCGGAACCATCTCGATCTCGGCCCGTGTGAAATCCTTCTCGGTGATTCCGTATTTCTCGTTGAGGAGCTTCATTGCCATCAGCTTTACCGGCTCCTTGATTTTCTCGTCCTCCTCACCCATATACGGGATGGAGCCGATGATGATGTTGAGTTCCTCGCCCTTCAAGCCCTCACCGAGCTTTCTTGCATTCTGGTCAGCTGCCAGATGGGGGAGCAGGTCTGTCACACAGAACTGCGGCTCTCCCTCGTTTTCTCCAAGTGTGATCTCAACGATCTCACCATTCTTCTTCCCGATCACGCCGTGCATGGCAAGCGGTACGGTTCCCCACTGATACTTGCGGATTCCGCCGTAATAATGGGGCTTCAGATACGCGATATCGCCTTTTTCAAATAACGGGTTGGGTTTCAGATCCAGTCTCGGAGAATCGATGTGGGCTCCGTTCATGCGGAGTCCCTCCTCCGGTCCCACGGTTCCGAATGTGGCAGCCACAAGCGCCTTGCCGCGGTTGTTCCAGTAAACCTTGTCGCCCGGCTGGTAAGAAACCGTTTCATCAAATTCCCTGTAACCTGCTCCGGTCAGCATGGCAATCGCCGTTTTGACACATTCCCTCTCTGTTTTTCCCTTATTCAGGAAATCCTTATAGCCCTCACAGAAAGCCTCCGCCTCCGCTCTCTGTTCCGGCGCCTCCTTCGCGATATGAGGCGTCTCCCATAAAAGTTCTTTTTGCAGTTCCTTTGCGCTCATTCCCTTTTCCTCTCCTTGTACTCTTTCTATTTTGTGAACAGTTCCCTGCTGTCCAGCATCAGTGTAAACGGACCGTCATTGACAAGCGACACCTTCATGTCCGCTCCGAAGATCCCGTGCTCCACCTTCTCCACATGGGTTCTGCACCGGTCCATAAAATACTCATAAAGCCGGTTTGCTTCCGCCGGCGCCCCCGCGCCGATAAAGCTGGGACGGTTTCCTTTTCTGCAGTCCGCATAGAGCGTAAACTGGCTCACTACAAGCAGTTCGCCGCCCACATCATGCAGGGACAGATTTGTCTTGCCGTTTTCATCTTCAAAAATCCGCAGTCTGCAGATTTTATCAGCCAGCTTGTCAGCCACTGCCTCCGTATCCTCATCGGACACTCCCAAAAGAATAAAGAATCCCTTTCCGATGGATCCTACGGTCTCTCCGTCCACACGGACAGACGCTTCTGTCACTCTCTGAAGTACTGCCTTCATGTCTTTCCTCCGTCCTTATTCTCTGTCTTCTTCCGCTTCCTGACTCTTCTGTTCTTCCAGTTCCGTGATCGCCTGGTTTAACGAGAACATTTTTGCATCCAGCACATCCACCATGTCGGCGCACGCCTTCAGTTCCGCCTCCAGATAGTCAGGCGCATTGCCTTCAAATTTATATGCAATCTTATGTTCCAGGGAAGCCCAGAAATCCATGGCTATGGTACGGATCTGGATTTCCACTTTTGTATCGATTTTTCCTTCTGACAGGTAGACCGGGATGGTCACAACCATATGGTAGCTCTTGTATCCGTTGGTTTTCGGATACCTGATATAATCCTTTACATGAAGTACCGTGATATCCGCCTGCTTCGCGATCATATCCGCAATCGGATAAATATCCGACATGAATGAGCAGATGATCCGGATCCCCGCGATATCATTCAGATGCTCGACCATGTTTTCGATCGTCACTTCTTTTCCGTCCTTTTTCAGCTTATTTACGATGCTGGACGGCGTCTTTAACCTTGAAGTCACATGTTCGATCGGATTATAATTGTAGAGCTGGATAAACTCATTGTTCAGGATCTCGATCTTCGTATTGATCGATTTTAATGCTGAACTGTAAAGAAACATGGTTGACTTCCACTGATCAACCTGATCAAATGTTGTATACTTTCTTGCCATACGCTGCCTCCTCTCACACACAGGGGCGGAGAACCGGCAGTTCCGATTCTTCTAATTCAATTTTAATCCCCTGAGGAGTGCGCCAAGCCCTGTGCTCGCCTGGCCCTCTTCCTTATAATCAAAGGTCTCATGGGATTCCGCTTCTGCCTGTTCCTCAGCGAGGACCTTCATGCTGAGGCTGATTCTGTTGTTTTCCGTAGAGAGAATCTTTACGGTCACTTCCTGGCCTTCCTTCAGGACTACGCCCGGATGCTTGATCCTCTGCGTGCTGATCTGAGAAATGTGAAGAAGTCCCGTCAGGCCGTTCTCTAACGTCACGAACGCGCCATAATCCTTCAATGTCTCGACCGTGCCTTTCATGACCGCACCGACCTCACATTTTGCAATCTTCCGGCTTGTTTCCTCCTGCTTTTTCTCCCGCGCTGCTTCTCTTCCGGAGAGTACCAGACGGCGTGTCTCCTCATCGGCGGTGATCACGGTCACATCCACAGTTTTTCCGTTCCACTCGGAAAGATCCTCTACATACTCGTCGGACAGGCGGGAAGCCGGAATAAATCCGCGGATTCCCTCCAGATATGCGATCGCTCCTGCATTCACGACCTCACTGATCTTCACCTTCACAACCGTGCGGTCCTCCATCAGCTTTTTCAGCTTATCCCACGCAAGGACAGCATTTGCCTCTCTCTTTGAGAGGACCATATTGCCCTCACCGTCGTTGGTGGCCATCACCGTGGCAGTGATCTCATCGCCCGGATGAATTTCCAGCATCATATTGAAGTCGGGATCCTCACTGAGATCCTCTTTGCGGATCACTCCGTCCGCATAGGATTTTAAGTCCACCAGAACCGAATCCTCTGTCACGTCGATAACCGTACCGGTCACCACATCGCCAACACGTATTTTTTTAAGGGTGGCCTCCAGCTCATCCCTGAAATCGTCCATTGTTTCCATAGTATTCCCTTCCTTCCAGAAATATGTTACTTTTATTTAACCATATTTTCCGAATAATTTCCACAGTTTTATTCATGATAAAGACAACAAAAATACGGAGCCATCGCTTGCGCAACAGCTCCGCCCCGATCTATTTTTCCTGCAGAGATTCCATCACTTTCTTCCAGAGCTTCGCAAGCTCTTTCTGGTCAGACAGGCGATCCTTCTGGATCCGGATAATATTTTCCAGAGCAGCGTTGGCCCCGTCGGCATTCAGCTTCTCATCACAGGTCTTTTTTGCTTCCAGATATGGATTCATACTCTCCTGGTCCTTCGCCTGTTCCGCTTCCAGCTTCCGGATCTTTTCCACCGTTTTCTTTGTCTCATCCGGCTTCTTTTCTGTATCCAGCCAGGTCAGAAGGCTTACCTTATTTTCCGCGTTCATTTTATCCAGCTCAATACTGCCCTTTAACATCTCTTTCCATTTGTCGGAGATCGCATCTTCATACTGCTGCTTTTCTTCATCCGTCGGAGCCGCGAAGCCGGTCATCGGTATACTGAACATGCAGACCATCAGAGCAAACATAAATATCAGTTTTTTCATACTGCTCCTCCTTTATTATCCTCATCGTATCATATTTCCCTCAGTTCTGCTGGGGCAAAGCTGCGGCAATCCTGGGGCAGTGTCATTTCGAATACCGCACCGTGCCCGGAACTTACCGCCCGCACCGAACCGCCCATATATTCCATGGAACATCGGGCAATGGCAAGCCCCAGTCCGTGATTCCCGTTCTTCCCTTTATAGAACCGGTCAAAAATATGGTCGGTTTCTTCCGGAGGGATCCCCGGACCATCGTCCGCCACCACGATCTTAACCCCATTTTCCAGCCTTTCAAGAGAGACCGTCACATTCTCCTTTGCATAACGGATACAGTTGGATACCACATTGGAAAATGCCCGCTCCAGAAGCATCACATCGGTGATCACCACACACTCCTCTGACGCTTTAAAGATCAGCCTGCGGTTCTGGGAATACGCGAATCCCTCCAGAAGCTCCAGGCGGTCCTTCAGGAAGCCTGCGATCTCCTTCTCCACCGGCACCACCTGATACCGGAGCTGATCCATTCTCGTCAGCGTCAGGATCCCGTCCACCACTTCCGTCAGTCTTGTACTCTCCTCCAGAATGATCCCCGCCGCCTGCGGAACATTTTCGAAAACGCCGCACTGGATTCCCTGTGCATACCCGCTGATGGACATAAGCGGAGTTCGCAGTTCATGGGAAGCATTCTGGAAAAATGTGCGTTCCGCCTGATCCGCCTGGAAAAGCTTCTCCTGCATCTGATTGATCTCGTCCTCCAGCTGGCAGAGCTCCTTCACCGTAGCTCCGGTCTCCACCTTTTTGAATTTCTTTTCGCCGATTCCTCTGGCAGCCTCACAGAGTCTTTGGACCGGTCCGGAGATGCTGCCTGCCACAAACCAGAACAGCGCGATCGAGGCAACCGCCATAGCAGCCATGATAATCAGCACAAACCGCGATACCTGATCCAGGATCGGACTTGTGTCATAAAACGGACAGTAGAGGATCAGATATTTCACATCTTCCGGACCGGCTTCCTCCACAAGGCGGTAATAGAGCATGTATCGTTCGGTTCCGATGGTCTCCTCCAGAATTTTTCCCGGCTCCCAGGAATCCTCGGAGCCTGTAGCTTTTGTGAGGAACATGGAGTAAAGACCTGTCATCTCCGGCTGATCGTCATAGTTTTTCGGCATCAGAACGCGGTATCCCCCGTTCACCGCCAGAATTCTCATATCATGAAACCGGATCCGGAAGGATTCCTGAAGCTCCTCTAACGCCTTATATCCTTCTTCCTGAAACTTTTTTTCCTCCGTCAGACGCTCGATCTCCGCAGCTGCCTGCTCCAATTCCTTTCTGGTGTTATAATTCATGTGCACGTCCAGAGTATAGCGGAACATCAGCCAGACCGCCAGCGGGAACACGATCAGAATCATCATGACCGGCAGAAAAATCTTCATTCGGATACTTAATTTCATCCTTCGCCTCCGCTCACCAGGCGGAATCCATAGCCCCATACTGTCTCGACACGGACAGAGCTTCCCTGCTCCTTTAACTTCTTTCTGAGCCGTTTTACCATATCATCTACAGCCCTCGTATCCACCTCGCGGCTGTCCACATTCCAGAGCGTTTTCAGGAGATCATCCCGGCTGGCCGCATACTCCGGGTTTGCCATCATATGGCTCAGAAAATCGAATTCCAGCGGAGTCAGCGAAAAATCAGCGCCCGAAAGCGACGCCGCGCGCCGTCTGGGATACAGCCTGATATCACCGAATTCCAGCACATCCTTCGAATCCTCATCCGGCCCTGAGAACGCATCGACGCGCCGAAACAGCGCCTTGACCCTCGTGACAAGCTCCAGCGGAAGAAACGGCTTTACAAGATAGTCGTCGCTTCCCAGCGTGATCCCCGTGATCCTGTCCAGAGGGGAATCCTTCGCCGACACCATGATAATCGGCACATGGCTTTTCTTCCGGATCTGGGTACAGACCGTAAGCCCGTCTATCCCGGGCATCATCACATCGAGAATACATAAATCCGGCATTTCCTCCTCGCACGCCGCGAGAATGGATTCTCCGTCATAAAAACACTTTACGTCAAACCCCTCCTTCTCCAGGAAGTTCTGGATCAGAAAGCAGATATTTTTTTCATCATCGGCCACATAAATTCGCTTTGCCATGGTAGCCCTCCTTTTCTGTAACCAGTATATCAGTTTGAAATCTCCCGGTAAATACCATGCCGCATTTTTGCCGCATTTCCTGAGGCATTGGGGGGAACGAATTTCTGCTGCTTTTGCAAAAAACACTTGTGCTTTTTTGCGAAATGTAGTAAACTCGCCATAGTAACACGTCACCATGCTAATTTAAGAAATTATAATCTGCTGTCAGAAAGCGAGGATACAACATGAAGAAAGACCTGGAATTTCTTGAACGCGTAATTGAAGAAAAATCCGCCATGATTCTGGATGCGAGCGATAAGATCTGGGAATACGCAGAGTTGGCGTTCCACGAAACAAAATCTGCCGACCTGCTCTGCGCCATTCTGGAAAAAGAGGGCTTTACGCTCACGCGCGGCGACGCCGGAATCCCCACCTGCTTTACCGGCACCTTTTCCTACGGAAGCGGAAAACCGGTCATGGGCCTTCTCGGCGAGTACGACGCACTCTCCGCATTGAGCCAGAAGGCAGGCAAAGCAGCGAAAGACCCCGAGCTTGAAGGTGCTCCGGGACACGGCTGCGGCCACAACGCGCTGGGCACCGGTTCCCTCGCAGCGGCTCTCGCCGTAAAAGAATACCTGATTGAGAATAAGAAAGATGGAACCGTGATCTACTTCGGCTGTCCGGCCGAGGAAGGTGCCGGCTCCAAACAGTTTATGGCCCGCGCCGGAATGTTTGACAATGTAGATTTCGTTTATACCTGGCACCCGGCCACAAAAAACGCTATCGAATGCAACCACAGCAACGCCATCATGGGAGCAAATTTTGAGTTCCGCGGTGTTTCGGCCCACGCAGGCGGCTGCCCGTACCTCGGCAGAAGCGCCCTCGACGCAGTGGAGCTGATGAATGTAGGCTGCAACTATTTAAGAGAGCATATGATCCCGGAGGCAAGGATCCACTACGCCTACATCGACGCAGGCGGAACCGCCCCGAACGTGGTGCAGGATCACGCGATTATCCGCTATGAAGTGCGCTCTCCGTGGGTGTCCCAGGTAAAAGAACTGTTCAAACGGGTACAGAACGTGGCCAGAGGCGCCTCCATTATGACCGATACCACTGTGAAATGTGACCTGTCCATGGCGTTCACGGAATACCTCCCCAACAACGCTCTGGCAGCCGTAGCTGATGAATGTCTGAGGGAGGTCGGTGCTCCGAAATGGGACGAATCGGACTACGCTCTTGCAAAGCAGTTTCTGAACACCTACAATGATGTCACAATGGAGACCATTAAAAACCAGATTATCGAAATCTATGGGGAAGACCGCCTGGAAGAGATTTTAGAGCGTCCGCTCGACTCGGAAGTACATCCGTTCAACCCGGATAAAATCAAACTGACTGCCGGTTCCACCGACGTGGGCGACGTGGGATACGCCGCGCCAACCCTGAATATCAATGTCGCGACCGCATGCGTCGGCAATGTGGGACACTCCTGGCAGATGACCGCCCAGTCCTGCAGTCCCATCGCACATAAGGGACTTCTCACAGCCGCCAAGGTGATGGCGCTCTCCTGCGTCCGCACCATGGACCGCCCGGACGTGATCGAAGCTGCGAAAAAAGAAGTCACGAAGCGAAACGGTGGAAAATACACCTGCCCGCTTCCGGACGAAGTGCTCCCGCCGCTTGAAACCTATTAAAACGCCTTCCAATCCCGCCGGACCGTGTGACTTTGGCCGCACGGTTCTGACGGGAATTTTTTGCTTTCGAAGGCTGCCTTCTCTATCGACATTCGGATTCCTCCGTTTTTCTGTTTCTCAAAATATTTCCTCCGGCACAGTATTTGTGACACTGGTTTCATTATACACGGTCCGGACTGCATCTGAAAGCCCTGATTTAAGATACTGACTGCAAAATAAACGGTTTTAAATCAAATATGTTTCTATGTAGAGGTCCAACACCTTCCTA
>JALEWG010000266.1 GCA_022788065.1 Lachnospiraceae bacterium | reverse complement strand
CCGGGCAGGATAATCCTCTTGCGTCTACTTCATACATAACAATTCCCTCTTTTCTATCACTGAGCTACTGAGCTTTTTTCTTTGGTGCGAAACCGATGACAAACAGCACGATAATGCAGATGATCAGAGCAACCTGTCCGTTTACGCCCGGGCCGCCTGCAACTGCCGGTGTCGTCTCGGTTGCTGCCGCTGCTGCTGCGCCTGCAAGACCGAAGTTATGGCAGAATGCTGCACCTACTAAAAGGCCGAGGAACGTGACTGCGGAGTCTGTGGAGCCCTGTCCTGCGAGTACAAGCTGTCTTAACGGACATCCGCCTGCCAGAACTGCTGCAAATCCAACGGCATAGAGGCCGAGGAAGTTCCAGATGTGCTGTGCGTGTGCAACCGGCTGGCCGGTGAAGGAAAGCTTGAAGCCGCCTGTTGCCATGTTGAAAATCAGCATTACAACAAAGAAACCGCCGATAATGGTAATCAGATCGAAGTTCTTCATTAAGATTACGTCGCGGATACTTCCTGCGAAGCAGGTTCTGCACTTCTGAGCGATGGCTCCGAATAAAAGTCCTCCGATCAGGGAAACCAGAAGCGGTGCATGCATGCTGCCCGGTCCTTTTTCACTGAACGCAAACAGGGAAGTCGTCGCGCTTAAGATCAGAAGAAATACAAGAACTGCCGGAAGTACATAACCGGACGCCTTGTTCGTTGCGTAGGAACGGCCCAGAGAGAAGCCCTTTCTCAGAGCTACCGTACCGGTGAATACGCCGCATGCGAAGCCGACAAAACCGACATACGCGTTTAAGTCACCTGCTGACATACGAATGATCATACGGAGCGGGCAGCCTAGGAATACGAGAGATCCGATCATCATGATCACACCGAGAAGAAAGCGGATCATCGGTGAGGAACCGGCCGTGGAGCGGTATTCCTTTGTGATCACGGAGATCAGGAACGCACCGCATACAATGCCGACGATTTCCGGTCTCATGTACTGTACCACCGCTGCAGAGTGAAGCTTCATTGCACCTGCGGAATCACGGATAAAGCATGCAATACACATTGCCATGTTCTTAGGATTGCCCATATAGGCAAGCAGTGCGGCGATCAGTCCAAGTACAACACCGGACAGCGCCAGAGTTTTTTTGTTTTCTGTCAGATTCATTATGATACCCCTTTTCCCATTGTGAAATCTGTCAGAAAACGGGATACAAGTCCGTTTCCTGACATTTCCATTCTATCAGATAGAGGGGTATGTGTCTAATTCAAAAAAACTTGACAGATTGAAGAGGTATTGTTTTTTTCAATGTATGTGATTTTTTCTATTTATTTTCTATTGATTTTCCGTTGGTCTGCGCTGTTTTATGGTTCTATTCCGAGTCTTCACCCGGAACTCCATAGGCGATCCTTTCATGAACAAACTCCAGAAAATGCTCGGCGATGGGGGAAAGACATACGCTTTTGTTGTAGGCCAGATAGAAACAGCGCTTTTTCTCCAGACCGCGGATCCTGAAATACCTGATCTTCTCTGTGATCGCGGATTCTTTCACGATCTGCTCGGAAACGATGGAAACGCCGAGTCCGCGGCTTACCACCTGCTTCACCGCGGCCATATTGCTCATGCGGGCGATCACATCCACATTCTTGAACACGGCTTTTCCGTTTACGAGAGCCTTCTCCATCTCCTGTTTGGTGCCAGATCCGTCTTCTCTCATGATGAACGGCTCATGGATGAAAAGATCGACAGGAATTTCCTCGCCATCCCGGTAAGGCCGGTACTTTTCAGTGTCCGGGGTGATCAGGACCATCTCATCATAAAACAGAGGTTCATATGTCAGAGCCGGGTTTCCCTTGTAGCCGGTAAGACCGATCTCACCGCGCTGGCTGACAAGATTTTCATTGACGATCCGGCTGTCCGTCTGTTCCACATAAAAACGGACCTTCGGATACTTTTTATGAAAATCCTCCATGAGCGTGGGAAGATAATAATGTCCGGGAATCGATGAAGTCTGAATCTCCAGGATCCCGTCCAGATCCTCCTTCATGTTGTGAATCTGGGCCAGCGCTTTCTCCCTTGTATTCAAAAGGTCCACCGCATACGAGTAGAACTGCTGTCCGTGGGGAGTCAGCGTGATATCTCTGCCGTTGCGGTTTAACAGCTTTACGCCCAGCTCATTTTCCAGATTGCTGACATGCGTGCTGATGGTAGGCTGAGTCAGAAACGTGGCGTCGGCAGCCTTGGAAAAGCTTTTGTACTTTGCGGCATTGACAAATGCCTCTAACTGTCTGAATTCCATAAAGCCTCCTTTACTTCAGAAGGACACGCACATCCCCCTGAAGCTTCGTGATCTTCTGCTGATCCAGATAATCCAGGATCAGGAGGACGTATTTTCTGGATGTACCGAGCATATCTCTGTATTCTGCCAGTGACATCGTATCATGGGTATTGAAATGATTTCTCAGAAGCTCCATGGCCCTGTCAAAATGTGTCTTATGAAGGTATGCGCCGGGGTTCAGCTTGACAAGTGTTCCGTCCTTAAACAGGTCGTTTAACACCTGCTTCGCCTGTTTCTTATCCTTGAACTGAGAGATCAGATCGTCGGTAGAAGGAGCCTCAAAGCCTGCAGCAAGATACGTGGCGAGCATCGTTTCACGCATACCGGAATGGGCATCGGAATACTGGGCCTCAAAACCTGCAAGCGCAACGGTGCTTCCGGCTGCCGTGATGATTCCGCGTTTTAAAAGCTCATTTAAAAGCACATCGCCTTTTTTCGGGTCACTGAGATAGAATGCATCCATCAGGCGGCTCTTGATCTCCTCCTTTTCCATACCGGAGGCAATGGGGTTTTCACGGTGGAACGCTTCCAGAAGCTCCTTTGTCTTTCCGGTGACGCGTTCCCAGAAGGATTTATGAAAATAATTTCCGTCATTGAGGGACAGCGCTTTTTTCTGCTTTTTCAGTGTCTCCAGGAGCCTTTCTGTTTCACTGTCGGTCCAGTTGAGCTTCGCTGCAAGATGGTGCGCAGACGGAAAGCCAATGCTCTCCTCTTTCAGGATCAGCTCCAGCACTTCCACATCCGTTCCGGTCTCGCGGATCTTCAGAGCCTCGATCAGCTCTTCCTGATGGCGTTTATGCTTTCCGGGGCAGGCGTCCAGAATAATGCCGCCTCCGAAGGTCTCCACCGGAGAGTAGAAACGGACGATGAAGCGGTCTCCGCGCTTTACAGCAAGCGATTCGTCAAAACGAAGCTGAACGTACGCGCTTTCTCCCGCTCCGATGGACTCCTGATCCAGAAGAACCGCTTTCGCAATAGTCTGTGCGGAGCCATAGTTGAAGTGGATCCGATCACCGTTTTTCAACTGGCGTTCCGTGGTTTTAAATAATGTCAGCTTAACGTCGAGGAAATTGCTGTCAGTCAGTGTTCCCGGCGCCGCAAGGACCTGGCCTCTTGAAAGCTCCTCTTTTTTGACGCCGGCCAGGTTGATGGCGGTACGCTGGCCTGCATAGGCAGCTTCCTCTTTCTCACCGTGGCTCTGGATTCCGCGGATTTTAATGAGCCGTTCATCCGGATACAGCATGATCTCTTCGCCGGCACGGCAGCTTCCCTCCAGAAGCGTTCCGGTGACAACGGTTCCGAAGCCCTCCATGGTAAATACACGGTCAATGGGGAGACGGAACAACTCCGGCTCACTGCGCCGCATGCCCACCGAGCGCACTTTATCGAGGATCATTCTCTTAAGCTCCGGGATATTCTGTCCCGTATAGGAAGACACACGAATCCGGTCGGCGTGCTCCAGGAAGCTTCCCTCCACCATCGCTGATACGTCCTCTTCCACAAGCTCTGCCCAGTCGTCATCTACCAGATCCGCTTTCGTAAACACGATGATTCCCTGACGGATATGGAGCATTTTCAGGATCTCAAAGTGCTCCACCGTCTGCGGCATGATTCCTTCATCAAGAGCGATGACAAGTAATACCAGATCAATGCCGCCGATACCGGCCAGCATGTTTTTAACAAATTTTTCATGTCCGGGGACATCGATGATACCGATATGAAGTCCTTCGTCATTCGGAAGATTGGCGAATCCCAGCTCAATGGTGATTCCCCTTTTCTGCTCCTCTTTAAGACGGTCAGTGTCGATGCCGGACAATGCCTTGATCAGACATGTTTTTCCGTGGTCCACATGACCGGAGGTACCCACGATGACATTCTGCATCTGTATTCACACTCACTTTCCTATTTTGCCTCTGCCGCGAAGGCCAATGCGGCTGCCACAGTTTCCAGTTCAGATTCGCGTATCGTACGAACAGACAGGATCAGTTCGTCATGCGCCACTCGTACGATCACCGGGGTTTCCGCTTTCCGCATCAGACGTTCCAGCTTTTCTGCAGGAATCGTATCCGAGGATACGGAGACCGCACTGCCATTCAGACGGACGGTCGGCGCTGAACCGCCGCCGATCTGGTCTTTGCAGGATACCACATCAAGATGGTACGCATCGGTAACGTTCCGGATCGCGTCGATCAGAGCATATGCCCGTTCAGTCAGTTCGTCCTGCGGAATGGTGATCATCTGAAGGACCGGGATCGTCTTCTTGGCTGTTTCCATATCGAGATACTCGAAGAAGGTGGCTTCCATTGCAGCCAGCGTCATTTTATCCACACGGAAGGCGCGGGCTAACGGATGCTTCTTCATCCTATCAATATACTCTTTTTTACCGATCAGGATACCTCCCTGCGGACCTCCGAGGAGTTTGTCTCCGCTGAAAAGCACCACATCAGCTCCGTCATTGAGTGCGTCGATCACAGTCGGTTCATCGACGCCGTAGCGGCTTAAATCAGTCATCAGACCGCTTCCCATATCGTAGATGACGGGAAGATTGTACTCTTTGCCAAGCGCCACCATCTCCGTTAAGGATACTTCCTGCGTAAAGCCGACGATCCGGTAATTACTGGTGTGAACTTTCATGAATGCGCCGGTCTTCTCCGGATCATATGCGTTCCGGTAATCAGAAGGCTTTGTCTTATTGGTGGTTCCAACCTCTTTTAAATGGGCTCCGCTCTGCTCCATAATGTCCGGGATGCGGAAGGAACCGCCGATCTCCACCAGTTCACCGCGGGAGGTGATGACCTCTTTGCCCTCTGCCATGGCTGAAAGACATAACATTGTTGCCGCCGCGTTATTATTAACGACCATGGCTGCTTCCGCGCCTGTGATTTTTGTGATGATTTTTTCCACGTGGTCATGTCTGGATCCGCGCGCGCCTTTTTTTACGTCATATTCCAGATTGGAATAGGAATCCGCCACGGAGAGAACGCTCTCCACTGCAGACCGGCACAGATTGGCACGGCCAAGATTCGTGTGAAGAACTACTCCGGTCGCGTTGACCAGTGTTCTGAGATTCTTTTTCTTTTTGCCTGTAATTGTCTCGCAGATTTCGGAAATCAGCTCATCTTTTTCCGGAATCTCATCGAGGGTACCGGCCAGAATCTCCTTCCTCATGCGGTCAATGATCTCTCGTGCTGCATCAACAACTACAGATCGCGGGGTTGTTTCCATAAAAAAAACAAGCTGCTCATCCAGTAGCAACTCGTCTATCTTAGGAATCCCACGCAGCAACAACTGCCTGTTTTCCATAAATATATTTTCCTCCTACTTCGATGAATTCATTAAAACGGAGGAGGTGGGAATCGAACCCACCCGAAGAGCTCCTAACCCTTCACAACGGTTTTGAAGACCGCGAGGCACACCAGCAACCTATCTACCTCCAAATTCAAACGCATACGTATGCATGATATCACAGAACCATACGCATGTCAAGAATTGAGATTATTTAATTTTACAATAAATCGTTTCTTTCGAATTTATTAAGACAATATCCGGAATTTTCCGGCAGCACGATAAAATGCTGCCGGAACCGGATCATCAGGATCTGTTAGCCAACATATCCTGCTTCTTTTAAGAGTTCGTAAGCCTTTGCTTTCTTATCCTCTGCCATAAGAACGATCGGACCGGTACAGCCCATACCACTCTCAGCATAGATACCAGCCTTCCAAAGGGTCTGAACCGCGTCTTCCAGATCCATAACTTCGATACCCGGGATCTGTGCCGTACAGATCTCCTTCGGCGGTGCGGTTACAGCGGCAGCCGGAGCAGCCTCTTTCTTACCGGAATTCTTGAGTTCCTCAATAATCTTTTCGAAGCCGGCTTTCTTTGCTTTCGCAAATTCATCTGCAGCGATCTTCTTCCAGTCATGTTTTACAAGATTGGTCGCAAATTCCATAGCGCCTGCGATCACAGGAGCACCGGAAGCACGGGAAACGATCATGATCAGGCGATCATAGCCGTCGCCGATACCCGGGCCGTAGCCGAAGCCGAGGGATTCATAGCTTCCGCCGGTGGTATATGCGGAGAAGATCTTCATCATCAGGTTGCCTGTTAAGGAGTCCATAACCATGATATCCGGTGTTCCGGCAAGAAGGTCATTTCCTCTCATAACAATGCCGCCGTCTGCACGTGCAGACTCTGCAAAATTGATATCATAGCCCTGCTCTTTTAATTTGAGCAGTGCCTTTTCTGTCTGTCTTGCACCATCGATGTTGGCAATACCAACGGTCGGGTTCTCGATACCGTCCGCTTTTGCGGCAATGATACCGTAGATGGCATTCTTCACCATACCGGCGATACGGTCTGTATCGGAAGTACCGGTTGTTGTAGCAAGATACATCGGCTTTCCGATACCCGGTGTGATGACTTTACCGACGGTGGAAACACCGATCGGGAATGGATAGTGCATGGTAACGGCTGCATCGATCTCGCCGGAATCCAGGAGCTTTTCCATCTCCTTATGGATATCCTCGCCCTCGATCAGGCGGGCCTTGAGACCTTTGTGTGCAGCAATATCCATTGCACGCTTGATATTGTCTTCGCCATGCTCACTGCCTTCGGAAGCAAAGCCGATTACCGGCTGTTTCCCGTACTGTCCTGTTTCCAGGGCATCTGCCACTTCCAGGAAGGTTTCCGCAATGAGCGTCTTAATTCTATTATCTGACATAACGCACCTGTCCTTTCTGTGTGCAGATTATTCGCCGAGAAGGCCGTTTGCAAATTCGCGCATAGCCTGTCCGATCATAGCCTTTACTTTGCCTTCGTCGAAGCTTGCCTCAGCCTCTGCGTTAGCGGAGCCGTCGTTTGCCTGTACCACGAAGGAAACACCATCAAACAGGTTTGTCATTCTTCCAAGGAATAAGCTTCCTTTACCGATGATCATTGCACGCTTTGTCTCGCCTGCAAGAACTTCCTCGCGGAGCGGTCCGATATACGGAACACCGGACGGAATATGACCCTGAGTCGGAGCCCAGCCGGTCATGCCGTGCTCTTTTACGAAGGAAGCGATATCTGTACGGGCAATCTGGCCCTTCTTAACTGCAAGAGCTGCGATCATCTTGTAGTTTGCCTCCGGAACATCGCCTGCGCCAGCCGGTTTTGTGATATCCGGGTTCTGCATCTCCGGTGAATATTTGTCGATATCAGTCATCAGAAGACCTGCTCTCTCAAGCGGATCTGCAACCAGAGAACCGATAACGTTCTGCGGAGCGGAACCTGTACCGATCGTATGTCTTCCGATAATATCGGTGCGGATCTGCGGGCTTACGCCGTCGTCAGCGCTTACCAGTACAGAGAAGCCTGCGATTGCATCTTCCAGAATCGGAAGGCCTTTCTTTACATGGTCTTTACCGTTCATACCGAGCTTAGCGGTACATCCGCCTGCGGTTACAACAACGTTCTTAAAGGTTCCTGCCTTAACAAGGGCAGCTGCATGTAACATTGCATGAGCCGGGCCTGCGCAGAAGCCACGAACGTCAGAACCGGTTGCATTTGTGAAACCTGCGATCTCAGCTGCAGCTTTCGCGAAGTTACCGCCGCCGCGCTGGTTCATATCGCCGCAAGCTTCCTCACAGCAGTCGATTACATAGTCAACTTCATCGGCGTTAACGCCTGCTTTTTTAACAAGTTCAATTAAGGAAAGTACGTTGGAGGCCTTTGTTACA
>JALEWG010000097.1 GCA_022788065.1 Lachnospiraceae bacterium | reverse complement strand
TCACCTGCTGATACCATAAATGATATTCCTCCTTAAAAGCTATTTCTCTCAATTCACGCTTATGGCTGATTCTACCTTATTCTATACTATAATCAGTCTGTTTTCAACTATTTTTTGCAAAAATCATGGCTCCCCGAACCTGTTTTTTTCCTTCTCCGTTTATAGAACCACAGAACCACCGCCTCCAGATACCGTTTCATAACGATCTGGATCTCCTCCTTCGGATCGATAGGTTTCACAAGAATGCTGTACAGTCCCGTGCGTCTGGCTCCCCACACGTCAGTGAACAGCTGATCACCGATAAAGAGCGTATTCGAGGTTTCCGTTTTCATGACCTCCATGGCCAGTCTGTACCCCTTCACCGACGGTTTTCCGCCTTTATAGATATAGGGGCTCTTCACCCGGTTCGCAAAAGGCGCCACCCTCGGTTCTCTGTTGTTGGACAGGATACATGTGGAAAACCCAAGCTCCCTCAGCTTCTCAAACAGCTCCACCGCAGGCCTGTCCGCAGGCGCTCCGTGTGGAACAAGCGTATTGTCCACGTCGAAAATAATCCCGCGATATCCCATGGAATAGAGTGTTTCATAGGGAATCCCGTAAGCGCTGTCCACATATTCATCCGGATAAAACGTTTCTAACATATCGGGTACCTGCCTACTTTTTCAGAAACGTGGCAAGCTCTTCCATAAATGCGTTCACATCCTTAAATTCCCGGTATACGGAAGCGAAGCGCACATAAGCCACCTCATCCACGTCTTTCAGTTTTTTCATGACCAGCTCCCCGATCACCGCGGCCGGGACCTCTTTTTCTTCCATATTAAAGATCTGATTCTCGATCTCGTCAATGATCGAGCTGATCTGCTGGGATGAAACCGGGCGTTTGTGGCATGAAAGAAGAATTCCCTTTTCCACCTTGGACCGGTCATAGGTCTCTCTGGAATTGTCCTTTTTAATGATCATGAGAGGCATGGTCTCGAGCTTTTCATATGTGGTAAAACGCTTTCCGCACTGCTCGCACTGCCGGCGGCGGCGGATCGAACTGTTGTCATCAGCCGGTCTGGAATCGATGACTTTCGTATCCTGCGCATTACAGAATGGACATTTCATATGCGTTTCCTCCTATACAGAGTTTTTACAATTTTACCACAAAACATCACATTTCTGCAAGTTTTTTAATGCTTTCCCGGGTCCTTTGGCTTTTCTTTCAGCTCCACCAGAATGATATCGTCTCCGATCTGACAGACATCCTCAAAAGGAATGATGAATTCCTTCTCGCGGCCAAGAAACCCTCCGATACAGCCCGGTCCGGGCACAATTAACGCCGTGATTTTTCCCTTGCATGGGTCAAAATCAATATCACCCACAAATCCGAGCCGCCTGCAGTCGCAGACGTTGATCACTTCTTTCCGTTTCAGTTCACTCATTCTCATGTGACGTCCCCAGCGTCTCAAAGGTTCTCGTTCCATCCTATGCGGCGCGGCGCATTCTGTTACAGGCGGTTTTTGAAATAGCCTTCGGCACAGTAGATCGCTCCGACCGGGTTATGAGCCAGAACGCGATCTTTGGCCACAAGAGTCGTTACCATGGCGTCAGAATAGCGGTAGAACAGCGAATCATGACCCACACAGAGTCCCAGCGCAATGTTGAATTCCGTCTTCTGTTCATTTAAAAGCTTCGCCTGCATGATCGGATTGCACATGGCCTCATACTGGTCCGGTTTCAGCTTTTTCTCATTGGGAATTCCTGCCTCACATTTGTCGATTCCGCCGGATTTGCAGACTGCCGACACCACATTCAGCCCGCTTTTCCGCATCAGATCGGCAACAACCCGGGCCTCTTTGTAAAGGCCGATGCAGAATGCCAGGCCGACCTTCTGATATCCCATGCGGTGACAGAACTCGATGGTCTCCTTTAAACGCGGCCACTGACAGTATCCGTCATGCTCCAACTCGGAAGAAGTCACAAAAAAGCGGTTGATCTCCGGATCCCTGTACTCCTCCTTCACCTCTTTTAACATCTCCTCCTGTCTCATGGGACAGTTCTTCGGCATATCTTTGTGTTCCGCATCTCTGCATGCGTGCACCGTACAGTTTGCACATGTGTACATAATATCATTCCTCCTGTGATTTTATCTTGTTCTGATCTTGTCTCCCAGAATTTTCGCTGCCGTGCCGCCAAGCATCATCGCTTTTTCATTGTCGGAAAAGCTGCTGTTCTTAATGAGCGCCGCGGCGGCCTTCTGGGTTCCGTACGGGAAATCGCTTCCGAAGATCACACGTTCCGGTCCCAGAAGCGACGTCAGCCGCTCAAACTCCTCCGGCGTCCCTCTCTCAGCGCTCATGGCTGTATCCACATAAACATTTTCCGGAAATTCCATCAGGATCTTCTCCTCTTCGGGATCCTCTGAGCGGCCTCCCATGTGCGCCAGGATCACCGGAATATCGGATAGGTATTTCAAAAACGTTCTGACGCCTGAGGGGTACAGGTCAAAGGGCTGCTTCACTTTTGCTTTTCCGCAGTGGATCAGCACCGGAAAGCCCAGATGGTTGATCTTTTTCCACATTTCCGTATATTTATCATCGGTCAGATAAACCTGCTGAAACGGCGGATGAAATTTGATTCCCGCCATATTCATGTCCTTCAGCTTTTCGATCTCCTCCTGGACATGCTCACAGTCCGGATGCAGTCCCCCGAATGCCAGCACATTGGGACGCACGATCTCGCGTGCAAACCGGTTGACATCCGTCTGGGTCGACGGCTTTGACACGACCGGCTGGACCACAGACAGCGCAATCCCTTCTTCCTTCATGAATCTCCATAGATTTTCTTTGACCGGTATCTGATCAGCCGCATCATTTTCCCGTCCCACGACCTCCAGCGCCCTCCTGGCAAGCACCGTCGGATAGATATGCGTATGCAAATCGATGATGTTCCATTTTTCTGTCTGTTCCATCTGTCTTCAAACCCCTCATTTTCTGTCCGGATATCCGTTCCTCTTCCTCTCCTGTTTCCGCACGGATTTTCATGCCTATTTTAGCATTTTTCAGTGAACTTGTAAACCGCGCGGCAGGAAATAAAGAGGGCTGTGAAAAATGGTTTCCCATTTTTCACAGCCCTGATGTGCAGATATTCTATTTACGACTTGCGTTCCTGTCTGTGCACTGCCGTGCCCAGCCGGGAACTTTCCAACGATTAACAGCAGAGCTCCACGATCACCTGCGCGAAGATCTTCGCGCTCGTCAGAAGCTCATCGACAACTGCGAACTCATCCGGTCCGTGCATATGATTCTCCGTGTCCGGCATGGAAGCACCGAACGCAACGCCGTTTTCCAGATGATGCACATATGTGCCGCCGCCGATGGCCACACATTCGCCCTTTCTGCCTGTATACATTTCATAACAGTTCAGCAGCGTCTTCACAAAATCGGAGTTTCCATCCACATGATGCGGCGGATTCATGGTTTCCGTGTCGAACCGGATCCCGTTGTCCTCCATATTCTTTTTCGCCGGCTTTAATGTATTCTCCACATTGGAGCAAATCGGGCAGCGGCTGTCAAAATCGCCGTTAAGGCCCGTTTCCGTGATCTCCAGCATACTGAACGCCAGTGTCAGCGGTCCGGAGATCTCATCTTCCATGGCAATTCCCAGATTCTTTCCAAACCAGTCACCGTGAGGCATCAGTCTGTTGAGTGCCCGAATTTTTTCAAGCTGCTCACACTCCGCCAGATTTAACTTTTCAATCAGTGCCAGAAGACCGGTCAGAGCGTTTTTCCCTTTCCATGGTGTGGAAGCGTGGCCGTTCTCACCGTAGGCCTCAATCTTCATATAGCCGTTCTCGGCACTCACGTCAAACCGGATCCCCAGTTCTTCCTCAAATTTTTTTGCAAATTCTTCCGTATCGGAACCGTCCAGACCCTCAAACAGTGCCTCCGCTTTTGCCGGTACCACGTTCACCTTGGTGCCGCTCTTAAAGGAAATCATTCTGGGAAGCTCTCTGCTCGCCTCGAATTCCGCCGAGAACCGTCCGTGGAGACTTCCCTTCTCAATGTTGATTACCGGGAAGCTTGCATCCGGAGAAAATGTCATGGGTGCTTCTTTTTCCAGACTGTAATAATGTCTGATATCAGAGCTTCCGCATTCCTCGTCTGTTCCCAGGATCAGGCGGACGTTTTTCTTTACCGGAATCCCCAGTTCCTTAATCGCTCTCATCGCATACAGGGCAGCCATGGCCGGTCCCTTGTCGTCTGCTGTTCCGCGCCCGTAGATTTTTCCGTCCTTAACCACCGGCTCAAAGGGCTCTGTCACAGTCCAGCCGTCTCCAGCCGGAACCACATCGAGATGTGCCAGAATGTCCAGCTGCTTTTCCTTATCATTCAGATCAATGGTTCCCACATAGTTGCCGTAATTGTTGATGGTGAATCCATAACGCTCACCGATATGGAGCGCCTCATCCAGCGCCTCAAAGCAGCCCTGACCGAACGGTTTTCCCGCCCGGTAGGAGTCCTTTGTACTGTCAATTTTGCAAAGCTCGATAATGTCACTGAGCATTTCTTCTTTATGCGCGTCAATATAAGCCTCAATTTTCTCTCTGTACACGGTCTCGCCTCCAAAAAATATCTATTTCATCATTCCGGCAAGCACCTCGTTGACTACCTTGCCGTCAGCTTTGCCCTTTACAAGCGGCATCAGAACCTTCATGATTCTTCCTTTATCCTTTGCGGTCGGAGTTTCAATTCCGAGCTCAGCGAACACGCCGCGGATCACTTCAGCGATCTGCTCTTCGGTCAGATCTGCCGGAGCAAACTCCTGATATACTTCCATTCTTCTTCTTGCTTCCTCAATGATGTCCGTGCGGTCCGCCGGAGCCGTATCCATGGTCTCCTTGGTCTGCTTCAGTTCTTTCTTTACAACCGCGTTTTCCTCATCCTCCGTAAGCGGAGAACGCTTGTCAATTTCCGCATTCTTTAACGCGGACAGCAGCATGGACAGAGAATCTTTTCTTTCCTTGTTTTTGGCCTTCATTGCCTCTACCATGGCTGCGCGTACCATATCAATTTTGCTCATATTCTTCCATCCTTTCCTGATTATTATGTGATTCCTAGTTACGACCGAACTCGCTCAGCTTCAGCTTCGGATTCCGCTCTTCCACCATGCCGACGCTCCAGCTGTTGATAAACAGAAGGAGCGGATTTCCTTTCAGGTCGCAGATACGCTTCATATCGGAGGTTCCCTGGATCTTTGCCACGTCGACCTCGGACGGATTCTCGATCCAGCGGATATACTCAAACGGAAGCTGATCCAGCTTGACTTCTACGTTATACTCATTTTTCAGGCGGTATGTCAGCACCTCAAACTGCAGGACGCCGACAACGCCGACGATGATCTCCTCCATACCGGTATTGAATTCCTGGAAGATCTGGATCGCGCCCTCCTGGGCGATTTGATTGAGTCCCTTGATGAACTGTTTTCTCTTCATCGTATCGATCTGGCGCACTCTCGCGAAATGCTCCGGAGCGAAGGTGGGAATTCCCTCAAACTGAACTTTATCGTTGGAAGCGCAGAGCGTATCTCCGATGGAGAAAATGCCCGGATCGAAGACGCCGATGATATCTCCGGCATACGCCTCCTCGATGATCTTTCTGCTCTCCGCCATCAGCTGCTGCGGCTGTGTCAGGCGGATCTTCTTTCCGCCCTGCACATGGTTGACCTCCATACCGGCCTCAAATTTTCCGGAGCAGATACGCATGAACGCGATCCGGTCACGGTGCGCCTTGTTCATATTGGCCTGAATCTTGAATACAAAGGCCGAAAAGTCTTTATTGAACGGATCCGCCACGCCCGTCGTCGTCTTTCTCGGAAGCGGAGACGTCGTCATACTTAAGAAATGCTCCAGGAACGTCTCCACGCCGAAGTTTGTGAGCGCGGAACCGAAGAATACCGGTGAAAGCTCGCCGCGGCTCACCAGTTCCTGGTCAAATTCGTCGCTGGCTCCGTCCAAAAGCTCGATATCATCGCGGAGCTGTGCGTGGAAACTTTCGCCGATCACTGCGTCCACATCGGTTCCCTCCACATCGAAGGTCTGGCTCGCCACTTCCTTCTGGCCGCCCATGGCCGCCGTAAATGTGGTGATCTTTTTCGTCTGTCTGTCATATACGCCCTTAAAGCTCTTGCCACAGCCGATCGGCCAGTTGATAGGGCATGTATGGATTCCGAGAACTTCCTCGATCTCACTCATCAGCTCGAAGGGATCTCTCGCCTCACGGTCCATTTTGTTGACAAATGTAAAGATCGGGATATGTCTCATGACACAAACCTTGAAAAGCTTGATGGTCTGTGCCTCAACGCCCTTGGATCCGTCGATCACCATG
>JALEWG010000221.1 GCA_022788065.1 Lachnospiraceae bacterium | reverse complement strand
GTGCTGCGGCTGAGCTGCTTTCGATGAAAAATCGGGGAGATGTTTTGGAGGGAGATGTTTTTATTTCAACGCATGTTTGTCCCAATGCACCAACGGCACCCCATAAACCGGTTCCTTTTATGGGATCACCTGTAAGCATGGCTCAAATGAATCAGCAAGAAGTAGCCAGTGATCTCGATGCGATTCTTTGTGTTGATACAACAAAAGGAAATCGTATCTGTAATAAAAAAGGAATTTCCATCTCTCCGACGGTAAAGGAAGGATATATTTTGCGTGTGAGCGAGGATCTTCTGACCATAATGGAACATGTGACGGGAAATTTACCTGAAGTATTCGCGCTGACAACACAGGATATTACACCCTATGGAAATGAAGTGTATCATTTAAATAGTATTCTTCAGCCTTCCACTGCGACAAATGCACCCGTAGTAGGAATCGCAATCACCACTCAGACAATGGTACCGGGCTGCGCTTCCGGCGCAACACACTATGAAGATGTAGAAACTGCTGCTCGCTTCATGATTGAGTCAGCAAAAGCTTTTGGAGCAGGTAACTGTGATTTTTATGACAAAGAGGAATACAAACGTCTGATTTCTCTTTATGGATCAATGAACCATTTACAGACAATGGGGAAAACAAGATAAGAAATGAAAAAAGGGGCGTTGTGATTGCGACGCCCCTTTTTTGTTGCATAATGCAAAGATATCTTTTGACTTCGTATTTTCATACGATCTAACATGGAAGAAATCAGTATCTGCTTGACAGCTTATATTAGTCAGTGTATCATCAAAAAATGATGTTGATGAAAAGTGGCTTACGCCACAGATGAAGATAATTATTGATATCATCAGCAGAATATGCGCAGAATCGAATTTCGGTTTGCCGACAAGTATATTATCATTCAGAAGTACGAAATACGAAAAGTAATTATAAGTGACAGTTTACGATGAAGATATGCGCGAACTGCCGCAGAAAGCAGGAATGGTTATGGGAAAGTCTGTGAAAACAAATGTCATGCGTCTTCTGGACGCGGCGAAAATACCGTATGAAACCAAGGAATATCCGGTGGATGAGAATGATCTGTCCGGAAGTCATGCGGCGGATCTTCTTGGTGTGGACCACGGAAGTATGTTCAAGACGCTGGTTTTAAAAGGAGAGAAAACAGGGTATCTGGTCTGCTGCATACCGGTGGATGGTGAGGTGGATCTGAAAAAGGCGGCAAAGGCAGCCGGAGATAAGAAGGTGGAGATGCTCCCGATGAAGGATCTGCTCTCTGTCACCGGCTATATCCGGGGCGGCTGTTCCCCGGTGGGAATGAAAAAAAGGTTCCCGACTTATGTGGATCCGGCGGCATTTCAGTATGAGAAAATCGCGGTGAGCGCCGGCATGCGAGGGGTGCAGGTGCTGCTTTCCCCGAAGGATCTGTGTGACTATGTGGGGGCGAAAACCGTCAATTTGATGTAAAAGTGGTTAACATAAGTGAAAATGGACACTGAAACAGTACAAAAGTGGGGAATGAAAACTTAACAAATTTGTAATAACTCGGAACAAACTATGCCGCCAGACTTCACAAAAATATAGATAAAATAAGACTTTTTTTCTTGCATAATGTTAAAAAAACATTACAAAAGTTAAAAAAGCGCTGTCAAATACACCAAAGTTGCGGAAGGCTTATTGACATTTCCGCCTGCGTTCTTCTATAATCACAGCACCACCCGGAAATGGGAGGAAAACAACCAAACGTCATCATTACGGCGAAGTGATGACAGGCGGAGAAAAGAGGATTTCTATGAATCATACATGGAACTCATTTCTTCAGTCAGTTTTCCAATTTGTAAAATCACTGTTTGTCAATGTGTCAAAGAAGATGCATCGCAACGCAGTCGTAATGACTGCCGGAATTTCGGTTGTGACCGTCATGACATTTACAGCAGGCGATTTTCAGGGAGGCGGAAGGAACGCACTGGTGGCATTTGCCGAAACCCCTGAACAGACGAATGGGGCGGAAACTGAACTGGAGGAGGCTGATCCCGAAGTATCAGCTGCAGCAGACGAGACCGAAGAACAGCAGGAAACTGCAGAGGAGCCTGTAGATCCTGAGGCAGGAGACGATGCGGACGAGGGATTCGTCATGATGGATGAAAACCAGGAGATAGCGAAGGATACAGAGGAACTCCTGGCGGAAGAGGATAAGGAAGATACGATCCGGGAAACGGAAGCGGTTCCGGAGACAGAAGAAGAACAGGTGGAAGCAGAACAGGTGGAAGCGGCTGCAACCGTCCTGTCAGATAAAGATTATAATGTGCTTTTAAGGATCGTACAGGCGGAATCCGGAGGGTGCGACACCAAAGGCAGGATTCTGGTTGCGAACGTGATTTTGAACCGTGTGGAGAGCGATGAGTTCCCGGACAGTGTGACGGGAGTCGTATATGAGAAATATCAGTTTTCACCGGTCATAGACGGTTCCATCAATACCTGTAAGGTCTCACAGAAAACGATCGATGCGGTTGATCGGGCACTGGAGGGAGAAGACTATTCCGAAGGCGCTCTGTATTTTATGAACAGAAAACGCTCATCGGCGAAAAATGTGAATTGGTTTGACTCTCACCTGAGTTATTTGTTTCAGTATGGAGAACACGAATTTTTTAAATAAGAATCAGTAATCCGGACCGGCTGCCATGTTTGAGGCGGCCGGTTCTTTTTGGCGCGCGGCGGGAAACGTGAAGACGCAGACTTCGGGAAATGCGAAAGAGATTGACGGAACGCGAAAGGCATGGGATAATAAGAATGATTGGAGGGAACATGAAGAGAGAAAACATTTTTTTTGATCTTGACGGAACGCTCACCGATTCTATGCCGGGGATCACGAGGGCCGTGCAGTATGCGTTAAAGCATTATGGAATCGAAGTGGAAAATCTGAATGTATTAAAACCATTTGTAGGACCGCCGCTTCCGGAAAGTTTCCGGGAATATTATCATTTTTCTGAACAGGACTCCATAGACGCTGTTTCCGTATTTCGGGAATACTACAATGTGACCGGGTGGCTGCAGAATGAACCGTATCCGGGCGTGAAGGCAATGCTGGAAACGCTTAAGGCAGCCGGAAAGACGCTCTATGTGGCGACCTCCAAGCCGGAGTGGATGGCAAAGCAGGTTCTGGAACATTTCGGGCTGGCCGGTTATTTTGTGATGATCGGAGGCGGAGATGATGCGAGCGGACGATATGATAAGGCCGATGTGATCTGTTACGTGATGGAACAAAACGGATTGACGGATGGAAACTCCGTTGTCATGGTCGGAGACCGCAGACATGACATCGCCGGTGCTCACAAGACCGGGATCCCGGCTGTCGGAGTCCTTTTTGGATACGGCAGCAGAGAGGAGCTTGAGGAGGCCGGCGCTGACTGGATCACGGAGTCAGTGCAGTCGCTCACGGAACTCTTAATAAATTTATAACATTTGGAATGGCCGCGGTATGAGGCACATATGTTAGAAAAGCAGGACAGATATACCGATCTATCCATAAGGCAGTAATTGGAACTTGAAAAAGTGATTCGAATGCGCTATAATAGTGCCATGAAAAAGTGAAAAGTAATTCCTGGAATGTTCGATAACTCCTGTTTATTTTGAACCTACATTATGACAAACGGGATTCCTATATTTTTAAGCGGATGTCAGGCCTCCTTTTGAGTGGAAGGCAGAAGTTTAAGTGCGGTCACCCACCTAGCAAGGCTAGGCGTCAATTATGCAGGAACCGGCATTTTGGGATTGCTAAAGATGAAAAGCAGCGAGAAATCGCTGCTTT
>JALEWG010000214.1 GCA_022788065.1 Lachnospiraceae bacterium | reverse complement strand
CCGCACTCGCGCTTTGCCTCCTCCACAGTTCCCGAAAATACCTTGTTCCCGCTTTTCAGAATGCAGATCTCGTCGCAGAGCGCTTCGACCTCGTCCATAAAGTGAGACGTGAGAAATATGGTCAGCCCCTGCGCTTTTAACATTTCCAGTGTTTTCCACACTTCACGCCGTGCCTTGACGTCAAGTCCTGTCGTCAGCTCGTCCAGAAACACGAGTTCCGGCCCCGGAATCAGTGCCAGCACAAGAAACAGGCGCTGGCGTTCTCCGCCGGAAAGACTTTTCACCTGGGATTTTATCCTCTCTCCGATTCCGAACTGCACACAGAGATTTTTCCAGTCGGCAGGATTCCGATAAAGACAGGCCGTTTCCTCGCAAAGCTCAGAAACCAGGATCTCCTGCTGATAATCTCCTTCCTGAAACTGTACACCGATTTTTTCAATTAATTCCTTCCGGTTCTGCTCCGGGCTCTGTCCAAGCAGGAGGACAGTTCCCCCGTCTGCCTTTTTCGTTCCCAGAATACACTCGATCGCAGTGCTCTTTCCTGCTCCGTTTGCTCCCAGAAGTCCGAACACCGTTCCGGATCTGACGGACAGATCCAGTCCGTTTAAAACCGTCCTGTCACCGTAGGATTTTATAAGTCCCCTGACCGATACTGCTTCTGTCATTTTGTTATCCTCCTCACTGCCCTGAACTCGATATAGCCGCGCTCTCCGCGCGGTTCCAGCTGGATCCGCGGGTTCGTATCATCCCAGCCAAACCCGATGATTTCCGGATTATAGCTGTCCATGGCCTCCTGAACCGACTGGATTGCCTCGCAGTAATCCTCTTCCCGGAACGGCTGACCCTGAAACATCAGATATTCCGCCTCCGGCAGACGGATCAGGTCAAATCCCTCAGGAATCTCTCCACAATAATCCGGATCCACCTCGATCCCCTGCACATACGTTGACGTGTTCGGTTTTGTATACCGTTCGGGAAGCCACATGCAGACCGGCTCGCCGCAAAGTGACATCATGCTCATGAGGATCCCCCACACATCACAGCTCACTTCCTCACAGTATGGGAAATAATCGTCTGCATGAACGGCCCGTTTGATGATGCAAAGCCGCTCCGGCTTTGTTACGGCCTGAACAAAAATTGTCTGAGTACCGGACATATCAATCTTCTCCTTTCTGAGTTCCCTGAATTTCACACCGTACGGAATGAACAGCGGGATCGGCCCCGGTGATTTCGCGTAATCGCTGGGATTTCGGCCGAATTCCCGAAAAAATGCCCGGGTAAATGTGTCGATGCTCCCGAATCCCAGATCATACGCCACATCGATGATCCGGCATTGTTCGTCGCGGAGTCTGATCGCCGCCCTTGAAAGGCGAAGCTTCCGGATATATTCCGCAGGCGTCAGAGAAAGATAACTCCGGAACAGCCGGTAGGAATACCACGGCGAAAACAGGGATTCTTTCGCAAGCTCCGACAGGCTGATCTCGCCGTTTAAGTTCTTGTCGATATAGTCCTGCATCCGCTGGACCGCCAATATTCGTTCATCCATCGTTTCTTCCTCCTGATTTCCTCTTTCCGGCTTCCATTCTACCGCGCCCCGGCACAGATTTCTCGACTTTCTTTGCTGTTTACGGTTCCATGGACCTTCTCAGATAATCCGCCGTGATCGTATCTCCGTGACGCACCATCGCTTCCGGCGTACCCTCAAAGACGATCTCCCCGCCGGCACTGCCGCCATCCGGTCCCACATCGATCAGATAATCTGCCCGCTTCATCACGTCCAGGTTGTGCTCAATGACAATGACCGTGTTTCCCTTGTCCACCAGGCTGTCCAGAAGCTCCATCACGGTCTCCACATCCGACGCGTGAAGCCCGGTGGTCGGCTCGTCCAGCACATAAATATTTCCCTTTTTATCCAGATATTTGGCAAGCTTCACCCTCTGTCTCTCTCCGCCGGAAAGCGTGGACAGGGGCTGGCCGAGGGACAGGTAGGGAAGCCCCACCTCGATCATGGCTCCCAGTGCCTTGCTGATCTTCCGGTTATCACGGAAGAATTCCCACGCATCCGCTGCGGACATATCGAGGATCTCCACGATATTTTTTCCGCTGTATTGGTAGGACAGCGCCTCTTTGCTGAACCGCTTTCCCTCACACGCCTCACAGACTGTCGTGACCGGATCCATGAAAACAAGCTCTGTGACGATCACTCCACGGCCTCCGCAGACCGGACATGCCCCTTTACTGTTAAAGGAGAACAGAGAGGCGTCCACCCCGTTTTCCTGAGCCATGATTTTCCGGATCTCATCGAAAAACCCGAGAAATGTGGCAGGCGTCGAGCGCCCGGTCGCTGTCACCGGAGACTGATCCACGAGAACCACCTGGTCCTCATACTGCTTCGCAAATACGTCCCGGATCAGCGTACTTTTTCCGGAGCCGGCCACACCGGTGACCACAGTCAGCACATCCATGGGAATATCCACCGACACATGCTTCAGGTTGTGGAGGCAGGCGTCACGGACCGGAAGAAACCGCTTCGGTTCCCTCGGCCTGGCCTTAAGCAATGTGTTCCGGCAGAGCGCGTTTCCGGTGCGGGTTCCGGATCGGAGAAGGTCTTTATAGCTTCCCTGAAACAGGATCTCACCGCCGCGTTTTCCGGCAAACGGTCCCACATCGATCACTTCGTCTGCAATGGAGATCACATCCTTATCATGTTCAACCACCAGAACCGTATTTCCTCTGTCTCTGAGCTTCCTTAACAGATCCGTCATGCGGTGGACGTCCCGCGGATGCATGCCGGTGCTGGGCTCATCAAAAATGTACGTGAGCCCTGTGAGGGAGCTTCCCATATAGCGCACAAGCTTCAGCCTTTGCGCTTCTCCTCCGGACAAGGTGGAGGATTCCCGGTTCATGGAGAGATACGGGAGCCCGATTTCGATCATGCGGGTCAGCGACGCCGTCAGCGCTTCCACGATTGAGCCTGCCCTTGGGTCGTCAATGGTATGAAGCACCTTCACCAGTTCCGTAAATTCCATGGCGCACATCTCATCGATGCTGTATCCCTTCACCTTGCAGGACAGTGTTTTCGGATTCAGCCGTCTCCCTCCGCAGTCGGGACATACCTTTTCTCTCATGAACATATTGATCTTCTTCAGCGTGTGGTCATTCTGTTCCTCCGGTCCTTTCATCAGACAAAGGCGCTGAAACTGTGTTTTGATGCCCTCCACTTTTTTATGCTCTCTTGGACCGCCCGGTGTGCGGCTGCCGTATAACAGCAGATTCCGTTCTTCCGGCGTATAATCACGGTATTTCTTATCCAGATCAAACAGTCCCGAACCGGTATACTGTTTCCAGTAATAGTTTCCCACTCTGAACGCAGGCAGATTTAACATATTCTCATTCCAGGACTTGTCCGGGTCGATGGCACGTTCAATATCCAGATCCATCACTTTTCCGATACCTGCACACGTTTTGCACATGCCGTTGGGATCGTTGAACGAAAAGTACGAAGCCGTTCCCACGTACGGCTCTCCGATTCTGGAATAAAGGAGGCGCAGCGCGGCGTACATATCGCTGATGGTTCCCACGGTCGACCGTGCATTGCCGCCCAGGCGGGACTGATCCACAATGACCGATGCGGACAGGTTGTCGATCCGCTCCACCTTCGGCTTCTCGTACTTCGGCAGCCGCCCCCGCATGAACGCCGTATATGTCTCGTTCATCTGTCTCTGACTTTCCGCCGCGATCGTATCAAACACGATGCTGGACTTTCCGGAGCCTGATACGCCGGTAAAGACCACGATCTTCCCCTTCGGGATATCGAGCGAGACATTTTTCAGGTTATTCTGATTCAAACCTCTGATCATAATCTTATTCTCTGACTGCATATTATTTCTCTCCTCTGTCTTTCGTTTCCTCTATCATACAACAGTACTTAAAATCTTTCTCGACTTTTTCTGCCCGTTCTTTCCGGCCGGAGCGAAAAAAAGCCGGATATACGGCCTTTTCAGGCCGGCTATATCCGACATTTCTTATTTCTGTTCGTATGGTCTTGCATCCAACCGCTCCCAGAGCCGCAGGATCATCCATCGGCATTGTATTTACAATCAGCAGCATTGTGAAGCCTCCCTGTACCATTCCATGACCGATGACAGATTTTCCTCAGAGACACGGCTGCCTCCGTGAAGCATCAGATTTAGCATATCATCTTCCTCCAGCGTACGGTCTTTCTTATTTGCAAGCTTTTTCCCCGTGGTCTTTTTCACAGTCTCCATCATCAGCCAATAGACGCCGCGCAGACGGGCCATGTCAAAACCGCCCTGTAAAGTAAACAGCGGCATAGCTTCCGGCAGGGCATTCGCTTTTCTGAGTTCTTCCATCTGGGAGCCGGTTGCTCCCGCGCCCACACCGCACACAGCTTCCATACGAAAACGCTTTTTCGCTTTGGAATATCCCTGTATTTTCCCCGCCATGAGCCATCCCAGATAGAGTATGGAATCTCCCGCCCCAAGTTCCTTCATGGCCTCCTCCAGGGAATAAACCGGAAGTCCCGTGTTTTTTCCCAGCATTCCGGCATACTGTTTTGTATATCCTGTATTCGATGTATAAACGATTGCATTCGGTTTCATATCCGTCACACTCCCAAATCATCTGTTTCCCGATATTCTTTCCCATATTCTGCAAAAAGAACGCCCGGAACGGTTAACACTCTCCGTACTCCATCGGTATAAAACGTATGCCGTTGACGATCTGTTCCGCGTCAGTCGCGACGAAGCCCAGATGGCGGTAGACCTCCACCGCATAGGGAGAGGAATTTACCGTAAACAGCTGCCGGGCATAGTCCCGCCTCATAGCCTCAAACAGCTGCCTGCCGATTCCACGGCGATGATAGGACGGATCCACGAAAAATCCGCTGATGTGCTGGGGCGCCCTCATGGACAGTACCCCCACCAGCGTATTCCCGTCAAAGGCGCCGTAAAAACTCATCCGCCGGTTGCGTTCCGGGTCATCCAGGCTGCTCCGAAAGGCGGCGATCCCCTCTGGCGAATATTCCGGTGCCTCAAATTCCTGAAATACCCTCCAGCACAATTCCAGCGCTTGTGGAATCTCTTCACTGGTCAGTCGGCGGACAGGGTACGCCTCCATGGTCCGGGTCAGGCTGTAAATCATCATATCCAGAACTTTTCCGTTTTTCACGGCATTGTTCTTCATGGTTCCTTCATAGCAGAATCCGGCCTTCTCCAATGCCCGCCGGGAGCCGGTATTGTACGCGAAAGGTTCGGCATAAATGCGGAGAATGTCCGTGGTTTCAAAGAGGATCCTGCAAAGCTCGCGGATCGCATCAGTCATGATACCGCGCCCCCAGTATTCCTCAGCCAAATAGTAACCTATCTCCGCCGTCTTACTGTGGATATTGCTCTGCCGGAAGGCGCCGATGCTTCCGACAGCCCGATCACCAATGGTAATGGCATATGGAAAAATACTGTTTTCGTCTGAAGACAGCATCGTGATAATGTAGTCATGGGCGTCCTGCTCCGTGTAGGGAAACGGCAGACCGTCCCGCAGATTATTAAGAATCTTTTCGTTATTCAAAGCCATTGCCAGATCCTTTGCGTCTGACAGCCGCCACTTTCTCAGAACACAGCGCATATTCGCTCCTCCTCGTTATTCCTTCTCCAGGAAATCCCGCCGGTATTGGGAAGGTGTGATGCCCTCCGATTTCTTGAACACCTTGGTAAATACCCGGTAATCCCCGTACCCGGACTGCTCCGACACCTCCGCAATGGAAAGAGAGGTGCCAAGCAGGAGCTTTTTCGCCCGCTCCATCCGGATGTTGGTCAGATAGGCCAGGAAATTAACGCCGATCTCGCTTTTGAAAAGCTGGCTGATATACTGCGGGTTCAGATGAAACTCCTCCGCCAGCACCGACAGGCTGATCTCCTCGGTCAAATGCTCCTGCATGAAGCGGGTGATGCCATGGATGGTCCGCTCCTCCTGCGGGACATCCTGCCGGGATGTACGGCGCTGGAACAGAGCAATTTTCAGATTGTCAATGCAGGCGCCGAATTCCTCATAGTTCACAGGCTTAAGAATATAATCGGTGATTTGGAGTCGCAGTGCTTCCCGGCAGTAGGAAAAATCGTCATATCCGGACACGATGACAAAGGCGGTGTCCGGATGCCTGAGCCGGGACATTTGAATGACCTTCAGACCGTTCATAATGGGGATGTTGATGTCCATAATGGCAATGTCCGGCCTGAGGCTGTCAATCTTTGTCAGCGCCTCCATGCCGTCGGCCGCTTCGCCCACCACCTCGCAGTCATGAGCTTCCCAGTCAAACAGCCTCTTGAAGCCCTCACGGATCATGATCTCATCATCTACCAAAAGCACGCGCAGTTTCTTCATTTCATCTCCTCCTTCAGGGGCAGCAGAATGTGGGCCGTCACGCCGCCTTCCTCGTTTTCCGTGTAGGACAGGCCGTATTCCCTTCCGCAGAGCAGCTTGATGCGCTTTTGCACATTCAGAATGCCGATGCTGTTGCCGTTTAGATTCGGCGGCTGCTTTGCGTAGGAGCGCAGCATTTCATCAATGGCGGCTTTTCTGCCCTCTGCAAAGCCGCTGCCCGTATCCCGAACGCAGATCTCCAGCCTGCCGTCTCCGGAGCGCCCGGCAGAGATCGTCATCTCGCCCCGATAGCCCTTGTTTTTCAGACCGTGGAGCAGGCTGTTTTCCACAATGGGCTGCAGGATGAAGTTCGGCACCTGGGCGCCGCCCAGATCAGGATCGATGTCGTATTCGCAGGCCAACTCCGGATAGCGGTAACACATCAGCTCCATGTAGGCTTCC
>JALEWG010000094.1 GCA_022788065.1 Lachnospiraceae bacterium | reverse complement strand
GGGGCCGGATAGAAAGTGAATGAGAATAAAATAAGGAGGAACGACACCTATGAAAATGAAGAAATTTATCAACAGCCCGGAAACCGTTACCGATGAACTGATTGCAGGCCTTGGACTGGCATTCAGCGATATCCTTGATGTTGGATGGACATATGGTGATCAGCAAGGATCTTGAAAAGGCGGACCGCGTTACGGTTGTTACATACGGCGGTTCCGGTCATGAGCCGGCACAGGCGGGATATGTAGGGAAAGGCATGCTGGATATCCAGGTCGTGGGCGATATTTTTGCTGCACCGTCCGGACAGCTTGTTTTTGAGGCTCTGCAGAAGGCGGATAAGGGACACGGCGTTTTACTTCTTACACTGAATTACGCAGGCGACCAGCTGGCAGGCAAGCAGGCGATGAAGATGGCAAAGAAAGCCGGCATGAATGTCCGTCAGGTTATCACAGGCGAGGAGATCCAGTATGATCCCAACGGAGAAGACAACCAGCGCGGCCTGGCAGGCGCTGTTGCCATGTATCACGTAGCGGCAGCTGCGGCGGCAGCAGGAAAATCTCTTGATGAGGTTGCAGAAATTGCTCAGAAGTACGCGGACAATATGGCATCTGTCACTGTTAAAGTTACAGACGCAACTCACCCGCAGAACGGTATGTCCTTCGGCGATCTCGGTGAGACGGATCTGATGGAGATCGGCGCAGGCCAGCACGGAGAGGGCGGCGGCGTTCGTGTTCCGATGCTGAACGCAAGGGATACCGTTGCGGCGATCGCAAAGCCGTTATCAGAGAAGATCGGTTTACAGAGCGGCGACAAGGCATTTGTTATGATTAACGGATGCGGTGCCACCACCATGATGGAAATGCTGGTTCTCTATAAAGACACAGTGGAGTACCTGAAGGCTCAGGGCGTGGAGGTTGTCGGAAATATGGTTGGCGAGATCCTTACCGTTCAGGAAGCCGGCGGATTCCAGATGAACCTTGCAAAATGGGATGACGAGATCGAAGCACTTTGGAATACACCGGCTCATACACCGGTATTCTTTAAGGAGTAATGACTATGGCAGACGCAGTTGGAAATAAAGACGCAAAAAATTATTATCTGGACACGCCGGTGACAGATAACGGCTTCTTCGCAAAGGGCCTGGGAAACACGGACTGGGGAATGAAGAACAGACTCAGCCGCCTGTTCAACCCGAAATCCGGCAATACGGTAATGCTGGCATTTGACCATGGCTACATTATGGGGCCGACTGCCGGCCTGGAACGTCTGGATGTGACGATCGCACCGCTCTGTGAGTACGCGGATGTACTGATGGGAACGAGGGGGGCGATCCGCTCCTGTATCCCGCCGACATTAAACAAGGCGGTCTGCCTGAGAGCAACCCATGATACGTCGGTATTTTTTGATGATATGAGTGTTGGCTCCGGCCTGGGCTGTGATATCGAGGATGCGATTCGCATGAACGCCTCCGCACTGGCGATCCAGTGCTTCGTCGGTGGAGCGGGAGAGAGGGACTCTCTGGAAACTCTCTGCCGGGCAGCAGATGCCGGCTATAAGTACGGAATTCCGATCCTGGGTGTTACCGCGGTCGGCAAGGAAATGGAGCGCACTCCGAGATACTTCAGCACTGCCTCCCGTCTTCTCGCAGAACTCGGTGCAAGCTTTGTAAAGACATATTACTGTGAAGGCTTTGAAAAGGTCGTTGCGTCCTGTCCGGTTCCGATCGTGATCGCAGGCGGCAAGAAGCTTCCGGAGCAGGAGGCTCTTGAAATGTGCTACAAGGCAATGGCGAGCGGCGCACACGGCGTTGATATGGGACGCAATGTGTTCCAGAGCGAGCATCCGGCTGAGATGATGTCTGCGATTCGAAAAGTCGTCCATGAGGGCTTCAACGGCGCTGAGGCATTTGAATTCTATCAGGATGCGATCCACTAGCGGAAACGGATGCAGTCCATGAACGGAAAGGAGAAAAGTTATGTCGGCTGAATATATGCATATCGGTATTCCGATCACAAACCGCAAACCGGGAATGGTTTACAATGAAGGAGCCAAATTCTGGGTGAGCAATGTCGATGATTACGATTATAAGATCGAGTATCTGAAATTTGAGGAGGGAACTCCGTTCCCGGAAGAGATTCACAGAAATCCGCATGTGGCTTACAAAGTGGATCAGCTGGAGAAATACATCGAGGACGCTGACAGCGTGATCTGCGGACCGATGATGGCCAATGAGAAGGACCGGCTTGCATTTGTGTGGAAAGACGGCGCAATCATCGAGCTTTATGAGGAAAACTAATTAAAATGGTCAGAGCGGAACTGCCGGTGAGACGGTTCCGCTTTTGACTTTTTTTTCAAAATAAGATCCGACAGATACCGAAATGCCAGGGAAGCGATCCGGTGCGAAATTCTGCTATGAAAAATCAGGTGGAAATCCCATATCCCGCCATGGTATAATACGATATTATATCAGCGGCGCTTCCACTCTATGAAAAATTTGAAAAACGCGTCCTGGAGGAGATCGGTGGGGAACTGATGGTGTGGATCAGGGAGGCGGAGCCGTCATACGAGCTGAGGAAATAAGGGGAGATAAGCATGGGAAAGATTGCGCTCTTGGTCTCCAGAGAGGAGATGCTCTATCAGGCACATAATATATTACAGGAGAAGAACTACGGGATCGGTCTGATGAAGGTTATAAAGTCGGAAGACGCGGTGTCCGAGGCCAGGCAGGCCGTGTCGGGCGGGGCATCCATCGTCATTGCCCGCGGCCTGCAGGCCTCTCTGATCAAACAGTACACGGATATTCCGGTTGCGGAGATCACGATCACAGCCCAGGAGATGGCTCTTCTGGTGATGCGGGCAAAGCAGATCCTGAAAAAGCCGACACCGGTGATCGCTGTGGTGGGATTCCGCAACATGTTCTGCGACATGTCGTACTTTGACATGATCTATGAGATCGATCTGAGGACGTATTTTGCGGAAAAAGGCTCGGATCTGCCGAGGGTGGCAAGGCAGGCGGTGGAAGACGGAGTCGATCTGATCATCGGCGGCGACACGGCGGTCGGAATCGCCGCATCCTCCGGAGTTCTGTCGCTGTTCCTTTCCAATACGGAAGATTCCCTGAGAAACGCGTTTTCCATGGCCCAGAGCATGGAGTTTGCCATGGGAGCACAAAAGAGAAATGAGGCGCAGCTGGAGACGCTTTTAGACAACTCCTTCAACGGCGTGGCGCGTATGGATTCGGCGGGAAGGATCGTGGACATCAACCCGATCATGGAGGATATTTTACAGAAAAAGAAGTCCGAAGTGGTGGGACAGGCAGCGGAAAACATGTTCCGGGATCTGGACCGTGAGAGCTTAAGGCAGGTCCTTGAGGAGGGAAGCGAGTCCTACTCCCTGTTCATGCAGATTAACCGAAGGTCCATTTTCGCCATTATCGCCCCTGTGGTGATCGACGGCAAAGCGGACGGTGCAATCTTAACCTGCCACCGCATGAAAAAGCCGCAGACCGCTGAGGAGGAATCCCAGAAGCGGCGTCATTCCAGAGGATTTATCGCGCTCGGAGAATTTGACGATATCGTCCAGAAATCGGCGGCCATGCAGAAATGTATCCGGTTCGCCAAGCTGTACGCGCTGTCCGAGAAGCCGGTGCTGATCATGGGGGAGGCCGGCACGGAAAAGCGGCTCATGGCCCAGAGCATCCACAACGCGGGGATCCGCGGAAGCGGGCCGTTTGTGGATGTGTCCTGCGACGGAATCCAGGATGAGGCGCAGCTGGAAATGATCTTCGGCGATAAGGGGGCCGTGGCACAGGCCGCAGGCGGCTCGATCCTGATCGAGGATATCTGCTATCTGACCCGGGCGAACCAGTACCGGCTGTACCAGCTGATCCGGTATAAGCTTCGCATGAGCCGGGATGTTGTCCAGTATCCCAACGTGGATGTGCGGGTGATGGTGACGACGAAAACGCCGCTTGCCGCGCTGATGCGCCAGGGAATCCTGAGAGAG
>JALEWG010000193.1 GCA_022788065.1 Lachnospiraceae bacterium | reverse complement strand
AACTGCCTCAGATTCAGCATAACGCAAATAAGCATTCCCGCCCACGGCGATAATGCTGATGATAATTCGAATCACGACTGCTGTTAGAACAAGATCCATCATCATAATCTGCGTCTCCTCTGCCTCAAGTGCTTTGTTTTTATTATACAGACCTTGCGGGAAATTGCAAGTATTTTATTTTCATATCTTACATAAATATCAGTTATGTTTTTCTCCCGGACTATAACCTTGCTCTCTCATGTCCGGAGCTTCATCCAGATCGCAGAGTTCCCCCGGATCTGCCACCTCATAAAATACAGCACGGTCCATGTGCGCTTTCAGGACCTTTTTCCCTCCCCGGTCTCCCGTAAGCTCCATCAGTTCTGGGACATATTTTTCCGTAAACCACACCGGGTTTCCCGTCTCACCGCCTGAAGTGACGCAACCGAGCTCCGCTCCGGCACGTTCCATAAACAGCAGAAACTCCTCCGCTGTCTTTTCTGAAAGATATGGCTGATCCGACGCGAAAAACACGTAAGCTGCCGCATGACGCCCGATCTGCGGCTCACTCCCGCTCTCAGAAAAATCCATGTCCGCCGCCCGTTCGCAGGCCGCCGACAGGCCCGCCCGGACCGTATAGGAGGCTCCGTTTCTGCTCTCCCCGCAGAACACGGGAATCACCGTTTCCCCTCTTTCTGCCGGCATATTCTCCGCGAGTTCCCGCACGCCGCTTAACAGATCCCCATACTGGGAAACCACAAATACACGCCAGCCGTCATGGCGCCCGCAGATCCGCAAAAGCCGCTCCAGAAGATGGCGGTACATGGGCTTTCCCTCCAGCTCATAGAGCAGCTTGTTGCTTCCGAAACGGCGGCTGTTTCCAGCCGCCATATAAATCATATTGATCTTCATAATGACTGAAGCCCCATGGCGATCTTCTCGCTGGTGATCGGCAGTTCCTTAAACCGGAGCCCCGTCGCATTGTAGATCGCGTGCGCGATCGCCGGAGACGGCGTGTTGATCACGATCTCCCCGATGGATTTCGCGCCGAACGGACCGGTCGGCTCAAAGCTGCTCTCAAACTCCACGCGGATGGATCCCATGTCCATGCGGGTCGGGATCTTGTACTGCATGAAAGAATTATTCAGCATATGGCCCTTTTCGTCATACTGGACGTTCTCATAGAGCGCCATACCGATTCCCTGCACGATACCGCCCTCCGCCTGGACTCTTGCCAGGTTGGGGTTGATGACCGTTCCGCAGTCCACCGCAGCCGCATAGTTTAAGATCTCCACATGGCCGGTCTCCTTATCCAGCTCGATCTCCACGGCTCCCGCCATAAACGGCGGCGGGGAGAACGGGGAACTGTTGGTGACCGTGGACACTAACGCCTCTGTGTTTCCGCACATGGACGCGGTTCCGATCTCCGTGAGCGTCACCGATCGGCCGCTTGTCATATCCTCCACCCTCTGTCCGTCGAAGGTCAGGTTCTCCTTTTTTGCATTCAGCATTCCGGCCGCCTTCTCCGTGATTTTCTCCCGGAGCTCCAGACAGGCCTTCTCCACCGCCTTTCCGGTGACATAGGTGGTGCTGGAAGCATAGGAACCGGAGTCATAGGGCGATGCGTCTGTATCCGCGCCGTGAACCGTGATCCGGTCCACATCACATTCCAGACATTCCGCAGCCATCTGGGCGAGGATCGTGTCGCAGCCCGTACCCATATCGGCCGCGCCGATGATCAATGTATAGTATCCGTCCTCATTAAGCTTCACCGTAGCGGAACCCACATCCACAAACGGGATGCAGGATCCCTGCATGGACATGGCGATTCCGACGCTCCTGACCTTTCCGTTCCCCATATCGCGGCACGGATATTTTTCTTTCCATCCGATCATCTCCGCCGTCCGCGCAAGGCACCGGTCCAGCGCACAGCTGTTGGTGACTTCCCCGTAGTACGGAGCCATCCGCTGGCCCTCCCGGACCAGGTTCTTCTCTCTCAGTTCCACCGGATCCATATGAAGCTTCGCGGCCAGTTCGTTGACAGCCGACTCCACGGCAAAAATACCCTGAGTGGCTCCGTATCCGCGGTAAGCGCCCGCGGACATGACGTTAGAGTAGACCACGTCACAGTTGAACCGGTGGGCCTCCAGCGATCCGTACATGGACATGGATTTGTGGCCGGCCAGTTCGACAGTTGTCGGGCCGTGCTCACTGTAGGCGCCCGTGTTGGAGAGAACATAGATATCCATGGCGCGGATCCGTCCATCCTTCATGGCTCCCACCTTCACGCTGACCTCCATCTCGTGACGCGGCGTCGACGCCGTCTGAGACTCCACGCGGGTAAAGATCATTTTGGACGGTTTTCCTGTCTTCCAGGTGACAAATGCCGGGAACACTTCCGCCACGACCGTCTGCTTTGCGCCGAAGCCGCCGCCGATCCTCGGCTTCATGACACGGATCTTCGATTTCGGGATTCCGAGCGCGTTGGAGATGATCCTCCTCGCATGGAATACGATCTGGGTGGAGCTTAACACGTTCAGTCTTCCGTAAGCGTCCATGTAGCAGCAGGTGCGGAAGGTTTCCATCATGGCCTGCTGGTTCGCCAGCGTATGGTACGTGCCCTCCACGGTGACCTCACAGTCTGCCATGACTGCATCCACGTCGCCCTCACCGAAGGACTCGCTGGCACATAAGTTCCTTTTATTGTCAGCGCCGACTTTACATAACGCCTTCCAGTCCTCCTCCGGATGGACCAGAATTTCATTATCCTTGGCTTTCCGGAAGTCCAGCACGGCCGGCAGAACCTCGTACTCCACTTTGATCATGCGGAGTGCACGATCAACGACCTCCTCCGTCTCACCTGCCACAATGGCAACCGGATCGCCCACATAGCGGACATGCCGATCAAGGATCAGTTTATCGTAGGGGCTGGGCTCGGGATAAGTCTGCCCCGCCATGGTAAAGCGGTTTTTCGGGACATCCTCCCAGGTATAAACTGCCTCGATTCCCGGCACCAGCTTTGCCGTATCCGTTTTTATCGAGCGGATCATCGCATTGGCGTGGGGACTTCTTAAGAGCTTGACGATCAGGCAGTCCTTCGGCGCAAGATCATCCGTAAATACGGGCTTTCCTGTCACAAGCGCCATGGCGTCCTTTTTCCGGACCGGTTGATTTACAACTTTCATGAAGCTCCCCCTCTCTTTTTAAATTCCAGAAACGCGCGGATCCCTCTGAGCTGCCCCTCATATCCGGAACAGCGGCAGAGATTTCCGGCCAGATATTCCCGGATCTCGTCATCGGTGGGATCCGGGTTTTCACGGAACATGGCGATGGCATTCATGATCATGCCCGGATTGCAGAACCCGCACTGCTCCGCGCCCTGATCCGCGATAAACGCGCCGAATTCCTCCGCCTCCTTCTGAAGGCCCTCCAGCGTGTCGATCTTATGTCCGTCCGCCCTTGCCGCCAGGACCGAGCAGGAAAGAACGGGCTTCTCATCCAGAAATACCGTACAAAGTCCGCAGTTGGAGGACTCGCAGCCGCGCTTCACACTGTAGCAGCCGCGATCTCTCAGAAAGTCGATGAGCAGCATGTCATCCGGAATCAGCGCCTCCACTTTTTTTCCGTTCAGTATCATTCGGATCGTCATGACCTGCTTCCTCCTTTCTCCATAAGCTCCGTCAGACCGCGGCGAAACAGCACGGCAGCAAGATGGCTTCTGTACCCAGCGCCGGCGCGGATATTACTTCCGGTGGGAACCTGTGAGACAAATTCCGCAGCCATGACTTTCTTTTTCTCCTCATCCGCACCGGTAAATTTCTGAAGCCATTCTTCCGATACCGGATACGTCTTCGCTCTCGCGGGAGTCGCGCCGAACACAGCCAGGTTTCTTCCGTCTTCCGCAAGCCGTACTGCGCAGGTCAGCACCGGAAAATCGGTCTTTGTGTTTCTGTGGGAAAGACAGACCACGCGGCCCGGCGTCTTCTTTACAATGACCCTCACAAGGATATCACGGTCCGGCTCCATTGCGGCAAACTCCGCCATGGAAATCACGCCTCCCCTGTAAAGCTCAACATAGGAATCCAGAGCCAGGAACAGCGTCAGCACATCGGAAAATCCGAACCGCCCGAAAATGCTGCCTCCGACTGTGGCCAGATTCCGAAACTGCACGCCGACGATGGGCTTCACGCAGGAAGCCACGGCGCCGTCCGTGAACGCGTTTAAGCTCTCAGAAAGCTCCAGCTGTCTCAATGTGACCATGCAGCCGATCCGGAATTCTTCTTCAGTCTCCTCAATGGTATCAAGACCCAATCCCGACAGGTCGATGGCCGTCTGGATGGTCCGGTTCTGCATTTTCAGCCAGAGCATTCCTCCGATCACGCGCGCCGACTTTTTCTGATTCTTTTCGTAGGCCTCCTCAAGGCTCTCTGCCTTTACATACTCCCTGAATCTCAACATGAGCGGGCTCACTCCTTTCACGAATTTACGCTTCTATTCTTCCTTCTCCTGCGGCAGTACAATATTCAGGAGAATCGCCATAAGCGCTGCCGGAACGATTCCGGAACCGCCGAAAATCAGCTGAAGTCCCTGCGGCAGGTGTGCCAGAATACCGCTGCTGGAACCAATCCCGTATCCCAGGCCGAGCGCTACAGAGACGATCGTGATATTTCTCGGTGTCATCTGATATTTCATGATCAGCTGGATTCCACTGACCACAATGGACGAGAACATCATGACAGCCGCTCCTCCGAGAACGCTCTGGGGCATAATGGAAATGAGGGCCGCCAACTTCGGGAACAGGCCGCAAAGTACAAGGAAGATCGCTCCCGTAGCCAGTGCGAACCGGTTTACGATCTTTGTCATGGTCACAAGACCCACGTTCTGGCTGAAGGACGTGTTGGGCAGGACGCCGAACAATGCCGCAAAGGAGGATCCCAGACCGTCACACATAACGCCGCCGGAAAGCTCTGTATCCGTCGCCTCTCTCCCCATTCCGCCTTCCATAACGCCGGAAATATCACCGACGGTCTCCACGGCCGTCACAACGAACATGATCAGCACCGGGAGCACCGCTCTCCAGTCAAAGACCGGCTTTACCGGAAGAAGCTTCGGGAGGGAGAACCACGCTGCACCTGCAACCTTGTCCCAGTTGAGGACCCACGCCTTTGTGTATTCCACACCTTCCGCTGTCACCGCCGTTGTCGGCAGAACGAGCGCCATAATCGCGGATGCGATATACCCCACAATGATTCCAAGAAGGATCGAGGATGCGCTCGTCATCCCTTTGGTGCCATGCTTCAGCGCGATGATCACCACAAGGACCAGTGTACCCAGAAGCAGGTTTTCCACCGATCCGAAATCAGCCGCCGCATTGCCGCCGCCGAACGAATTGATTCCTACTCCGACCAGAGAGAGACCGATTGAGAGCACGACCGTACCGGTTACCACGGACGGAAAAAATTTCCGGAGCGGCTTTAACATCATTCCGAGAATTCCCTCAAACAGCCCTCCGATAATCGATGCGCACATAATTGCGCCGTAGGCGATGATTCCGCCTCCCATGACTTTGGCAACACTGTTGAAGACGCCGATAAAGCCGGAGCTGGTTCCCATGATGATCGGGACTTTGCCGCCCACCGGGCCGATGGAGTAAAGCTGCACTAACGTGACGATCCCCGCCACCAGCATGGCATTCTGCAGAAGATCCACCTGCAGATCCGCAAACTCACTTCCCGCTCCGAGACCGCAGGCGCCTGTAATGATCAGAAGCGGCGTCAGATTTCCCACGAACATGGCCAGCACATGCTGCAGTCCGAGGGGAATCGCTCTCTTTAACGGAAGCTTGCCGTAAAAATCGTATTCAGCTCCCCTTATTTCCTGTTTTTCCATACTTCTCTCCTTTTTCTGCGTAATAAAGCACTATTATCTTGAACGATAAACCGTTTTTTGTCAAGCAAAAAGACCGCACAGACAATCGTTTCCGGTCGTCTGTGCGGTTTCGCGTCTCATAATCAGATACAGTTCGATCTTCTCTGCGCTATAGCTTTGAATATCCGTATGGATTGATCAGTGCATCCAGCTTCTTTCCTGCCTTGCAGATCGGGCAGTTTCTGTAATCGTTGTATTCGTAGTCCGGAAGGTCATTCTGACCGAACACGGAAATGATCGGGATTCCGTTTGCCTCTTTCAGGATGCTGAACACAGCGGATACACTCCGGATAATTCCTCCGTAATACTGTACGCCCTCAATGGCCTTATTGATCGTAAGACCTGTCGTAACGGTCGCGGTCAGGATGATCACATTTTTTCCATTCAGCATGGGCTTAAAATTATCCTTGAAGATGATCTGGCTGTTGCTGTTAAACTCCGGCTTGATAATATAAATTGTTTTATGGGCATTTAAGGAGAGGAATCCTCCTTTTGTCAGCTCCTGTGCCAGAAGCGTTCCGATCACCTCGGTTCCCTCCATGCAGACGATCGTATCCACGATCATATCATACAGGTACATGTGGCAGAGGGCGCTTGCGATCTCCTGTGCCTCACTGACACGGCTCTTGATCGTTGTCAGGTCGATATAGTAGTTGGTATGGGCATGGTTGGTGGCAAAATGGCCTTTCACGACCTTAAGCGGTACATTGACGCCGCTCGCTGTGATTTTCTTATAGTTGAGCTCCATAGACAGCCTCCTTTTCGTATCATTTCACGTTCCTGTTTCTGTGTTTTTATTATACTAAAAGTTTGGCGTCATCACAACAATCTTTTGAATAATTTTTCGATATTCCCTCTTAATTTCTGACATTATAATCAATACGCCAGCACTTCGTGTCCATTTTCGGTGACAAGCACCATGATTTCCCACTGAGCGGACGGTTTTCCGTCGTCGGTGTAAATGGTCCAGCCGTTGCTGTCATCCACATAGATCTCGCTGCTCCCCATATTGACCATGGGCTCAATGGTGAAGATCATTCCCGGCGCCATGACCATCTCGGTTCCCCGCCTCGTCACATAGCTTACAAACGGATCCTCGTGGAATTCCAGTCCGACGCCGTGGCCTCCGACTTCCTCCACAACTGTGTAACCGTATTTTTTTACATGGTCATGAACTGCCTGCCCCATATCGCCGAGATATCCCCAGGGACGCACCTCCTCCAGACCTTTTTCCACAGCCTCCTTCGTCACGCGCACAAGCTGTTCCTTCTCCGGGCTCACATTTCCGATCAGAAACATGCGGGAGGAATCCGAATAATAGCCGTTCAGGATCGTAGAGACGTCTACGTTAATGATATCTCCATCCTTAAGAACCACTTTTTCGGACGGAATCCCGTGGCAGACCTGTGAATCGATGGATGTGCAGACGCTCTTCGGAAATCCTTCAAAATTGAGCGGGGCGGGGATTCCGCCGTGCTTTGTTGTATAATCATAAACCAGACGGTCGATCTCCTCCGTGGTGATCCCTGCGCGGATATGCTCCGCCACATGATCCAGAACCGCAATGTTCAGTTTTCCGCTCTCGCGGATCCCCTCGATCTGTTCCTTATTTTTTATGATCCTGTGAGACGGGATCTCATGACCGGCCGCCCGTTCCCGCGCCAGTCTTCTGTCAAACTCCATGTGACATGTTCCGTACGGCTTGTTGCTGCCGCACCAGCAGGCAGACCCTGCGTTCATTTTTCTAAGCATCCTGTTTCCCTCTTTTTTTTTGCGGACTCCCGTCCTTTATTCCCGGCCGCCCTGTTTCAGAAAAACAAGGGTGTCCTCCGAAGAATACTTCTCCTCATACCGGTAATCCAGCCGGTCAAAGCGAAGAAGCTCCCCGATATCCGTAATGTTGTTTTCCGCAAGATAGCGTACCATCTCCCCGCGGGCCATTTTCGCCTCCGTAGCCTTCACTTTTACCTTGCTGGCCTGAAGACTTCCGAACACACAGGTGACTAACCGGTCCTTTTCCGTAAGATACGGCTCCACCGCCCTGCTGTATTCTTTGGAAGCCAGATTGATGATGACCGGATGCGCTTCTCCGGTCAGGGAAGCATACAGAGAACTTCCCCAGAAATCATACAGATCCTTTGTGCCTTCCACGGAAAGCTTTGCCTGCATCTCCAGCCGGTACGGAGTCACCGCGTCATCCGGCCGCAAAATCCCGTAGAACCCGCTTAAGATCCTGAGGTGCTCTTTTACGTATTCCCACTGTTTTTCAGAAAACAGTTTCGGCGCCATATACTGGTACTGGATCCCCACGTAGGCCAACAGCGCCGGCGTATTTGCCCGCGCAAGCTCCATATGCCGGTATCTCTCAAAATTCTGTCTTGTTATCTGATCATTCGCCTTAAAAACTGCCTGAAGTTCCGCTTCTGACATGGACTTCAGCCGTTCACACAGGATCTCTGTCCGGTCCAGATATTCCGGCATTCCTCCCGTCCCAAAGAGGTCCGGACATTCTTCCATTTTCTTTGCCGGTGAAATGATAATTTTCATCTGTTTTCTTTCCGCTCCTTGCGTATTGTTTCGATCTTCTATATAATATAATCATCTGAAAAGTTTGTCAATTTTTGAAAGGAGAACCTGCATATGAAAGTTTTGATCACAGGGTTCGATCCCTTCGGAGGAGAATCCATCAACCCGGCATGGGAAGCTGTAAAGGAAATACGCGACGAGATCGCCGGAGCCGAGATCGTGAAAATGCAGATCCCGACCGTAGTTGGAAAATCTATCGAGAAGGTTCACAATAAAATGGCCGAAATCCATCCGGATGTCGTGATCAGTGTGGGACAGGCCGGCGGCCGCTTCGGCGTCACTCCGGAACGCGTTGCCATCAACGTGACGGACGCCAGGATTCCTGACAACGAGGGCCACCAGCCCATCGACGAAGTGATCTTTGAAGATGGCGATACCGCTTATTTCAGCAATCTGCCCGTGAAAGCCATGGTACAGGCCATCAAGGACGCCGGATATCCGTCCTCCCTCTCCAACACGGCCGGAACCTACATCTGCAACCATGTTATGTACGGAATCCTTTACTATATCCACAAGGAATTCCCGAATGTACGCGGCGGATTTATCCATGTTCCCTACGCAGCCTCCCAGGTTGTGAACAAGCCCAACACTCCGTCTATGGCAATCGCCGACATCACAGCCGCGCTGGAAGCTGCTGTTTCCGCTGTCGTAAAGAATGAGACCGACGTGAAGGCAGTCGGAGGGGAGATCCACTGATCGGGAAACACGCGGCAGGCTGAATATATCTGATAAGTAAAAAACATCACCTGTATACCGGAAATGATTTTTTCAGGTATCCCAGGTGATGTTTTTCTGTATAGAAAACGATCTTACTGCGTCTCGATCTCGTTGCATCTCGGAAGCGCCACGGTTCCCGTTCTGGCGACCTCGGCAATGCTGATGGTCTGAAGCATGTTGATAAAGAGCTGGACACGCTCCGGTGTATCACAAAGCTGGATCAGCATCTGGTTCTTCGACATGTCAACGATCTCCGCCTTCATGATGCTGCTGATCTCCATGATATCTTTTCTGTTATTTCTGTTGTAGCGGACCTTGATCAGCATCAGCTCTCTTGTGATGCATTCCTGCTCGTCAAAGGTCTTGACTTTAATAACATCCAGCTTCTTATTTAACTGCTTTTCAATCTGCTCCAACACATGGGCGTCGCCCTTGGATACGATCGTCATGCAGGATACGGCCGGATCGTCCGTCTCTCCCACAACCAGGCTGTTGATATTGAATGCTCTTCTGGAGAACAGACCGGCGACCTTGAAAAGAACACCGGAGCGGTTTTCCACAAGAACAGAATAAATTTTTTTCATAGCTGTTCCTCCCTATTTTACCACGTCCATGGGATCGATCACACATTCCATCAGCACCGATTCATCATTTGCCAACAGGCGGTCAATGGCCGCATCCGCCTCGTCCATGGTATGGATCCGGATAAACGGGATTCCGTATGCCTCCGCAATTTTCGAAAGATCCGGGCTTCCCGACAGATCCACAACGGAATATCTCCCTCCGCAGCTGTTCTGCTGGTACTCACGCACCATTCCCAGGTATCCGTTTTTCATGACAACGATCTTCACCGGCACGTGGTGCTGGCACATGGTGGCCAGCTCCATCATAGACATCTGGAACGAACCGTCTCCGCAGACTGCCACCGACTGGCGGTCCGGACAGCCGAGCTTTGCTCCCAGAGCGGCCGGAATGGAGTATCCCATGGTTCCCATGCCCCCGGAAGTCAGGAAGAAACCGTCCCGCATCTGATAATTCTTGCAGGACCAGATCTGGTTCTGGCCCACATCGGCCACATAGATGGCCTTCTCGTCCATTTTCTCCGACAGGCGGCGGACAAACTCAGCAGGATCTACATACTCCGGATTCGGATGACGCTTTAACTGCATCATCTCCCGGTATCCGGTCAGTGTCTCGATCCACTCCTCATGGCGGCACTCGATCTCCTGCTCCAGCATATCCACAAAGATATGCTTCGCATCGCCGACTAACGGGATGGTCGGACCCGCATTCTTACCGATCTCCGCAGGATCTACATCCATATGTACCAGAACTTTGTTTTTCGTGATGATCTCCGGCTGGTTCACCGCGCGGTCCGCCACACGCGCTCCGACCATAATGACCATATCGGCCTCGTTCATAGCCCGGTTGGCGTAGGCGGCGCCGTTATTGCCCACCATGCCGAAGTACAGCGGATCGTCGCTTCTCATGGCGCCGATTCCCATCATCGTCGATACGACCGGCACCCGGTACTTGTGGGAGAATTCCCGCATATATTCCTGCGCGTCGCTTAAGAGGACTCCGCCTCCGGCACAGATCACCGGTCGCTTCGCCTTTTCCAGTTCCGCCATCACTTTTTTCATCTGCACCGCGTGGCCTTTGACCGTTGGCTTGTAGGTGCGCAGAGAAACGCTCTCCGGATATTTAAATTTTTTTATAGTCGCCTGCTGAACATCAATGGGCACGTCGATCAGGACCGGTCCCTTTCTTCCGGTATTGGCAATGTAAAATGCCTCCTTAAAAACTCTCGGAAGGTCATCCGCGTTCTTCACAAGATAGCTGTATTTCACAAATGACTCCACGGCTCCCGTAATATCCGCCTCCTGGAATACGTCGCTTCCGATCAGTTCACTGTTTACCTGGCCGGTAATGCAGACAAGGGGAATGCTGTCCGCAAAAGCTGTCGCAACTCCGGTAATCAGGTTCGTCGCTCCGGGGCCGCTCGTCACGGCGCAGACGCCCACTTTTCCTGTCACGCGCGCCATGCCGCTGGCCGCATGGGCCGCATTCTGTTCCGATCTCACGAGGACTGTTCGGATATCAGACTCCAGAATACTGTCATAAAACGGACAGATCGCCACGCCCGGATAGCCAAAAACAACCTCGACTCCTTCGTTTTCAAGGCACTTTACCATTGCCTGTGCACCATTCATGATGTATGTCCTCCTCTATGTTCCATGTATGTCATCATATCTATGCGATTGCTCATCAGTTGGTTCTTTCCATAATATAATGAAACTGCCTGTTATGTCAACGAAATTTTTCCCGGATGAAGACGCCGGATCTCCATAAATACGAAGATCCCGCGCTCCATCTTTCAGGAACGCAGGATCTTTGTATTTTTCCATATATTTTAACGGTTCTATTCAATATGCTCCGCCGTCGCTGCAAGCTTCCCGTCTGCCACATCGAGCACGATCGTATCCCCGGCACGCACGCCGTCGGAAAGGATCAGTTTTGCGGCAAGAGTCTCCACATTTTTCTGAATGTATCTCTTTAACGGTCTTGCACCGTAAACAGGATCATACCCGTTTTCCACGACAAACTGCTTTGCGGCATCTGTCAGGCGAATGGAAAGCTCCCGGTCGGCCAGACGTTTATTCACGTCCGCGATCAGCAGATTCACAATACCGCCGATGTTGCTCTTTGTGAGCGGCTTGAAGAGCACGGTCTCATCCAGTCTGTTTAAGAACTCCGGACGGAAGTGAGCCCGCAGATCGTTCATAACCGCCGTCTCTGCCTCCGGCATGATATTGCCGTCCGCGTCGATTCCGTCTAACAGATACTGGGAACCGATGTTGGAGGTCAAGATAATGATCGTATTCTTAAAGTCCACCGTCTTTCCCATGGAATCCGTGATCCGGCCGTCATCCAGGACCTGTAAAAGAATATTGAACACATCCGGGTGGGCTTTCTCCACCTCATCGAACAGAACCACACAGTACGGTTTCCGTCTGACTGCTTCGGTCAGCTGGCCGCCTTCGTCGTAGCCGACATATCCCGGAGGCGCTCCGATCAGTCTGGATACAGAGTGTTTCTCCATATACTCACTCATATCAATACGGACCATATTGGACTCATCGTCGAACAGGCTCTCCGCGAGCGCTTTTGCGAGCTCGGTCTTGCCGACGCCGGTAGGACCTAAGAACAGGAAGGAACCGATCGGCTTTGTCGGATCTTTAATACCGGCCTTGGAGCGGATAATGGCCTCGGTCACTTTCTCGACGCCCTCATCCTGTCCGACCACACGCTTATGAAGCTGTTCGTCCAGATGCAGCGTCTTGTTTCTCTCGCTCTCGGTAAGCTTTGCCACCGGAATTCCGGTCCAGCGGGAGATGATCCTCGCAATCTCGTCCTCGGTCACACTCTCATGTACCAGACCCAGATCTTGGTTCTTTACGCGCTCCTCCTCTTCCCGGAGTTCCTTTTCTAACTGCGGCAATTTCCCGTACTGCAGCTCTGCAGCCTTGTTCAGGTCATATTTCTGCTTTGCATCCTGGATCTGGCGGTTGACGCTCTCGATCTCCTCACGGAGGCTTGAAAGACGCTCAACCGACGCCTTCTCATTCTCCCACTGGGCTTTCTGGGAGGCGAAGGTATCGTGGAGTTCAGCCAGCTCTTTCTGGAGGTCGGCCAGACGGTCCTGACTCAGGCGGTCCGTCTCCTTCTTTAAGGCGGCCTCCTCGATCTCCAGCTGCATGATCTTTCTGGACAGCTCATCGAGCTCGGTCGGCATGGAATCCATCTCCGTCTTGATCATGGCACACGCCTCATCGACCAGGTCGATGGCCTTATCCGGCAGGAACCGGTCGCTGATGTAACGGTTGGAAAGAACGGCCGCCGAAACCAGAGCGGAGTCCGTGATCTTTACGCCGTGGTAAACCTCGTACCGCTCCTTCAGCCCCCTGAGGATCGAGATCGTATCCTCAACGGTCGGCTCATCCACCTGAACCGGCTGGAAACGACGCTCCAGCGCCGGATCCTTCTCAATATATTTTCTATATTCATCGAGGGTCGTGGCGCCGATACAGTGAAGCTCGCCTCTGGCAAGCATCGGCTTTAACATATTGCCGGCGTCCATGGACCCCTCGGTTTTTCCTGCGCCGACGATCGTATGAAGCTCATCGATAAACAGGATGATCTGCCCGTCGCTCTTTTTCACTTCCTCGAGAACGGCTTTCAGACGCTCCTCAAATTCACCCCTGTACTTTGCGCCTGCCACCAGCGCACCCATATCCAGGGAGAACAGTTTTTTGTCTTTCAGTCCCTCCGGCACATCGCCGCGGACAATTCTCTGCGCCAGTCCCTCTACCACCGCCGTCTTGCCGACGCCGGGTTCACCGATCAGGACCGGGTTATTTTTCGTTTTTCTGGACAGGATCCGGATCACATTCCGGATCTCCGCGTCACGTCCGATCACCGGGTCAAGCTTCTGATCCCGGGCACGCTCCACCAGATCGGCGCCGTATTTATTCAGGGTATCATACGTCGCCTCCGGGTTGTCGCTCACCACCCGCTGGTTACCGCGGACAGTGGAAAGAGCCTGTAAAAATTTATTGCGGTCAATGCCGTAAAGACGGAACAGCTCCTTTAACGCGCGGTTCGGTTCCTTTAACAGGCAGAGGAACAGATGCTCCACGGAGACATATTCGTCTCCCATCGCCTTCGCCTCGTCTTCCGCATTGATCAAAACCTTGTTCAAATCATTGGTCAGATACACCTGGCCGCCTCCGGAGACCTTCGGCAGCTTCGCCACCGCAGCTTCCGCTTCATTTAAAAACTGCTCGCCGGAAATTCCCATCTTTGTCACGAGCTTTAAGATCAGGCTGTCCTCCAATCTCAGCAGGCTCACCAGAAGGTGCTCCTGATCGATCTGCTGGTTTCCGTATTCATAAGCCAGTTTCTCGCAGCCCTGTACAGCCTCAACCGATTTCTGTGTAAATTTGCTGATATTCATAACTGTACGCCTCCTCTGTCTATCATCAAGTGCTGCCTTTTCCGCTGTTTAACACGGACAGGTCAACACGTTTTCCTTGTTATAGACAGACTATAGCACATGTTATTAGCACTGTCAAGAGGTGAGTGCTAATTTATCTGTGAAAATAATGTGAAAAATAATGTGAAACCACGACCTCCAGCACGCTCCCGGCAATACATCTGGCCTTGTCTGAAATCGTAAAGCAGTTGGCCAGTTCCTCCTTCCGCGGATCGATATCCGCGATCTTAAAGCCCTCTGTGACAGGATAGCCTTCTCTTAAAAGGCCCCGGATGATTCCGGAAATCCCCCTTCGCTTCTCAGTACAGGTTCCTTACCCAGACATGCAATCACACAGTGCTCCACACCTTTTTCTGAGAGCAGACGGCGAATTTTCTTTGCAGTGCAGATCCGCTCTTCATCGTCACACTTATTTAAAACTACATAGTAATCCCGGCCGCCCACCAGTTTCCTTGCTCCGCGTTCGGAGGCCAGTATTTCAGCCATCCCCTCCGGGGTCAGCACGTCCGTTTCCTCTGTATGCAGCAGTTCTGCGGCAAGCTCCGGTCGGAAGCAGATTTCACTAAGCGGTTTTCCCGCTGCATCCATCCCCATGACCCCGATCACAATATCACAAAAGTCCGGGATCACCGGCTCATGGGACGCAGGTACCTTGCACGGAAGCCGCTTCGCTCCGTCGGCCTCGATCAGGACCACATCGGCCTTTTCCATAAATACGGCAAGCTCCGTCTCCGGGAGAGCCGCAAGCTTCCCGCTTTCCGCAGGTCTTCCGGCAACGGCATAGGATCCATGCCGCCACAGTTCTTCGGCTTCCTCCGCCGTCTTCGCCCACAGCGTTTCCTCCGGCCGGAAGATGTGGGTTGTCGTCGTTGCCAGCGTTTTCAAACCGCGCTTTGCATAGTATTCCGCAAAGGCATACATTAACGTCGTCTTGCCGCCTCCTCCAACCAGAGAGATCACATGTCCGGTCTCCTTAAGAAACGGAAAGTTTCCTTTTATAATCATATTGTTTTCTCACCGCCCTGCTTTCTGTGAAATTCCCCGTGCACACCGCCGGCCTTCCCGCTCCATTTCCTTTAATTCATGGGACAACACACTCTTGTTGACTCCCAGATAATTTGCCAGCTGCTCCCTGTCAAACTCGATATCAAATTCATCGGAGTGCTGACGCAGCTGCTGTGTTTTCATGTATTTCTCAATTTTTTCCCGGACACTCCGGGCAGCCGAATTTGCATTCCCCGCGAAAGTATGGTATGATACCATTGCTTGCGCTTTCAACCCGGTCCGTTTTTCTCGCCGCGAACCAACGAATGATGACAGGAGCTTCAATGTACATCAAAAGTCCACTCAACTATACCGGCGGAAAATATAAAATCCTTTCCGCCGTTTTCAGTACCTTTCCGGATTCCATCGGCACGTTTGTGGATCTGTTTGCCGGCGGCTTCAATGTGGGAATCAATACAGATGCCGAAACGATTCTCTGCAATGATCAGATTCCCTATCTGATCGAACTGTATGAACACTTTGCGTCCCACGACATTTCGTTTGTCCTCTCAGAAATCCGGGAACGGATCGACGAATTCCGGCTGACACAGGAAAACGCCTGCGGCTACCAGGCTCTGCGGGAACGGTACAACACAACAAAATCTCCGGTCGACCTGTTTGTGCTGACCTGTTATTCCTTCAATCACCAGATCCGCTTCAACAGCCGCCACATGTTCAATACCCCGTTCGGCAGAAACCGGAGCAGCTACAATGCCGCCATTGAGCAGAATCTGATCCGCTTCTGTGAAGCGCTGCACACAAAAAATATCGAATTCCACACCGGCGATTTTCTGAGTCTGGACCTCTCCGGGCTCGGTGGTCAGGACCTCGTGTACTGCGATCCACCATATCTGATCTCCACCGGCTCCTACAATGACGGCAAACGCGGCTTCAAGGACTGGACGGAGACAGAAGAAAAGCAGCTTCTGGATCTTCTTGACCGGCTGGACCGGCAGGGAACGCGGTTTGCCCTGTCAAATGTGCTGTACCATAAAGGAATGTCCAATGACCTTCTCCTCTCCTGGTCTGAACACTATCATATTCATGAGATCGAGAAAACATATTCCAACTGCAGCTACCACGTAAAGGACCGGTCTGCCAGAACTTTGGAAGTCGTCATCACCAACTATTAACTATTCGCATATTTTATAATGCATCTTCAAAGACCGCAAATATAACAATGAAGAAATGAGGTTTTATTTTGTTACCCGGACTGAAAGCAAAAAACTGTGTCATTGCCGCCCTCTCCAGCGCCTTTCTGGCGTTCGGGCTGTACCATGTTCACTCCTTTTCGGGAGTGACGGAGGGAGGCGTCCTGGGCATGACGCTGCTGCTGGATCACTGGTTCCATATTTCCCCGGCAGTTTCCGGCTTCATTCTGAACGCGATCTGCTATGTTCTCGGCTGGAAGCTTCTGGGAAAGGAGTTTATCGGCTATTCTGCCATCTCCTCCTTCGGCTTCTCCGCATCCTACTGGATCTTTGAGCAGTTTGGACCGCTCTGGCCTAACCTGTACGAATACCCTCTTGCCGCGGCACTGCTCGGCGCCGTCTTCGTCGGCGTCGGCGCAGGATTCTGCGTGAGGGCGGGCGGAGCGCCCAGCGGGGACGACGCCCTGGCAATGAGCATTTCTCATGTGACAGGCTGTAAGATTCAGTGGATTTATCTTGTCAGCGATCTGCTCGTTCTTGCTCTCTCCGCATCCTACATTCCGCTTGAACGGCTGGTGTACTCTCTGCTCACAGTCATTCTGTCAGGACAGATCATCGGTCGGATCCAGAACCGGCGCTTTGCCGGTCCTTTGCGGCAAACTCTCCGGCAATCGCCGAGCCAAGAATCAGAACAGCCCCAATCACACTGAAAAAATCCAGGGGCTCCTTAAGGATCACGGCCGAAAGCAGAATTGCCACCACCGGATCCACGTAGCTTAGCAGAGCGATGGTCTGGCCGTCCAGTGCGGAGACCGCAGAAAAATACAGCCGGTATGCAATGCCCGTATGGACGATTCCGACAAACAGGAGAAGAAGGACTGCGGGCAGTGTGACCGTTTCCATATCGATCCGCTCCGTTGCCAGCACATACGGAAAAAGCACGGCTGCTGCCGACAGTAACTGCATGACCGTAGAATCATTGGAGGAAATATCCTTTAAAAACTTGTTCATTAAAATAACAGACGCATAGAGCACGGCAGCCCCGCATCCGAACAGGATCCCGACGGGGCTGTTTTCTGTTCTCGCTGACGTGTCAAGGACGCCGGATATAAAGACCATTCCTGCAAGTGCCGCCGCCACACAGGCAAGTTTTCTTCCGGTCAGCCTTTCTTTCAGAAGGAGCGGAGATAAAAGCGTCACAAACACCGGAGCCAGATAATAGCAGAGCGTTGCCACCGCAACTGTCGTATACCGGTAGGACTCAAACAGCAGGATCCAGTTGAATCCGATCGCGGCTCCCGACAAAACCAGCAGCAAAAAATTCTTCCGGATCGCCGTCCCGGACACCTGATTTCCGGAAATCAGTCCGATTGCGATCAAAAACAGAGTTCCTACCACTCCGCGCACCAGAGCGATCACCGACGAGGCAAACGGCAGATATCTTACAAAGACGCCGATGGTGCCGAAGATCACCATGGATGAGATCATTCTTCCCTTTCCGCTCATGATATATCCGCTTCCTCCGGAGCAACCGCCATGGCTTCGATCTCCACCAGGCTGCCGAAATGAAGCGGTCCCGTCGGCACCACGACCCGGGCCGGCCGGTGACTGCCAAAATAGTTTACATTCTCTACGTTGATTTCATCCCAGCAGGCAACACCCGGTGTATAGGGAGCGTTTCTCTTTTTTGAACTCTCTGTTGTGATAAATTTCATTTCCATAATCCTCCCATCAGTGTTCCGACTTGAGTCCCGCTCCGCACATGGGCAAAAGTGCGTCAGAGATCACGCCATGCTTTTCACAGTAAGCCAGATATGCCGCATACGTCGCCGCCGTCGTGTGTTCACAGAACACGCCTTTCTTCGCCAGGGCCGCACGGGCGTTAAGGATTCTGTCTTCCGGAGCGGTCTGCACCTCAATTCCGTACTTATAAATATAGGAAAGAATCTCCTCGCCCCGCATGGGCTCTGCGATGGCGATTCCCTCGGCCAGCGTCGGCACCGACACAACGGCAGCCGGTTCTTTCAGTCCTTTCCGCACTGCCTCGTCAAGCGGGTTGCACCGTTCGCTCTGTACGCCGATCACATGGGGCATTTTTTCAATGACGCCGCTCTCCAGAAGATGCTCTAACGCCTTCATGGCGCCGAGAAACAGCGTTCCGTTTCCTGTGGGGATAAAGAGATATTCCGGAATCCGGTGGAGCTGTTCATACGTCTCATAAATATAGGTTTTCGTTCCCTCGTAGAAAAACGGGTTATACACATGGCTGCAGTAAAAAATTCCTTCCTGCTCCACCTTGCTGCGGCAAGCGTTTGCGCATGCCTCCCGGTTTCCCGGCACAATATTGACATTTGCTCCGTGGGACCTGATCATAGTGATCTTCTTCGGGGAGGTTCCCTCCGGCACAAAGATCTCACACTCGATTCCGGCCTTGCCGCAGTATGCCGCGACACTGTTCCCTGCATTTCCGCTGGAATCCTGGACCACTTTGTCCACGCCGATGGCCTTGCAGTGGGCCACCAGAACGGCAGCGCCGCGGTCTTTAAAGGACAGCGTCGGCATGTAATAATCCATTTTCAGAAGCACATTCTCATCGAACCGGATAATGGGAGTCATTCCCTCTCCCATGGTGATCGTTCTCCAGGTATCGCCCTCAAGCGGCATAAATTCCCGGTACCGGAACATGCTCCAGGCGTCCCGGTCCACCTTTTCAAGATCAAATTTCGGCGGTTTGTAGTCCAGTCTCCACAGACCTCCGCACTCACATTTTGCTTTCCTCGTGGTCACATCTTCCGCGTGCCCACATCTGGAACAGATGTATTTCATATGCAGCTTCCTCCTTAGAAACAGGGCCGTTCTTATCTTAATAAAGAAAACAGCCCGTACTTATGCTGACCTGTTGGTACAAGTATAACATAAGCGCCGGCTGTTTCCCAGTCGTGAATCTGTTTATTTCTCAAATATCTGCCTGAATTCCCTGATCTGGCTTCTGCCGATGGGGAGACTCTCGGACTCGTAGTGCTTCAGTTTTACCGAATATCCGTTGTTGTAGCTTACCTGCATCTCCAGCACATAATCCAGATTAATCAGAATACTCTTGTGGATCCGGAAAAAGCGGCACTTTTTCAGATGCTGCTCGTAATTATTCAGGGACTCATTCTGCATGTAAAAAGAACCGTCCGCCATATGGATCTTGCAGGATCTCTTTTCCGTCTCGATGTAGACGATCTTCGCCACATCCAACACCTGAAAGCTGGCTCCTGTATTGACCATGATTTTATTGATATCGTACCCAGAAGAGACCCGCTTTTCCTTCATCTGCTCTTTTAACCGCTCCATGGTCTTTCTGACCCGCTCGTAGTCAAATGGCTTTAGGAGATAATCCAATGCACCGATCTCAAAGGCCTTGACCGCATAGTCCTGAAAGGCCGTTGCAAAGATGATCTGCGTGTCCGGGCACTGCTTTTTTATCATGGAAGCCATGGTGGTGCCGTTCATTCCGCCCAGATTGATATCCACAAAACAGACGTCAAAGGTATCTGTCTTCAGAAGCTTTAAGAATTCGTCACTGCTCTCCGCCTCTGTAATCTCCGCATCCGGCTCACACTGACTGACCAGATACCGGAGTTCGCTTCTCGCAGGACGCTCATCATCAACGATTGCTATCCTCATGCTTTTTCCCCTCCTGATTCGGTATGTGCATGCGCACATCAGTCCCCTCTTCGCTGGTGACGATCTGCAGTCCATACCCTTTACCATATATGCTTACCAGCCTCTGCTGTACATTCATCAGTCCGATACCGGTATGCTCAACCTTTTCTCCTCCGTAAAGGCTCTCAATGATCCGGTAATCCATTCCCGGACCGTTATCGATCACATCAATTCTTGTGTTTTTCTCCTCACGTTTTACCCGGACCGTAACCTTCCCGACTCCCCTTTCCCGCTTCATGGCACCATGGTGGATGGCGTTCTCCACGATGGGCTGTAAAATCAGGTTTGGAACACAGCAGGTCAGATCCTCTTTCTTTGCCTTAAATTCCACGGACAGGCGATCCTCAAATCTCGCCTCCTCCAACAGCGTGTACGCCTTCACCCTCTCTAACTCCGTCTCAAGAGTCACCATGTAATCGATGTCCTCCAGCATATTCCGAAAATAAGAGCTGAGCGCCAGCAAAAGCTCCCTCGCTTTTTCCGGTTTCTCCCGACAGAAGTAAGAGATGGTATTCAGGGAATTAAACAGAAAATGGGGATTGATCTGGGACTGAAGCGTTGTGAGCTCCGCCTTTCTCAACGCCTCCTTCTGCGCCTCCATCTCCGAAAGCTTTAACTGTGTGGCAAAATAGTTGGCAAGACCGGTCACAAATTCGATATCCGCCTTGTACGAATAGGCGTTCTTTTTCACCAGAACCACCAGCGCCAGCACCTGATTGTCATCGCGGACGATCGGAGCCGAAATGATTACATTTTTCTCATACAGTACATAGAACCCATCCTCCGGGATCGGGATCCTGCTGATTCTGGTATTCTTATATGTCTTTGTGGCGGAGAGAAGTCTCGGATAATTGTCCGCTGTCAGTTCGATCGCGTCAAATGCGCTGCTCCTCCCCAGAAACTGCAGATCCTGAATCAGAGCTACTCCCTGACAATGATATTCCTTCATAATGATATCAATGATCTTCTGGCTGTTTTCCGCTGTTTTATTCCTGTCTTTTCCATCCAGAAACAGGTACGGAGTACACCTCTCCGCTGTCCGCATGGCAAGCGCCACTTTAGAAGCCACTTTCAGGTCTTCCGTGCTATAGATCGATTTAAATACATTGAAAAAGATGACCATGCCGACGGAGTTGATGATGACCATGGGCACGATGACCTTCTCCACGATCTCCACGGCCTCCGCAAAGGGCCTTGTCAGAAGCAGGATCATGGCAATATGGATCAGTTCCGAAATAAAGGTGATCACCAGAAGGAACCGGTTGGAATACTGCATGCTCCCCTGTTTCCGGTATCCGATCACGCAGCCGATCACTCCGTGGATCATTGCGGACAGCACACAGGCCACCGTCGAGATCCGTTCCGGGAAGATCACATAGCGATGCACGCAGGCGATGATCGTCGTCACGATTCCGGAGACCGGACCGCCGATGAAGCCGGCGGACAATACGCCGATCACTCTCGCATTGGGCAGTGCGCCCTCCACCTGAATCCCGATATAGTCGGAAATGATGCAGAAAATACCGAAGATCACGCCCAGGATCAGTTTGTCTGTCAGCTGTCCGTTTTTTCCTGAATCTTCTCCCGGTTCCTCCATATCGTCACTGTTAAACAAAAGCCGCTGCACAAAACTCATCTTTGTCATGAGAAATGCGAGAACCACCAGCAGGCAGATATTAAAACAGATACTGTAAATTACATCCCAAAGCATAACGTAACCCCCGTTTAAATAGGAAAAGGCTGCCGCAGATATCCCTGCAGCAGCCTCTTTGCGCTTTCATTATGCTGTAATTGTAGCACTTTTTTTCGCAATTGTCTTCTGGAAAATGATCACAACCGCAAAAATTGCAATACCGATCAGGTCTGTTACAAGTCCGCTGTCGATCAGAAGATAAGCTCCCAGAATGCTGATGATACGAAGTACGATATTGACCTTGCTGAACAGGAATCCCTCTACTGCCACGCTGATCAGGAATACGCCGACTGCTGCTGTAAGCGCCACCTGAACTGCTTTGGCGATCGGTGTGTCAAGGAGCAGCAGGTCCGTATTGTAAACGAACATATACGGAAGAATGAAACCTGCCAGTGCCAGCTTTACGGAAGCCCAGCCGGTCTTCATCGGGCTGCCGCCTGCAATACCTGCCGCTGCGAAGGCTGCCAGAGCAACCGGCGGAGTCAGGTTTGCGAACATTGCAAAGTAGAAACAGAACATATGGGCAACCAGAGCCGGAATA
>JALEWG010000086.1 GCA_022788065.1 Lachnospiraceae bacterium | reverse complement strand
GCTAGTGCTGTACCTGAACTAGTCCAGCTTTTCGGCGTCCGCAGCCCGCTCAAGCATGAATTCACGCCATACAGATTTGTCCACAAAGGCGCTGAAATCGGTGGGATCGTCCGGATTGACGCCGCTCAGCAGATTGGTCATATTGTGATGACTGGTCAGGCAGATGTCAATATCCCAGTTGGCCATTTCCCGGCAGTCATCGATAAAGCGCTGCTTTAAGGTCAGCGGATACCCGTATTCAGTGAGAAACCGTTTCATCAGGAACGGAGTGCCCGCGCCGCCGTGCATACCGCAGTGGTAAACAGTGCCATCCTCGTCCACATCGTCGAAGAAGAAGGAAGTGGTTCCCGGCGTGTGACCCGGGCAGAGCTTTGTCCGGATCGTAAAGCGTCCCATGGTGATTGGCTCGTTGTCATCAAAGAATGCGTCCGGTTCGAAGTCAGGTGCAAAATGAAACAGAACGCGGTCCGGATGCTCTTTCTTGATCACATAGTCCTCTTTCGACATGTAAACCTTTGCTTTCGTAAGCTCCTGCATGGCACGAAGGCCGCCGCAGTGATCCTGGTGACCATGGCTTAACAGGATCATTTTGATATCCTTCGGGTTAAAGCCCGCATCCCGAATGGCTTCGGTCAGCAGATAGAGCGCGCGGATCTCGAAGGTATCGATTAAAATCAGTCCTTCTCCGGTGTCCAGAAGATAGCAGCCGACATAGCTGTTGCCGCTCACGTACCAGACGTGCGGCGCGATCCGGAAGGGAGCCTGGGCGATATCCCACGGGTGATTGTCAATATAGTCATAGGGGTCTTTTATGGTCGGAACTCTCCTGAAATCTTTCATAAGCTGTTTCCTCCTTATTCGTTGATTCTGCCCTTCTGGACAGTGTGAAGCATTCCTTTCAGGTAACCGGTCATGTATGCCCGGGACGTCTCGGACATGTGTTTTTCTCCCGGCCGGAAGAATGCGTGGTCTATACTGATATTTGCGCAGCACTGACAGCGGACGAGCTGCTCCATGACAGAGATCATGTCGGCGTATCCGTCTTCCACAAGCGTTTCCTCGAAAACGGGAAGCGGGCTGCTCACATTCCGGAAGTGGACCGTGATGATTTTGTCTGCCTCTGAAAACTCCCGGATATCCTCCATAAGATTTCCGAATTCCGGATTTTCCAGCCAGCACCCGGTGCATAGCTTCATTCCGAGCCACGGGCTGTTCCCGGCAAGTGCGAATGCTTTCCGGAAGCATTCCGTATTCCATACGAGGCTTGGGATCCCGCATACCTCGGGGAGCGGCGGATCATTGGGGTGCAGTGCCATGCGGACCTGCTCCTTTTCACAGACCGGAAGTGTCCGGTCCAGAAAATATTTGAAGTTGTCCCACATCTTGTCTTCACCGGCCTGCTCAGCGGTGAGAGGTCCCCGCGCTTTCATTTCGTCCAGGTCACAAAGGAATGTGTGGGAGCCGTGGCTTAATTTTCCGGGACCGACTCCGGAGCGGAGCATTCCGTTGGGCTGCCACGCCACATAGTTGACCGGGATTCCTGCATTTCCGAGGATTCTGGTAAACTCATTGTATGCGTCGATCCATTGGTCTCTGTCCTCCTTTCCCCAGATAATAGACGGACATTTCTGGAGAGCCGGAGCGCCTCCCTCCACGACGGACAGCCCAAAGGCATCGGCCTCTTTCAGGATCCGCCTGACGCCGGCCTCGGAAGCATCCTCCCCCGGGAAGCTGACGCCGATTGCCTGAATCCCCATTTCTCTTGTCAGCTGCATCTGTGCAGTTGAGTTCACGCTGAATATTTCATTGATGATCCTCATAAAACCTCCTCATAAGAAAATAGCAAAAAGATAAAAGCGATATTTCGGACAAACATCTGGAACAAAAGGGAAAACAAACAAAAAACCAAAGGGAATTTTGATAATTTTGTTCTATATATTTATATATACTATGATTCTGATCGGTTGACAAATACTAAAAACTCAAATATGATATAAGTAAAATGCAAAATATAAAAGGAGGGCTTCGGATCGATGAATTACCGGCTGATTCCGTATTTTTTAAAAATCGCGGAGTGCAAAAGCCTGTCGGCGGCGAGCGGCGAGCTGGGCATTTCGGTATCGACCCTGAGCCGTTATCTTTCCCGGACGGAGGATCAGGTCGGACAGACGCTGTTTATGAGAAAAAATCAGACGTTGGAGCTGACAGAAGCCGGAAAACTTTACTATGAGGGTGTAACGAAGCTTCAGAAGCTGGAGAAAAAGACACAGTATGAAATTGCCTGCCTGGCGACCACCGGAAAAAAGGATCTGAAGGTCGGTCTGACGCCTTCCGGGGCCGCTTTCCTGACGCCGTTCTATCCGGCGCTCATGCAGCAGTTCCCGGATCTGAATCTGGAGATCGTGGAGGGATATTCTTTTGAATTGCTGGAGGGGCTCCGGACAGGAAAGATCGATATGCTGCTTGGGTATTATAACCCGAACGTGCTTGCCGGACTGCGATACGCGACGTTTTTTGGCAATGAGCTTTTTCTCATGGTCCCACGCTATCATCCGGTTGCCGTGTACGGAAGTACAGAGCTTTCCCGGATCCCTGTGATCGGTGAGGAGGAGCTTCATCGGCTGGAGGACGTTCCGTTCGCGTATATGTCGGATCAGACCATCATGGGGCGGCTTCTTCATGAGTCCCTGGAAGCGCTGCAGTTTCGCCCTCGCAGGGAATTCCGGTCCCGCAATTCGCAGTTTGTGACGTCTCTTCAGAAAACGGGATATTATGCCGGATTTTCTTATTTCGATCCGGCGGATGAGATAAAAGATGTGGTGTATTTCAGAATGCCGGAACCGGTGATCATGTACACGATGGCTGTTTTTCATGAAAAGCATGTGCCCGGGGAGGCGGAGCAATACATCTGTGCGCGCCATGTGGAGGAATACCGGATGAAACCGGTATATCGTGAGGAACAGAACGATACGGCAAAAAAGATCCTTTCGGGAATCTCATGGGGCAGGTGAGAATATGACATCGGAAATGTTAAGATATATGATTGCCATTGCAGATGCAGGGAGCATATCCGGCGCGGCGGCAACAGCCAATATCTCCCAGCCGGCACTCTCTCAGTGTATGGCGGAGGTCGAGAAGGAGCTGGGACAGAAGCTGTTTGTCCGCCTGAACCGTGGCGTGGAACTGACGGACTGCGGACGGATCTTCATCAATAATGCGAGAGCCATGCTGTTCGTGGAGGAACAGATGGCGTTGGATCTTGCAAAACTGAAAGCAAAGGAGTATAACTGCGAATGACGCGGGAGCATGAAAAAAAGTCGTAAGTATATGCCGCAGTTTTGCCGTGAGAGCCATCTTGATTTGAACTGGAAATAACTGGTATAGTAGACTGGAAAGGAAGGTACACGTTCAATGAAAAAAATGGTAGTTGCGGCACTGATCCTCAGTCTGCAGGCCAGTGCTGTGTTTCCTGCGTACGCAGGGGAGTGGAGGCAGGACGCGGCAGTTTCCCCATGGGTATATCAGTCTCTGCTGAGAAGAGGTCTCGATGTGACGTGGTCGGAGTTTCCGAAACAGATGGATACGTACAGTGAGCAGATGGTGAAGGATTTCAAGGCAGCGGGAGTCAGTCACGTGCGGATCCGCGTAAAAGATGACGTGACTCCGGAGCTTCTTTACGGGCTGGACCGGCAGATCGCAGACTGTCTTGCCAATGGAATCATCCCGGTTCTGGCATATCAGGCCCATGAATTCAAGGAGAATCCATGTCAGGAGACGATGGATCAGGTTACCCGGTGGTGGCAGACGATGGCAGAGCATTTTCAGGGGAGTTCCCACCTTCTGTCATTCGATCTGATGATTGAATCCTCGGATGCGGTGAACAAAATGCCTGAGGTTTTAAATCAGCTTTATGAGCAGACCGTCACGGCAATCCGGAAGACGAATCCGGACCGGATCATCATGATCTCTCCGAGGCTGCGGTCGGATCCGTATTATCTTCATGAACTGAGTATCCCAACAGAGCACAACGGATATCTGATGGCGGAATGGCATTTCTATGCCTCCGGACCGGATAAAACGAATGAAAAGAAGAAGTGGACGACCGGAACAGACGAGGAAAAGAAGCTGATTACGGATAAGATCAGCGCTGCGCTTGAATGGCAGGAGCAGACGGGAGTTCCAACCTGGGTCGGCGCCTGGATGCCGGGAAATTATAATAAAGGCGATGACTATTCCATGGAAGAGCAGGCGCAGTTTGCTTCCTATATGGCATCTGCGCTTTCAGCGGCCGGCATTCCGTTTGCAGTAAACGCAGATACGAAGTACTATGACGCGGGAACATGCACATGGATCGATTCCATGGAGCCGGTGGTTTCTGCAATCTTTTCCGAACGATAATGTCAGGGAGGATGCGCTTTGAAAGAGAGGGACCGGTATCCGGCGGGATACATTGCAGCTGCGACACTTTCTGTGCTGGCATGGCCTGTTTTATATGGTCTGGAAAGTTTCAACCAGGCATTTTGCGGATCAAACTCGGACCGTATCAGCAAGGGGATCTCTGTTTTTATCATTCTGTACATGGTTATTACGGTCGTTCTGACTGGGATTTTCGGAGTGATCAATATTGTCAGATCCTTCCGCCTTTTTCGTTCCGGGCAGTGGGAACTCTGTGCGAAAAATTGTATGAAGCTTAAGTATGGCATGATCCCGTGCTTCCTTATTAATTTCTATGTCCTGTTTCTGTTCGGAGCTGTTATCTGGGTGCTTTCTTCCGGGACTTCCATGATCTGGTATGTTCCTCTGGCTTTCCTGATCACGTGGCTTTATCTGCTTCCCGGAGCGTTTTACGGAATTCAGGTGATTCGGATCTGCAGAAAGGAGAAACAGAAAAATTTACTCTGGTGCTTTGGCCATGGGATTCTACAATTCTGTTTTCTGGTCGATGTTCCGGACGCCGCGTGGCTCACCGCGCGGGAACTGGGAATGGGTTGGAATTTAACAGCCATATTTGGGAGGTTGCGAAATGGAAAATGAGAAAGTATTTGCGATGCCCTTTAAGAGTGTCTTTCCGCTTTTGATCGCCAAGGCGGAGAAGAAGGGAAGGACCAGAGAGGAAGTTTACGAAGTTACCTCCTGGCTGACCGGGTATCCGTCGGCGGAGATCGACCAGCTTTTGGAGGAGTCTGTTTCATACGGCGATTTTTTTCGGAAAGCGCCTCATCTCAATGAAAACCGTGACCGGATCAAAGGTACGATCTGCGGAGTCAGGGTGGAAACAATCGAGGATCCTCTCATGCGGGAGATTCGCCGCCTGGATAAACTGGTGGACGAGCTTGCCAAAGGAAAACCAATGGAAAAGGTATTGAAATATTAAGAAAAGGAGATTTTAAAATGCTGGAAGCAGGTATGAAAGCGCCGGATTTTTCACTGCCGGACAAAGAGGAACATGTAATTCACCTGTCCGATTTTCTCGGAAAAAAGGTGGTACTTTATTTTTATCCGAAGGACAATACGCCGGGCTGTACGCGTCAGGCGTGCGCATTTGCGGGAAGCTACGAAAAGTTTCGGGCAAAAGATGTTGTCGTAATCGGAATCAGCAAGGACTCGACAGCCTCCCACCGGAAGTTTGCCGAGAAATATGAGCTTCCGTTTATTCTCCTGTCCGATCCGGAATTGCAGGCCATTCAGGCGTATGACGTCTGGAAGCAAAAGAAGCTCTATGGAAAGGTGAGTATGGGAGTGGTGCGCACAACCTATGTGATCGATGAACAGGGAATCATCGAGAAGGTCATGCCGAAAGTGAAGCCGGACACCAATGCCGCGGAGATTCTTGCCTACCTTGAAGAGGGAAAGTAAACTCAAAATTGATGTGGTATCCATGCAAATTTTTCCCTCTCTAGGATACCCGGAAGGCAGCAGAAAGCAGCATTTCAAGCATGTTTTCGATAGAATTTTCTCTATACACAAAAAACCTCACATGGGATACCGAAATGCACGAAACTCGGTATCCTGGTGAGGTTTTGCTGTCTAAGATACTATATGTTTACATAAAACAAAAAATAAATAGTAAATTGCATGATTTTCGCGCTGTTTTTATCATTGCGGGTATCCGACAGAGCTGTTTTTCCGCATGGATACTTTCGCGCCGGAACCGGCCGCCCGGTGCGCCAGGGACTGGCTTCAACGCCCACTTTCGGGAGGTCCTGCACCGTACGCCGCAGGAATACCGGAAGGAACTGATTGGACGGGATATTGCGACGGCCCAGGACCAGAGAAAATATATCCCGGAAAATGATGAGATGATTCAGAGAAAGCTTGCGGAATATACGGCGATCTTTTAAAAACAGATTGACAAACTTCAATGTATCGGATATAGTATGAAATATAGAAAAATGTCAATGTAAAAACAGGAAGAGGAAGGTTCACATGGAGATCGATTATGTAGAATACGCGAGAATTTTTAAGGTGCTTTCCGATCCCAAAAGGCTGAAAATTATCAATATGCTTTCAAACGGGGAGCTCTGTGCCTGTAAAATCCTCGAAGAGTTCGCAATCACCCAGCCGACTCTGTCGCATGATATGAAGCTTCTCAGCGATATCGGCCTTGTGATTCCGAGAAAAGAGGGGAAATGGACACACTATTCTCTGAACGCAGATAAAATGAATGAGATTTACAGGACGGTCGGCAGGCTTACGGTGCCGGACGCCTTTGCGGCGATCGTGGATTGCGGTTGTAAAGAGGAGGAAATATAGCCGGCGGATTTTCGCCGGCAAAATCATGAAAAACAAATAGAAAAATATAAATACGTAAATATGTAAGAGAACTGTAAGGAGGGCAATTCAAATGCAGGGGAGAGAAACAAAATTGTATGTTTTAACGGGGTTCCTTGGTTCCGGGAAGACCACGGTACTTCTTGAGCTGTTAAAACGGCTGGAGGGACACCGGATCGGCGTGATCCAGAATGAATTCGGAAAGATCGGAATCGACGGAGTGATCCTCAGAAATGACGATATCCAGATGGTGGAGATCAACAGAGGTTCTATTTTCTGTTCCTGCCTGAAGCTGAATTTTGTAAATGCACTGGCGGAGATGGCAAAACAGGATTTTGAGTACCTGTTTGTGGAGAGCTCCGGCTGGGGTGACCCGTCCAATGTGGAGGAGATCCTGGAGGCAGCGAAGGTGGTTTCCGGCAGAGAATACGATTTTCGGGGCGTGATCTGTTTTGTGGATGCTGTTAATTTTATGGAAGAGGTAAAGGACGAGGAGACTGCATTCCGTCAGTTAAAGCACTGTAATCTGGCTGTCATGACAAAGACAGATCTGGCAGATGAGGAACAGATGACTGCGGTCAGAGAGAAAATCAGAGAGATCAATCCGGTCTGCGAGATCCTGACCAGCAAAATGGGAGAGATGGATTACTCGTTTATGAAAAAGGATCTGATGGTCTACCGGTGGGCAGAATCGGAAGAAACCACGAATTCCGTGGAAACGAAGCCAAAGTCCCTGTTTATGGAGTATGAGGGGCAGATTGAAAAGGAAAAACTGGATCGGTTCCTCCGGGCGATCGCTCCGGATGTGCACCGGATCAAGGGATTCTGCAATCTCTCGGAGCACGGTTGGACGCAGGTCGACGTGGTCGGTTCTCTGATTGATTACAAGAAATCGGAACCGTTTGAGAAATCACAGCTGGTATTCATTTCCAAAACAGGCCCGGCTGTGATTAAAAGAATCTTCTCCGAATGGGAAGCATGCGTGGGCAGCGAGATGAAGTTGAGAAACTAGGGAGGATACCATGAATATTAAAGTGATCGGCGCCGGGTGCGAGAAATGCGGCAAACTTTATGACAATGTGATGGAGGCTGTGCGGGAGACCGGCTGTGCAGCAGAGGTTGAAAAAGTGGATGATCTGCTGGAGATCGTGAAACTGGGCGTCATGAGCGCTCCGTCCCTGATGATCGACGGAAAGCTGGTCGTTGCGGGAAGAACCGCGAAGAAAGATGAGATCGTAAAGATCTTAAAGAAGATCATGTAAGGAGAGTTTGGTTTATGGAGGGTTTGCGCTCTGTCTGGCTTTTTATTCAGGACCAGGTCCTGGGCATGAAGTGGCTGATTGCGGTCGTGGACCGTGGACTGACGGTTCTGGGTATTAATACGGCGACACGTCTCGGAGGAAGTATTCGGTTCTTTCTATATGATGTGGTCAAGATCACAGTGCTTCTCTGCGTGTTGATTTTTGTGATCTCATATATCCAGAGCTTTTTTCCGCCGGAGCGCAGCAAGCGGATCCTGGGAAGGTTCCGGGGAATATGGGCCAATATCGCGGCAGCACTTCTCGGGACGGTGACGCCGTTCTGTTCCTGCTCATCGATTCCGCTGTTCATGGGCTTTACAAGCGCAGGACTGCCGCTGGGAGTGACGTTCTCGTTCCTGATCTCCTCCCCGATGGTGGATCTGGGAAGTCTGGTCCTTTTAATGAGCATTTTCGGGGCAAAGGTGGCGTTTGTCTATGTGATTCTGGGACTGGTCATTGCGGTTGCGGGCGGCACGGTGATCGAAAAACTGCACATGGAAAATGAGGTAGAAGAATTTATCCGCAATGCGAGAGGCGTTATAGCCGCGGAGTCTCCCGACCTGACGGTGAGGGACCGGCTGCTCTATGCAGGGACTCAGGTGTCGGAGACGTTTAAGAAGGTATTTCCGTATATCCTTGTCGG
>JALEWG010000152.1 GCA_022788065.1 Lachnospiraceae bacterium | reverse complement strand
CCATGCTTACAGGTGATCCCATAAAAGGAACCGGTTTATGGGGTGCCGTTGGTGCATTGGGACAAACATGCGTTGAAATAAAAACATCTCCCTCCAAAACATCTCCCCGATTTTTCATCGAAAGCAGCTCAGCCGCAGCACCCAGGGCTGTAAGTGCACAATAAAACTTTTTACTGCCGGAATAATCTTACCCAGCAAATCGGGGGAAAGCAATATTCCCATAATTATTGCCCATATGAAAGTAATGATTTTTACATTGATGCCCATCACCTGAAACTGAATTGGCCCAATTGCCTCTGCTATCAGGCAAATTACCAGAGCTGCTATCATACAGTTCACGGTTCCCGTCTTCTCTTTGATTTTTCGATCTTCCATAAAATACTTCCTCCTTTTGTTTGTTTCGGGCTTGTACCGTAATCATAGCACATTTCCATTTTTGTGTATAATATATAAAAAGCATGATATTTATAGCATAAAAACTATCATTTTGTATAGTTTTGTTTTGATTTCCGCAGATTGCATTCTGCGAAGCCTAACGGACATTGATGCGTTTCAGAGCGGACGCTTTGCGGAGCAAAACGGACGCTCCAAAACGCTAAAATATCAGCTTAACCTCGCGGTTGAATCACTACTGTATAGTGCTTTGTAGCACGTTTTAATATCGAGTTTGCCGAGACCTCGTCATTCAGAATCATCGAAGCCCAGCTGTTCGGTTCCCTTTGAGAGCATACGATAGTGCTTCTGGATAATTCACTCCGTTTTTCAAGAATCTCAAAAAGGACTTTAATCTCACGTTCATCCGTGATTGTATGCAGCAGAAAATCATCCAGAATCAGTAGATCCAGCTTCATGAAGAATCGGACTTTTTTCTGGTACTTTGCATAGTTCGTCTGTTTTAAAGCTACCATCGTCTCCAGAAATTCTTCGCAGTGGTGATAGCTGGTCCTATATTTCAAGCATGCCTGAATGCCAAGAGCCTTGGCAAGATAAGATTTTCCACTATCAGACGGACCCAGGATACAAACATTCAAACCGTCCTTCACAAAGTCCAGTGAAGCCAGTGTGGATGTTATATCATTTGGTAAATAGCTCCGTTCTGACGAGTCGCGGCAGTTATCCAGTGATTGTGGACCTCCGGATAGATGTGCCCGTTTCAAACGATTTTGAAACTTCTGGGACGTCTTTGCCTGGTATTCCGGTTCAATCAACTGTTCCAGCAATGCGACTCTGTCAAGTGTATCAAAATCTTTTGAATGGAACATGGCATCCAGAGATGCTGCCATGCTTGGAAGCTGAAGTTCATTCAGCTGGTCGGACAGTTCACGGATCCGTTGATGTTTAGTCATGTTCAACGTCCTCCTTTCCTGCAAGTTTCATGCTCTTCGAAAGGAGACGTTCTATGTCTCCGGCATGCGGATTCATGACAAAGGCACCTTTATTGCGCTCTTCGTTCAGTTTCGTATTAAAACCGGCTGTTCCAATCTCATCAGCGACTGCAGCAATCGAGTTTTTAATAAAGGAATAAGACATGTGGTTCGTCTCGACTGCGATCTTGCAACAGTCTTCCAATGCCAGTTTGCTGTACTTTTTCGTAAAGTTCAGAATACCAAGACAGAGCCGGTAAGTCTGGACCTCATGTTCACGGCTTTTCAGAATAGTCTGAATGACTTTTACCGTATTCGGTCCAACGGTCATTGCCTTTTTGATAAAGTATGTCGCATTCCACTCGGACATCTGTTTATAAGAATCCGGAAGATGGTTTGGATCAGTCAGCCATTCTCCACGATGGGTAGCTCTTCGCCAGCTGACGATCAGTTCTCCCTTTAAAGAATAAATGTTTACAGTATCCGCGGATGCTGTGATCATTACACTTTTATGCAGATATGCTTTATCGACGCTGTAATAAGCGTTATCAAAGCGCACGTGGAAATCTCCGGACACCTTTGCTGTTCGTCTCTCCAGATACTGGTAAGGCTTAGAGGGAAGAGGCATCAGTTCATGACGTTCCTCTTCCCAGAGATCGTATCTGCTGACATCTTTCTTCTTGAAGTTTTCATGATTCAGGGCATCCACTTTTTTAAGAAGATCCCGATTGAACTGGTCAAGACTGAAATAACGGTGTTCTTCCAGATCATGGAAGAGACCTTTTTCAAGGATACCAACAGCATTTTCAACGCTGCTCTTATATTTAGGTTTTCGTACCTTTGCAGGCAGGATAACAGTGTGATTGTGTTCCGCCCATTCGGCGTAGTCCTTATTGAGATCTGGATCGATCCAGTCTTTATTGGTAATCACGGCCTGTTTGCAGTTATCGCATACCACAATGGCCGGAACGCCTCCAAAGTAATTGAGAGCATGATTATTTACCTTAATCCATTGTGGTTCTGCCAGAGAAGTCATCCCTTCTGCGTAGATGTATTGTGAGTAAGGAAGAACAGCTACAAATACAACGACCTTGGTGTTCTCACCTGTAAGTTTATCTGTAAGCTCAAAGGTTTTTCCTGCAAAATCAACTTCCATCTTTTGACCGGCTACAGCCTGGATATGGATCGTTTCGTAGTTGTCTTCACACCACTTGGAATAAAGATCACAAAACTGGCGGTACTGGTACGGTTTCGTTTCTTTTGAGTCGCAGTCTTTTTTGTAACGGTTCCAAAGATACACCAGCGTCATGTTTTTACGGTCGTTCATCTGCCGGAATACCCATTCATAATCCGGCTGTTCATACTCAGATGACCGGCTGTTACTTCCCGGAGCGTGTCCATACACAAGCTCTGCAATAGCATAATTCGTAATCCCTTCCGGGAGAGGATACGAAAGCTTATCACATTTCTCAAAAGCACGGATGAAGTCATTGACTCCAGACCGGCTTGCACTGAATTCCTCAGCCAGCTCCCGGAAACTGAGGTTGAGCGCATAGCGCTTGATAATGATGTTTTTGTAATCTAACATACATCATCCTCCTGTAAATGATAGATTCGCCATCCTTCGATGGCTGTCATCATTATAGAGGACAATGTATGGTTAACTATAGTTTATAACAGTCCGCTGGTTCCGCAACGCGTCCGTTTTGCTCCGCAAAACCGTCTGTTGGAGTCTGCAGAATGCAGGCAGGAGATTTGCCCGAGATAATACGGACTTTGCTACTCGTGCTATCCATAAAAGGTGCAACAATATGCTGTGCTCAAGGGCAAAACATTTACGTTGACAAACGGGGTACAAATCCTCCAAGGTGCGATCAAACTTGATCCTGCCTAAAACCATTATACGGCAAGAACAGATGGTTAAAAAGTGGAGAAGCCGATACCTATTTTCATTATAGGCTGTGATAGTCTTTCATGATTCGTTGACAAATATGTGGTCGCTTTTGCGACTATGCTATTTTTCATTCGAAGTTTTGGGCTTTCGGATATGCTCAGGCAGTGTTTCTGACCAGGGCAGAAGTTCTTTCAGAAACTCCTTGCTTGTATCATCCTCGTGTTTTGGTATCTCTGTGAGAAGATATTCAAAATAATCATACGGTTTAAGATCATTCGCTTTTGCCGTCTCTGCTATGCTGTAAATGATTGCTGAACTGGCTGCACCATTGACTGTGTCGATCATCTCCCAGTTCTTCTTCCCGATGCAAAAGCCACGGATTGCTCGCTCGCTGGCGTTATTATCCATTGGAACATCTCCGTCTTCCAGGAAGACTCTCAGGTAACGTTCCTGATTCAGTGC
>JALEWG010000151.1 GCA_022788065.1 Lachnospiraceae bacterium | reverse complement strand
ACATAGAATTCAGGAGGAGAATGGTAAAATGGCATTATTTGAGTCATACGAGAGACGTATCAAACAGATTAATGAAGTATTAAACAGCTATGGCATCGCTTCCATTGAAGAAGCTGAAAAAATCACAAAGGATGCAGGACTTGACGTATACAAGATGGTAGAAGGAATCCAGCCGATCTGCTTTGAGAACGCAAAGTGGGCATATACGGTTGGCGCAGCAATCGCAATCAAGAAGAACTGCCGCAAGGCAGCAGACGCAGCAGCAGCGATCGGAGAAGGTCTTCAGGCTTTCTGTATTCCGGGATCCGTTGCTGATCAGAGAAAAGTAGGCCTTGGTCACGGTAACCTTGGAAAGATGCTTCTGGAAGAGTCCACAGACTGCTTCTGCTTCCTGGCAGGACATGAGTCCTTCGCAGCGGCAGAGGGCGCAATCGGTATCGCAGAGAAGGCAAACAAGGTTCGTAAAAAACCGCTCCGCGTTATCTTAAACGGTCTTGGAAAGGATGCCGCTCAGATCATTTCCAGAATCAACGGATTTACATACGTTGAGACAAAGATGAACTACTACACAGGCGAGGTTGAGGAAGTATTCAGAAAATGCTATTCTTCCGATCCGGAGAGCCCGCGTGCAAAAGTTAACTGCTACGGCGCAAACGACGTAACTGAGGGCGTTGCAATCATGTGGAAAGAGAATGTTGATGTTTCCATCACAGGCAACTCCACCAACCCAACACGTTTCCAGCATCCGGTTGCAGGCACCTACAAGAAAGAGTGCGTAGAAAAAGGCAAGAAGTACTTCTCCGTAGCATCCGGCGGCGGCACAGGCCGTACCCTTCATCCGGATAACATGGCAGCAGGTCCGGCTTCCTACGGTATGACTGATACCATGGGCCGTATGCATTCCGACGCACAGTTCGCAGGTTCCTCCTCCGTACCGGCTCACGTAGAGATGATGGGTCTGATCGGCGCTGGTAACAACCCGATGGTTGGTATGACCGTTGCAGTTGCGGTAAGTGTACAGCAGGCTGCTGATGAGGGAAGATTCTAAAGCTTGATTTTAAAAGGAACTTCAATTCAATTTCTTTAGATTCATTAAAAAAGTTAGACACGTTATTTTGGCAGATTGCCTGTAACGTGTCTAATTTTTTGAGGTGGAGAGGAGAAACTAGTCATTCTTCCGTATCATTTCCAGAACATCCTCAACCGTAAGGATCTCCTCATACTCCGCTTCGTCAATATGTACATGGAACGTGTCTTCAACTTCGGACAGAAAGTGGAGGATATAAAAAGAGTCCATCCCGAGATCACGGTACAGATGGGAGGATTCGGTAACGGGAGCGGCTGTATATTCTTTTAATATCTCTTTTAAAAGATTCATTATCATAGGTTTATCGGACATACGGCAATCGGCCTCCTTGTTCTTGACTGGTTTTGGAGTGCGTTACCTCCTGACGGTGCAATCCCTGAAAGTAAGCAGTAAATTTTCCATTTTATTTGCGGCTGCATGGATTTTTTTACGGCTCATATTTATGTTTGGGAAGAGTGAGCGGTAAATATCCGGGAAGATGTCTAAGAATGCGCCGAAAATTACTGCCTTAAGTTGATCTGTTCCGTTGGAGGCAGTATTCCGTTGGCCTGACGCAATCAACAGGCGCTTACGAAAGACATAATCATGATATTGGCATCGCCAATGGCGCGCCGGATACCGGCGCGCCGTAATGAGTTTCGGTCAAAAAGACTAATCACAGTCCGTCAGAAACGGAAGGATCGCATCCAGCTTTGCTTTCAGAACACCCTCCAGCTCAGTGATCCGGCTAAGCGTATTCTGAACAGAGGTATCGATGGCGACGAGTGTTTCGATGTCACTGTAGGCGGCAACGATCTTGTTGATCTTCGCACACTCAGCATTCAGAATGCAGGCGAGGGCGTCTTCTTCGTGAGCGATGGAGGTGGCAATGCTTAAAAGAGTCGGGCAAGGACAGGACCTCGGGCATCTGTCCTCATGACCATTCTGTTCAGTTACGGTTCTATTGCAGTTTGTTGTGTTATTCATATTGTATCTCCTTTCATCTGAGATAATACTAATATATGGACAACTTGAAAATATGTAACAAGCTGAGAGAAAGGAGATATGGGAAAGTTTCATTTTACAAAAGCAAAGATCGGCTTCCCGGTCTCATGAAAGTCTTTTTCCGCTTCGTCGATTGCATGATCCAGACCGGAAAGCATCTTTTCCCGATCTTTCGGAAGTGTCCCGCGGACCCGATACTCCACAAAGTCATGGAATCCATCATAGGAGACCGGACCGCAGTCCAGTTGTTCCAGAAGCGCTCGTTCCTCTTTCAAGTTTTCCAGTTCGTCGGCCGGGGTGAAAGAGCGATCCTGTATATTTTGATACAGGGGCGCCCGCTCATGGAGAAACAGGGAAAAGTTTATAATTCTGGAAGGATGCGTCCGGTTGAAGAATGCGGCCAGTGCGAGAGCGTTTTCTTTGCCCCTGCCTTTTCCTGCGATCCCTGTCATGATATGGGCGTCGTAGATCAGACCGGCATTGTGGAGGCGGTCGATCTGGGCGAGAGCCTCATCGAGGCTGTGATCTTTCTCCATAAATGACAGGACGTCATCCAGCCCACTTTCAATACCGAGATACAGGTGACGGACTCCGGAAATACAGAGATCGTGAAGTTCAGAATCCGATTTCTGCCGGATATTGGTGATGGTCGCATCCATGTTTATGGAAGTACATGCCGGAAAATAAAAGTGAATCCGGTCAATGATGCGAAGCAGCCGGTCCGTGCCCTGACCAAAGGCATTGCCGTCGCCAAGGAATATGGTTTTCGGATTGCCTCCGAGATCTTTTACGCGGCAAAGCTCAGACTCGATCTGGGTCATGGGCAGTTCCCGGTATTTCAGATGTTTGAAAAGTGTACAGAACCGGCATCGGTTATAAGAACATCCGACAGCGGTCGGCAACATAAAAGAAGAACGCTCCATGGGACTTCGACAGATCTGGCCTTCATAATTCATACAGCTACCTCCGGATAATGGAAAGCAGGACAGATTGAAACACAGAACAATAAAAAAGTCACCAGCCGGAGCGTGTTCCCGGGATAATATGTGTGAGACCGGACACCTCCGATACGGGCGAAACCGCACTCCTTTCGGAACTGATGACATTCTTATTATAGGATGATGCAGATGCTTTTGCAAGAGCAAATGAAGGGTAAAAGAGCACGGGAAAGTACTGCAAAGTCCGGTTGCATAAAGGCGTATGGTATGATAGGATAGATTTGTCTGAAAGATATCACACCGGATGACAAAGGAGCAATTATATGAGTATATTGAATGTTGAACACTTGAGCCACGGTTTTGGAGACCGTGCTATTTTTTCGGACGTATCGTTCCGGCTCTTAAAAGGAGAGCATATCGGACTCATCGGAGCCAACGGCGAGGGAAAGTCCACATTTATGAATATCATTACAGATAAGATGATGCCCGATGAGGGAAAAGTGGAGTGGGCGAAGAACGTCCGCGTCGGTTATCTGGATCAGCATACCATACTGGAAAAGGGGATGACGATCCGGGATGTGCTAAAGAGCGCATTCTCGTTCCTCTTTGAAATGGAAACGAGGATGAATGAGATCTGCGACAGAATGGGTGACGCATCCGAGGAAGAAATGAATACAATGATGGAGGAATTGGGAACGATCCAGGACCTTCTGATGAATCATGATTTTTATGTGATCGATTCCAAAGTGGAGGAAATCGGCCATGCATTCGGACTGGATGAGATCGGTCTCGACAAGGATGTGGAGGAGTTGTCCGGGGGCCAGAGAACAAAGGTCCTGCTGGCAAAACTCCTTCTTGAAAAACCGGATATTCTGCTCTTGGATGAGCCGACCAACTATCTGGATGTACAGCACATTGAGTGGCTGAAACGGTATCTTCAGGAATACGAGAATGCGTTCATCCTGATCTCCCATGATATCCCGTTTTTAAACAGTGTGGTCAACCTGATCTATCATATGGAAAACCAGAAGCTGGATCGCTATGTGGGCGATTATGACAAGTTCATGGAAGTCTACGAGATGAAGAAGAGTCAGCTGGAGGCGGCTTATAAGCGCCAGCAGCAGGAGATCGCGGAGCTTCAGGACTTTGTTGCGAGAAATAAGGCGAGAGTGGCGACAAGAAATATGGCTATGTCCAGACAGAAAAAGCTGGACAAGATGGAAGTGATCGAACTTGCGAAGGAGAAGCCGAAGCCGGAGTTCAATTTCCTGAATGCCCGGGCAGCAGGTAAAATGATTTTTGAGACGAAGGATCTGGTCATCGGGTATGAGGAACCACTGTCAAAACCTCTGAATTTTGCCATGGAACGCGGAGAAAAAATTGCGGTCATCGGCGCCAACGGAATCGGAAAGACCACGTTCTTAAAAAGTATTCTGGGCCTGATCCCTGCTCTTTCCGGATCTGTGGAGTTGGGAGACTATCTTTATACGGGATATTTCGAGCAGGAAATGGCGCCGGGAAATACGACCACGTGTATTGAGGAAATATGGAAGGAATTTCCGTCCTTCACCCAGTATGAAGTGCGCTCCGCCCTTGCAAAGTGTGGGCTTACCACGAAAAATATTGAGAGCCAGGTGCGCGTGTTATCGGGAGGAGAGCAGGCCAAGGTACGTCTCTGCAAGCTGATGAACCGGGAGACGAATGTGCTGCTTTTGGACGAGCCGACCAACCATCTGGATGTGGACGCGAAGGCTGAACTGAAGCGTGCCCTGAAGGAGTATAAAGGGGCAGTTCTTCTGATCTGCCATGAACCGGAATTCTATGACGGGCTCGTATCAAAGGTGTGGGATCTGAGCAAGTGGTCTTTAAAGATCTAAACAAAGGATAAAAGGAGAAAGTCTGTGGATAAGAAATCATTTTCAGTTGTGGACGGAAAAAGAAGCCCGTGGCTGACAATTGTCATGCTCGCATGGCCTATTTTTTTAGAGCAGGTACTTACTTCACTTGTACAGGCGGTAGACACTGCCATGGTCGGATCCATGGGAGCCATCGCGACTGCCTCTGTCTCCATCAGCCAGTCTCCGAACATGCTGGTGAATGGGGCGATTCTGTCGCTTGGCGTCGGCTTTACTTCAATGATTGCGAGGAGCGTCGGGGCCGGGGATACGGAGCGGGCGAAGAATCTGATCCGGCAGGCGATCCTGATGGTGTTCTCGCTGGGAATCCCTCTGTCAGTTCTCTATTTTGCGCTGGCGAGAAAAATTCCGGAGTGGATGGGAGGAGCGCCGGAGATCCTGGACTTTGCAGAAACTTACAATAAGATCATTGCGCTGTCTCTCTGCTTCCGGTGTCTGACTATGGTCCTCACCGCGATTTACAGAGGATACGGGGACAGCCGGACGCCGATGAAGGTCAATGTGATGATCAATCTGGCAAATGTTGCCGGAAATTTTCTTATGATCTTTCCGTCGAGGACCGTGACAGTTCTGGGGCGAAGCATTGCAGTGTTCGGACTGGGCTGGGGCGTGGCTGGAGCGGCGGCCTCCACCTCGATCTCCAATACAGTGGGCGCAATGATTCTCCTGATTCTCTGTTTCACGCGGAAATCGGAAATGCAGATATCGTTAAAAGACGGCTTCGCGCCTGACTGGGCAGAGCTTAAGACAGCAGTCCGCCTTGGACTCCCGGCCATGCTGCAGCGGGTTGCCATGAGCGGCTCCCATATCGTTGTCATGAGCACGATCGCAACGTTAGGTACGGTTGCGGTGGCGGCACAGAGCCTGTCGGGAACCGCGGAATCCCTGAGCTTTATGCCGGGATTTGCGTTCGGAACCGCGGTCACGACGCTGTACGGCCAGTCTCTGGGAGCCCGAAGACCGGATATGGCCCACGACTTCCTGTTTCGAACAATTAAACTGGGAACAGTGGTCATGGCATGTATGACGTGTGTTCTGTTCTTCGGGTCCGCACAGATCATGGGGATCTTTACCCCGGATGCGGAAGTGATCGCGTACGGAAGTGTTCTGCTCAAGATCCTTGCAGTGATCCAGATTCCGCAAATGATCGCGTTCTGTATTTCCGGCGCGCTTCAGGGCGCGGGAGACACAAAAACGCCGCTCTACGTGACGTTTACTTCCATGTGGGGAGTCCGGATCCTGGGAATTCTGATCTGTGTACATATCTTTCATATGGGACTTTACTCGGTCTGCGTCTGCATGTGTACGGACAACGTGATCCGCTGTGTGCTTTTTTTGATTCAGTATTTCAGAAAAAGGGAGATTCTGGCGGAACGCGCCATGAATGCAGCAAAATAGAATATGCGGGTTTCCGAAAGAAAAATCGCCGCGGGTACTTGTTGCTTTCAGGTACCCGGGCGATTTATTACTTTCGTTATTCCGGAATTGAGACTTTGTCGAAGGCCTCAATAAAGTCGGCGCAGAAATCGGCTGTGGCGGAGAGCATTTTCTTGCCCCAGTCCACGGTTGCTGTCTGCGGAGAATCCGGACCGAACCAGCCGCACTCGGAGAAACGCTCCACATGGCGCGGAACCGGGACGGAGATCCCCTTGAACATTACGTTGGACGCGCCGGCGAATGTAAGCTCTTTGCTGAGATCCTTCGGTTCAAATTCCTGAAAATAGTGCATGTGTACGCAGGAGGGATCGATCGCCAGCATGGCTGCCGTTTCCTCTCCGCCGCCATGGCCGCCTTTCCAGGCAGGATTCAGGTCGCCGGCCAGCATCCACCAGTTTAACAGGCAGCCGAGAGCGTGACGGTTATCGAGCTCCAGACAGATCCGCTGAAGAACCGGCGTATTTCCCCCGTGTCCGTTTAAAAAAACGAACTTCCGGATTCCGAAGCGATAAAGTTCATTGACTACACGGGTCACGAGATCGTAAAGACCGTCAGAGCCGATCGTGATGGTTCCCGGGAAATCGGCATGCTGGTCTCCGACGCCGAAAGGAATCGTGGGAGCGACCAGAATGTCAAGACGATCGTCCATCATTTCGCAGAGTTTTCTCGGAATCAGGAAATCCGTTCCGAGACAGAGCTGGGAACCGTGATTCTCTGTGCTTCCGACCGGGATGATTGCGATATCCCGCTTCTTAAAATACTCCTCTGCCTGCACCCATGAAATTTTCTCTAAAAACATAGTTTACCTCTCCCTGTATGATTTGCACAGGCAGGCTGGCCCTGAGTAAAGGAAGCCTGCTGTGAGACGCCTTAAGCATAATACATTTGAGCGGGAAAGTCCACATAAAAAGCGTCAATGCTTCTGGGATTTTTCTGTGTGAGGGAGACGGCCGCGGAAGAACCGCTTTCTGCACTCGGACCATGAGAACGGGATCAGAGGATAGATATAGCTCTTTCCGGCGATCGTCCGGTTGAAGACGATGGCACACACGACAAGAACGGATCCAAACAGGAATCCCCAGCCGTTAAAGAGGGAAGTCATAACCAACAGAATAATGCGCATGAATTTCAGAGCATAGCCCATTTCAAAACTGGCCTGAGAGTAGTTTGCCACGGTGACAAAGGACATATACAGCATGGTCTCCGAATTGAACCAGCCTGATTTGACAGAATACTCGCCGAGGACAATTCCGGCGATGACACTGAGCGGAGTCGTCAGCATATTCGGGGTGTTGACAGCGGCGAGGCGAAGGCCGTCAATGGCAAATTCCAGAATCAGGAGCTGCCAGATCAACGGAACATAGAGCTCGTCGGCCAGCCGGATAAACTGCAGCCAGTCGGGAATCCAGCGTGGATTCTGCATGAACAGGAGCCAGGTGGGCGTCAGATACAGGGAGAGGAAGGAGAAGGTCATGCGGGAGAGCCGCAGGTACGTTCCGGTGACGGGCGGAAAATAATAATCGTCGGCTTCCTCGATGATGTCAAACACGGAGGAGGGCAGGATCATGCAGGCTGGGGAATTGTCCACCAGAATCACGATATTGCCTTCCAGAATGGAAGCGGCTGCCGTGTCCGGACGTTCGGAAAAACGGAATTTCGGAAACGGGTTGAACCATTTATGGGGAAACAGGCATTCTGCCAGGCTTTCCTGGTTCATGGAAAGCGCATCCACGCGAAGGTTTTCTATGCGCTTTTTAATCTTTTCCAACAGTGCGCCGTCCACGCGCTTTTTCATATAACAGATTGCGATATCCGTATGGGAGCTTTCTCCCGTCTGCATGATCTCCACTTTGAAATCCACATCACGGATCCTGCGCCGGATCAGAGCCGTGTTGAAAATCAGCGTCTCCACAAAACCGTCTCTGGATCCGCGGAGGACCTTGTCCTTTTCAGGCTCAGAGACACCTCTGGCCGGGTAAGTACGGCAGTCGATGGTGATGCACTTGTCGTATCCGTCGATAAAAAGGCAGGAGAGTCCGGAGAGAAGCTGGATCAGAATCTGACTTTCCTCCGTCTCCAGGCCGGTCTCTCCGTAGCTTACGTGCTGTTTGGAAAAGTCATGGGCGGATTCCGGCATGTCCTCTGGTTTGATGGAGGAAAAATCCTGCAAAAGGCGAAGAAGCACTTCATCCTTTGTGAAACCGTCTACAAAGTAGATGCACGCCCTGCGGCCGCCGATCGTTAATGTGTGGTAAACAATGTCAAAATTGGTCTGTACATCGAGAACCTGATGAAAATAGGAGATGTTTGTGTCGAAGTCCGTTGAAATGTTCATATGGGGCATCCTTTCCGGGAGGTAAAACAGCCCGTTTTTTACCTGTTAGTCTGCCTGGTACGGACAAAAGTATACATGGGAAGATATAGTAAAAAATTACTTGATGTTTGTGCAAAATTTACGATAATAACCGTTGACGTAATTGGAAAATTGTGTTATATTACAGTGGCATTAAGAAATTGAAGGGGAATCAATTTCGAGAACTGTATAATGTGAGGTACTTTGAACGTGACGAAAGGCTGCATTCTGTGGGGGGATGCAGCCTTTCAACCGTTTGAGACGGACATTTCTTCAGCGGACACCGGAGAGTTCGCGGATCACCTCGCCGGCAATCAGGAGCCCGGCCACAGGCGGTACAAATGCGATGCTGGCGGGAGCCGGGCGGCCGGAGGCTTTCTGTTCGCCTTCGGATTTCGGTGAAACGGGAACTTCCTCGGAATAGAGGACCTTGAGGGCAGGTATGTCACGCTTTTTCAGTTCTCTTCGCATGACGCGGCAGAGCGGGCAGACACTGGTGCTGTAGATGTCCGCAATCCGGAAAAGCTCCGGGTGAAGTTTGTTTCCGGTACCCATCGAACAGATGATGGGGATGGATTTCTCCCTGGCATAGCTCACAAGCGAAAGCTTTGCGCTCACGGTATCGATCGCGTCAATGATATAATCCGGCCTGTTTGGGAAAGACGAGAAGATCTCCTCCGTATTTTCAGGCAGCACAAAAGAATCGCAGGTAAAAACCCGACAGTCGGGATTGATATCGGCGATTTTTTCTTTTAAGACCTCCGTTTTTTTCCGTCCGATCGTGCTGATCAGGGCGATACTCTGGCGATTGATATTGGACGGGGCGACTTCGTCCGAATCGATGAGAAGTAACGTACCCACACCGGAGCGCGCCAGAGCTTCCGCACAGTGGGATCCTACGCCGCCGAGACCGAATACGGCCACGGAAGCGTCAGAGAGCCGGGAAAAACCTTCTTCTCCCAGAAGCTGAGCAGTTCTTATAAAATATTCATTCATGCAGCAGTTCGCAGATCCTTTCCTGATAAAATCCGATATGTCTTTCAAGTTTACCACAGAATTTGGGAAAATTACAGCTCTCTTACTTACAAAACTTCCCTTTTTTCGTAAAAGAGTGTATAATGAAAACAGAGTCTGCGCATCCGCAAAAAGCGAATCACGGACCCTGAAGGAACAGAATACGGAAGATGGGGAGGTTTTTACTTGTCCGGAGAACAAAGAAAAAAAACGACAATGATGACAGAGGGAGTGATCTGGAAGCAGCTGATCGCGTTTGCGGTTCCGCTTCTGATCGGAAATCTTCTTCAGCAGCTCTACAATACGGTGGATTCCATCGTGGTCGGGCAGTTTATCGGCAGCGAAGCGCTTGCGGCTGTGAGCTCCAGCAATTCCCTGATCAATCTGGTGATCGGAATGTTTCTTGGAATCGCGACGGGAGCAGGCGTAGTGATCTCCCAGTATTACGGCGCCAGGGCCGAAGAGAAGATGCATCAGGCGGTTCATACGGCCATAGCACTCTGCTTTATCGGAGGGGTGATTCTGATTGTGGTCGGTATCGGTTTTTCACCGCTGATCCTGAAACTGATGGGGACGCCGGAAGAAGTAATGGTGAATTCCGTCGTGTATTTCCGGATTTTCTTTTCAGGATCCCTGTTTAACCTGACCTATAATATGGCCGCGGGAATCCTCAGGGCCGTGGGAGATTCCAGACATCCGCTGTATTTTCTGTGCGTATCTTCCGTTACGAATATCATTCTGGATATCCTGTTTGTCGTACTGGGAGGCATGGGAGTGGAGGGAGTTGCTATCGCAACCGTAATTTCCCAGTTTATTTCCATGGTTTTGTGCTTAAGAACTCTTACGAAGACAGATGATATCTATAAACTGGAATTCCGAAAGCTGAGAATCCGGAAAACAATGGTGAAAATGATCCTGACGCAGGGACTTCCCGCAGGATTCCAGCATTCGATCATTTCCCTGTCGAACGTCATCGTACAGGCTAATGTCAACGCGTACGGGGCCATGGCCATGGCGGGCTTCGGGTCGTACTTAAAGATCGACGGTTTTGCCCAGCTTCCGATGCAGAGCTTCTGTCTGGCGGCTACGACGTTCACGGGGCAGAATATCGGTGCGAAAAAGTATGACCGGGTGAAAAAAGGGATCGCGCAGAATCTTACGATCTGTCTGTCATACGTGGGCTGTATAAGCCTGCTTCTCTATATTTTCGCTCCGCAGTTGACCGGGATATTCAGCACGGAGCCGGAAGTAGTGCGCTACGGCACCCTCACGATGCGGCTCATTATTCCGTTTTACCTGATCCTGCCCGTTCACCAGGTGTTAATGGGAACCATGCGCGGAGCGGGAAAGACGACCGTATCCATGCTGATCTCAGTGGGAAATATGTGCGTCCTCAGAATGATCTATATCAATCTGCTGGTGCCGTTTTTCCCGAGCTACAAGGCGGTTATGCTCTGCTATCCGATCACATGGATCGGCACGATGACATTGGATGTTCTGTATATTCTGAAAGGAAACTGGCTGCCGGCGTCTGAAGAAAAGACGGCAGCAGAAATGTAAATAAAGGAGTAAAGATATGAAAGATGGTTTTATCCGTGTTGCAGCCGCAACGCCGGAAATCAAAGTTGCGGATCCTGTTCATAACGGGGACAGAGTCTGGGAAATGATACAGGAGGGAGAAAAAAGGGGAGCGAAGATCATGGTATTTCCGGAGCTGTGCCTGACTGGATACACCTGCGGCGATCTGTTCCTCCAGGATATTCTTGTAAAGAAGGCGAAGGAGGAACTGAAAAAACTGGTGGAAAAAACCGAGGGGCTGGACATGCTGGTCTTCGTGGGACTTCCGTGGGAACGCGGAGGAAAGCTCTACAACGTGGCTGCGGCCATCTGGAACGGGGAACTGCTCGGACTGGTGACCAAGACCAATCTTCCCAATTACTCGGAATTCTATGAGCTGAGGCATTTTAATCCCGGCCCGGCCGCACCTGAGGAAGAGGAGTGGAATGAGTCATATGTTCCCTTCGGCAGCAATATTCTGTTCCGGTGTGTGAGTATCCCCGGACTGGTCATTGCCGGTGAGATCTGTGAGGACGTCTGGGTCATGAATCCGCCGAGTATCTCTCATGCAATGGCGGGAGCGACGGTGATCGTTAACTGCTCTGCCAGCGACGAGACGACCGGGAAGCATGCGTACCGGACGAATCTGATCTCGGGCCAGTCTGCGAGACTTGTCTGCGGGTATATATACGCCAACGCCGGGGAAGGAGAATCCACACAGGATCTTGTGTTCGGAGCACATAATATCATAGCGGAGAACGGAACAATCCTGGCCTCCTCGAAACGGTTTGAGAGCGGGATCATCTGTGCGGATCTGGATCTGGAGCGGCTTCGCAGCGAGAGACGCCGCATGACCACCTTCCGGCCCGCTGAAAATACGGAGGATTACGATTTCGTGGAATTCGAACTGGATACAGAGAACCTGAAGCTGGAGCGGTTCATCGATCCGGCACCGTTTGTACCGTCCGATGAGAGTGCGAGGGAAGCGCGCTGCGAAGAGATCCTCACGATCCAGGCCATGGGTCTGAAAAAACGTCTGGCCCACACAGGCTGCACGCATGCCGTGGTCGGAATTTCCGGCGGACTCGACTCCACGCTGGCTCTTCTTGTGACGGCGAGAGCCTTTGATATGTTAAAGATCCCGAGGGAGAATATTCTCTCCGTGACGATGCCGTGCTTCGGTACCACCGACAGAACTTACAACAACGCCTGTACGCTGACGAAAAAGCTGGGCGCGGAACTGAAAGAAGTAGTAATTAAAGACGCTGTTGCCCTCCATTTCCGCGATCTGGGACACAGCATGGATAACCACGATGTGACATACGAGAATTCCCAGGCCCGCGAGAGAACGCAGGTGCTCATGGATCTGGCCAACCAGAACGGCGGCCTTGTGATCGGCACGGGCGATATGTCGGAGCTGGCACTCGGCTGGGCGACCTACAACGGCGATCACATGTCCATGTACGGAGTCAACGCGTCGGTTCCGAAGACGCTGGTGCGCCATCTGGTCCGCTATTATGCCGATACCTGCGGGGATGAGGAGCTGAAAAAGGTTCTTTATGATGTGCTGGATACGCCGGTAAGTCCGGAGCTTCTTCCTCCGACAGAAGGACAGATCTCACAGAAAACAGAGGATCTTGTGGGCCCCTACGAGCTTCATGACTTCTTCATGTACTATATTTTAAGATACGGATACCGTCCGGCAAAGATCTATCGCCTGGCAAAGATCGCTTTTGAGGGAGAGTATGACGACGCGACGATCTATAAATGGCTGAATACCTTCTACCGCAGATTCTTTGCGCAGCAGTTTAAGCGGTCCTGCCTCCCGGATGGACCGAAGGTCGGTTCTGTGGCTGTATCTCCGAGAGGGGATCTGAGAATGCCGTCCGACGCGGCGAGAAGGATCTGGATGGAAGAACTGGAAACCGTCCGTCCGGAGGGTCTGGAATGATCAGCAGCACGAAAAATGAACAGGTAAAATCAGTGATCGAGTTAAAGAAAAAAGCAAAAGCGAGAAATGAGGCGGGCCTGTTCGTTGTGGAGGGGATCCGCATGGTCACAGAGCTCCCGAAGGACAGGACCGAAAAACTCTATGTGTCGGAGAGTTTCCTGCGCGATACGGAGAATGAGAAGGTGCTTTCCGGCTGCCCGGGATATGAGATCGTGACGGACGCTGTTTTTTCTGCCATGTCGGATACACAGACGCCGCAGGGCGTTCTGGCGCTGGTGCGGCAGTACCGGTACGGGATCGATGACCTTTTAAAATCCAAAGGAGCTGCCCATCTCATGATTCTGGAAAATCTTCAGGACCCCGGAAATCTCGGAACGATCCTTCGGGCCGGGGAGGGAGCCGGAATTACGGGACTGATCATGAGCCGCGATACGGTGGATATCTATAATCCCAAGGTGATCCGCTCCACGATGGGGTCCGTGTTCCGTGTCCCGTTCTTTTACACGGATGACATTCTGGAAACGGCCGGAGAACTGAAGGAAAGAGGAATTCATCTGTTTGCCGCTCATCTGGCCGGAAAGAATAATTATGAACAGGAAGATTATACTGGTAATATCGGGTTCCTGATCGGAAACGAGGGAAACGGACTTACCGGAGCGCTTTCCGGGATGGCAGATACGTGGGTAAAAATTCCCATGTCCGGGAAGGTGGAGTCGTTAAATGCTGCGGTCGCTGCCTCGATCCTGATGTTTGAGACTGCCAGACAGCGCAGAGCGTCCGCGCTTTAGGATAAAAAGAGGAGTTGATGGTATGGAAATGATCGGTTGGCTGATTGCGCTGGTCGTTTTTATCGGAATTGAAATGGGAACGATGGCGTTGACCACCATCTGGTTTGCGGGCGGCGCACTTTTCGCGTTCCTTGCCGCGCTTGCCGGCTGTTCCGTTCAGATACAGCTTGTTGTATTTCTGGCCGTATCGTTTGTCATGCTGATTTTTACAAGACCGTTTGCCGCAAAGTTTATCAATCGGGGGACTGTGAAGACCAATGCCGAGAGCCTGATCGGAAGAAAGGCAAGAGTGACTGCGGAGATCAATGACAGCCTGTCCTGTGGAGCTGCCGTGATCGGCGGACAGGAGTGGACGGCAAGAGCACTCAACGAGGACGATGTGATCCCTGTGGGAGAGATCGTTGTGATCCGTGAGATCCGCGGCGTGAAACTGATGGTAGAACGATTAAAGGAGGAAAAAAAGTTATGATCGGATTTGTCACAATGCTGATTCTTATTCTGGTGGTGCTTTGCGTGATCGCGTCCTGCATCCGGATCGTGCCGCAGGCCCAGGCCATGGTGGTGGAGCGCCTCGGTGCGTATCTTGACACATGGCATGTGGGCGTACATTTTAAAGTTCCGTTCATTGACCGCGTTGCCAAGAGAGTGATCTTAAAAGAGCAGGTGGTGGATTTTGCGCCGCAGCCGGTGATCACAAAGGATAATGTCACGATGAAGATCGATACCGTTGTATTTTTCCAGATCACGGACCCGAAGCTCTACGCCTATGGTGTGGAGAACCCGATCATGGCAATTGAAAACCTGACGGCTACGACTCTGAGAAATATCATCGGCGATCTGGAACTGGACCAGACGCTCACTTCCAGAGAGACTATCAACACAAAAATGCGCGCCGCGCTCGATGTGGCACCGGATCCGTGGGGAATCAAGGTCAACCGTGTGGAGCTTAAGAACATCATTCCTCCTGCAGCGATCCAGGATGCGATGGAGAAACAGATGAAAGCGGAGCGTGAGCGCCGTGAAGCCATCCTCCGTGCGGAAGGTGAGAAGAAATCCACAATTCTTGTGGCAGAGGGTAAGAAACAGTCCGCAATTCTCGACGCGGAGGCCGACAAGCAGGCGGCGATCCTGCATGCGGAGGCGGAAAAAGAGAGAAGGATCCGTGAGGCGGAAGGCCAGGCAGAGGCAATCTTAAAGATCCAGCAGGCCAACGCGGACGGAATCCGCATGATAAAGGAAGCCGGAGCGGACGAGGCGGTTCTCAGAATCAAGAGCCTGGAAGCGTTTGCGAAGGCAGCAGACGGAAAAGCAACCAAAATCATCATCCCGTCGGAAATACAGTCCATGGCCGGACTGGTTAAGAGTATGACGGAGATTGCGGCAGCCGATGAAGCCGGTCATTGATTTAAACCGTGGATATGGCGTCGTTTTAGAAGGCGGAGGCGCCAGAGGCGCTTATCAGGTCGGAGTCTGGAAAGCGCTTAGGGAGGCCGGCGTAAAGATCACGGGGATATCAGGAACCTCCGTCGGCGCCTTAAACGGTGTCATGATGTGTATGGATGATCTGGAACGGGCGGAAGCCATATGGGAGACCATGTCTTACGCCCGCGTTCTCAATGTGGATGAAAAAATGATTGAGAACTTAAGACGGCTGGATCTGAAAGATACGGGATTCGCGGAGCTGGCGGCGGAAATGAGGAAGATTTTAAAAGGCCGTGGGCTGGACATCACTCCGTTAAAGCAGCTGATCATGGAGACGGTGGACGAGGAAAAAGTCCGGGCTTCCTCATGCCGGTTCTTTGCGACGGCCTTTTCTGTCACGGACATGAAGGAGATCAACTTCGATGTACAGGCGGCGCCGGAGGGTACCATGAAGGATATCCTGTTAGCCAGTTCCTATTTTCCGGGCTTTAAAAATGAAAAGCTCGGCGGCAAGACGTACATGGATGGCGGCAGTGTCAACAATGTACCGATCAACGTGCTGGCAGACCGGGGCTACAAGGATATTATTGTGATCCGGATCTACGGCATCGGCATCGATCGGGAGAAGCTTTTTGATCTTCCGGAGGATGTGACTCTGTACCGGGTTGCGCCCAGAAGAAATCTGGGAGGAATTCTGGAATTTGACGCGGAAAAGGCGAAGCGGAACATGCAGCTCGGATACTATGACGGGATGCGCATGATCTACGGCCTCGCCGGAAGAAAATATTACTTATCCATGCCTTACACAGAGGCATACTATTTTGACAATCTGATGTCTGAAGTGGAGATGCTTAAGCTTTATCTTACTCCCTATCTGCAGGAGAAACAGATGGATAAGATATCAGGATACCGGGCGTACACAGAAAAAATCTTCCCGTTTCTGGCCAGAAAATTCAAGCTGGATCCGGATTGGGATTACCGGGATCTGTACGCTGCGATCCTGGAGGTCTGCGCCAGAAAGATGGATCTGGAGCTGTTCCGGATCTATACGGCAGACGAGATCATCGGGCAGGTGCACAGGATCCTGGGGGAGAAGAACAGACTGACAGATGGAATATCAGGAGAAGGTTCGAATGGCTGGAAACGAGAGAAGACGTAAGGTCAGGGGAGAATCCATGGCACTCGATACCATGCATATTGTGATCGGTATCGCGGTTGTTATCATGGCTTTCCTGTCATTTATCAATCCGGAAGAATATATGATCTTTTTTCCGGTTATCTTTTGCCTGGCGGCAGTTTTAAATCTGGCCACAGGAAGATACAGAATGAAGCGCAGCAAGAGAAACCAGAAGCAAAAACTGTCGGCCGTTCTTCAGATGGCATTTGGCGGTGCGCTCCTGGTCCTGACGGTCATCAGTGCCGTCAGCATCTGGTGGAGGTAGACGAATGAAGGGAGAAATCCTTAAATTATTGAAGGAAACAGACGGTTATATTTCCGGGCAGGAGCTCTGCGAGCGGTTCGGGGTTTCCCGGACGGCTGTCTGGAAAGTGATCAATCAGTTAAAAGAAGATGGATATGAGATCGAGGCGGTGCGAAACCGGGGCTACACATTAAAGAGTGTTTCTGACGTTCTTTCCAGGGAAGAAATTCTGAGCAGTATCTCAACAAAGTGGGCCGGAAGACATGTGGAATACCTGGATAAGACAGATTCCACGAATATTCAGGCCAGAAAGCTTGCCGAATCCGGAGCACCTCACGGAACGCTGGTAGTTGCCGACAGGCAGGAGGGCGGTAAGGGACGCCGCGGAAGAAACTGGGTGTCTCCCCCGGGAGTCGGGATCTGGATGAGTCTTCTTCTGCGCCCGCAGATCAATTCGATTTCCGCTTCCATGCTGACACTGATTATGGCCATGGCGGTCGAGCGCGGCATCAGGGAAACCACCGGTCTGGAGTGCATGATCAAGTGGCCCAACGATGTGGTTCTGAATCAGAAGAAAGTATGCGGGATCCTGACAGAAATGAGCACGGAGCTCATGGAGATCCAGTACGTAATTATCGGACCCGGCATCAATGTAGGACAGGAGGCGTTTACGGAGGAGATCCGCGCGACAGCCACGTCCCTGTATCTGGAATCCGGTGTGAAGTTCCGCAGAAGCGACATCATTGCCGCGACGATGAAGGCGTTTGAAACATATTATGAGAAATTTGCAGAGACGGAGGATATGTCCGGTCTGATGGAAGAGTATAACAGTCGTCTGGTCAACCGGGACCGCGAGGTGTGTATTCTGTCACCGTCGGGAGAATTTCGCGGTGTTGCTGAAGGAATCAATAAAACCGGCGGTCTGGAAGTCCGGCTGCCGGACGGATCGAGGACGGAAGTGATCTCCGGTGAAGTTTCTGTACGAGGGGTATACGGATATGTATAGACCGTCCCCCTATGAGAGTCTGCAGACGCTCTATTCTACGGACAGGGAACTGTCCCCGAAGGAGCGTCTTTCTTCGGCATACGCGCCTCTGCTTTCGTGGTACAGGAAAAATAAACGGGATCTGCCGTGGAGAGGAACGACGGATGCCTACCGGATCTGGATCTCCGAGATCATGCTGCAGCAGACGCGGGTGGAAGCCGTGAAACCGTATTATTTCAGGTTTATGGAACATTTTCCGACTGTGGAGGCCCTTGCAGATGCCCCGGAAGAGGAACTCTTAAAATGCTGGGAGGGCCTCGGCTATTACAGCCGGGCCAGGAACCTGAAAAAAGCGGCAGAGATCATAACAGAACAATACGGCGGAAAGCTTCCCGCTTCCAGGGAGGCGTTACTTTCTCTTCCCGGTATCGGGAGTTATACGGCGGGCGCCATCGCCTCCATCGCCTACGGAATCCCGGCTCCGGCTGTGGATGGCAATGTACTCCGGGTGCTCTCCCGTGTGACGGGAAGCCGGGAGGATATCCTGAAACAGTCTGTGAAGAGAAAGATGGAGGAACTGGTCCTTACTGTGATCCGGGAGGGAGAAGCCGGAGATTTCAATCAGGCACTGATCGAAACAGGAGCTGTGATCTGCGTCCCCAACGGGGAACCACTCTGTGGGGAATGCCCGTTTTATACGGTGTGCGCAGCGTGCGCGCAGGGACTGACGGGAGAAATTCCGGTAAAAAGTCCGAAAAAGAAACGAAAAATTGAGGAAAAGACAGTATTATTACTGGAATATAGGGAAAAAATAGCCATAAGAAAGCGAAAAGACGACGGTCTTCTGGCTTCCCTTTATGAGTTTATCAATCTTCCCGGGAAACTGTCCGGGAAGGAAGCGACCGCGCTGGCCGGAGAAAAAGCCATCATAAGGAAGCTCCCGGATGCGAAGCATATTTTCAGTCACACCGAGTGGCATATGAACGGCTACCTGATTCTGGCGGATGAACTTGCTGAGGAAGACCTGGACGGACTTCTGGCCCGATGCGGCCAGGATGATACCCCGGTCCTTTTTGTGAACCTAGAGGAACTGAAGGAAACCTATCCGATTCCGAATGCGTTCATGGCATATAAAAAATATCTGGAGCAGCAGTATGGAGGAGATGCACTTGAAAAACATGATATTTCTGTTTAATCCCCGGTCCGGACGGGAACAGATAGGAAATCATCTGACGGGGATTCTGGACTGCTTCTGCAAAGCGGGATATTTCCCGAAGGTGTATGTGACACAGGGGCCTGATGATGCAAGGCGGATCGCAGAAGAATACGGAGAACAGACGGATCTGTTCGTGGTCAGCGGCGGAGACGGGACTCTGAATCAGGCGGTTTCCGGCCTGATGAAACTGGAAAAACGGCCGGTGTTAGGCTATCTGCCCTCAGGGTCCACCAACGATTATGCAAGAAGTCTCAAGATTCCCGGGGATTTTATTCAGGCGGCGGAGACGGCTGTCTCAGAGGAATCCTGCGGGGTCGATGTGGGAAAATTCGGCAGTGATAAAAATTTTGTTTATATTGCCGCCTTCGGCGCATTTACGGAAGTTTCCTATATGACCTCTCAGGACAAAAAGAATATTCTTGGTCATCAGGCATATATTCTGGAATCGGTGAAGCATCTGGCGTCTCTGAAATCTCACAGGATGAAGATCAAGTGGGAGGACGGAAGCGCAGAGGAGGATTTTATCTTCGGAATGGTCACCAATACCACAAGTGTCGGCGGATTTAAAGGGCTTGTGCCCCGGGATGTGGCCTTTGATGACGGTCTGTTTGAGGCACTTTTTATCCGGACTCCGAAGACGCCGGCAGATCTTTCCAATATTGTGTCCTACATGTTCTTAAAAGAGGAAGAAAACGACTATGTATACCGGTTTCGGACTGCAAGGCTTTCGATCACCTCGGAGGAGGAAGTGGCGTGGGTTCTCGACGGAGAATACGGCGGAGACGTGAAAAATGTGATGATTGAAAACATGCACAATGCCATGCTGTTGAAATGTGGATCGAAACAGTAAGAATCAGTCGGAAAATCAAATAAAAATGTTGAAAAATGTAGTGGAATGGTATATAATGAATCATCGTGGGGCAGTTTCGACTGCCTTATCTTTTAACAACTTTCACTTGAAAGGACGTTATACGTGGAAAAAGAAGTATTTTTAGAAAAACTCAAGGAACTTGTCGAACTTGCAAAGACAAAACAGAACGCGCTTGACGTTACTGAGATCAATGATTTTTTCGCCGCAGATAATCTTGGTCCGGAACAGATGGATGAAATTTACAGTTATCTGGAACACAATAATATTGTGGTAATTCCGATAATCGACGACACAGTGCTTGTGGATGACGATCCTCTGCTTATGGACGATATCGACGACGACTTTTCAGGCGACAAGATGGAAGAGGACATCGATCTGGATGCCATCGACCTTCTGGAAGGAATTGGCACAGAAGATCCGGTTCGTATGTATCTGAAGGAAATCGGTACCGTTCCGCTTCTTTCTGCAGAAGAAGAAACGCGGCTGGCGAAAAAGAAAGCCGAGGGCGATGAGGCTGCCAAAGAGCGGTTGATCGAGGCAAACTTAAGACTTGTTGTCAGCATTGCGAAACGCTACACCGGCCGTGGAATGAGCTTCCTGGATCTCGTTCAGGAGGGAAATCTGGGGCTGATCAAAGGCGTGGAAAAGTTTGATTATACAAAAGGTTACAAACTGAGTACATATGCTACCTGGTGGATCAGACAGTCCGTGACGAGAGCGCTCGCGGATCAGGCGAGAACGATCCGGGTACCGGTGCATATGGTGGAGACGATCAACAAGATGTCGAAGATGCAGCGAAAGCTGACTCTGGAACTGGGTTATGAGCCGTCCGTGACAGAGCTGGCGGATGCATTGGAGATGTCGGAAGACAAGGTTATGGAGATCATGCAGATCGCAAGAGAGCCTGCTTCTCTGGAAACTCCCATCGGTGAGGAGGATGATTCCAACCTGGGAGACTTTGTTGCGGACAGCAACGCCGTGACTCCGGAGGGAAATGTGGAATCTGTAATGTTAAGAGAGCACATTGATGCGCTGCTTGGAGATCTGAAAGAGAGGGAACGTCAGGTTATCGTGCTTCGTTTCGGACTGGAAGACGGACATCCGAGAACACTGGAAGAAGTTGGAAAAGAATTCAATGTCACGAGGGAGCGTATCCGCCAGATCGAGGCAAAAGCACTGAGAAAACTGAGAAATCCGGTTCGCAGCAAACGCATTCGGGATTTTCTCTAGATCAATGACAAATAAAAGGGAACTGGAGGACAGCAGGAGAGATCCGGCTGTCCTCTTTCACGCACGGAGGGAAACATGAACAGACGAAATTACCAGAAAGAGCTGGAACGGGTCCTTTCCGGGATAAAGGAAAGAGAACCGGCACCGACATTGTTTCTCCACAGTTGCTGTGCTCCGTGCAGCAGCTACTGTCTGGAATATCTGTCGGACTATTTCTCCATAACCGTATTTTATTATAATCCCAATATTTATCCGGATACGGAATATGAGGAGAGGGTGAATGAGCAGGAACGGCTGATTGGAGAACTGAATGCACAGGGAGTCAGAAATCCGATCCGTCTGGTAAAGGGCGAGTACCGGCCGGAGGTGTTTTATTCCGCCGTAAAAGGGCTGGAAAAAGAGCCGGAAGGCGGCGCGCGCTGCACCGAGTGTTTTAAGCTTCGTCTGGAGGAGGCGGCGCGGCTTGCAAAGGAAGGCGGATACGACTGGTTTACAACGACACTGACGATCAGTCCGTTAAAGGATGCGGAGCGTTTAAACCGGATCGGGGAAGAAATGGGAGAAAAGTACGGCGTCCGGTTCCTCAATTCGGATTTTAAAAAGAAGAACGGCTACCGGCGTTCCATTGAACTTTCAAAGGAACACGGCCTCTATCGGCAGAATTACTGCGGCTGCGTGTATTCACGCCCGTCCCTGCCTTGACATTCCCGGAAAACTGTTATAGAATGCATGAAAGGGAAGGAGTGTGCGCTGATGAAATCAAGAAAAATACAGGTTGTGAATCCGTCCGGTCTCCATCTTCGGCCGGCGGGGCTTTTGTGCCAGACTTCAATGAAATTCCAGTCAAAGGTTACGATCCTATATAAAGATAAGGAAATCAACGCGAAAAGTGTGCTGAACGTGATGGCCTCCGGAGTGAAATGCGGATCGGAGATCGAAGTGCAGTGCAGCGGGGAAGACGAAGATGCCGCGCTGGAAGCAGTCTGCAGTCTGATCGAGAACGGACTGGAAGAATAGAGAAATAACCGGAGGAAGAAGAAATGAGTGAGAACTGTACCCACGACTGTGGGTCCTGCACCGCGGACTGCGGCAGCAGAAAAATGGATAAAACAAGCTTTCTGGAGAAACTGAGTCCGGAAAGCTCCGTAAAGAAGGTAATCGGAGTTGTCAGCGGAAAAGGCGGAGTCGGCAAATCGCTGGTAACTTCTTTAATGGCCTGCAGCCTGCGTGCCAGAAACCATCGTGTCGGTATTCTGGATGCGGATATTACAGGACCGTCGATTCCGAAGGCATTCGGAATCCATGAAATGGCAATGGTGACACCGGATGGAAAGCTTTTAATGCCGGCCGTTACGGCAACGGGAATCGAGCTGATCTCTTCCAACATGGTTCTGGAGCATGAGACCGATCCGGTCATCTGGAGAGGACCGGTTATCGCCGGCGCTGTAAAGCAGTTCTGGGGAGAAACCTACTGGAAGGATATCGACTATATGTTTGTGGATATGCCTCCGGGAACCGGCGACGTGCCGCTTACTGTGTTCCAGTCTCTTCCGGTTGACGGAATTATCATCGTTACCTCCCCGCAGGAGCTGGTTTCCATGATCGTTGCGAAGGCGGTCAACATGGCGAAGAAGATGGATATTCCGATCATCGGTCTTGTGGAGAACATGAGCTATCTGGAATGCCCGGACTGCGGAAAGAAGATTTCCGTGTTCGGAGAGAGCCATCTGGAAGAAACCGCGAAGGAATACGGAATTCCGGTGCTGGCCCAGATCCCGATCCGTCCGGAGATCGCAGGAGCTGTCGATGCCGGTACCGTCGAGTACGTGGAAGCTCCGTTTATGACGAAAGCAGCCGATGCGGTGGAAAATCTGTAGATTTACTGCAATATGTCAGCAAGAAAAATAATGGATTAAAACACCTGAAAAAGAAAGGGGCTGGCGCACGATCCGTGCGCCGCCCCTTCTCTTAATGAGTTGTTCTAACCGGCAAGCCAGGCCCACGCCACAGCGAGAAATACCGTGGGCAGGAGATTGGCAACTTTTATTTTTTTGCCCCAGATCAGGTTGACGCCGACGCAGAAGATCAGCATGGATCCTGTGAGGGACATGTTGGACAGCGCCGACGGGGTTATCAGCGGTTCCACAAGCCGGGCCATGAAGGTGATGGAGCCCTGAAACAGCCCGACGGGGATGGCGGAAAAGATACAGCCTTTTCCCATAGAAGCGGTCATGATCATGACGATGATGAAGTCCAGCACCGCCTTGGCGGTAAGAATCGAATAATCGCCGGTGATACCGTCCGTGATAGAGCCCACGACTGCCATGGCGCCGATGCAGACAGTCAGGGAGGCATTTACGAAGCCGTCCACAAAGGCGGAGTCTCCCTGGCTTTTGGTCTTTTCTTTGAGCCAGACGCCGAATTCCTCCATGTGGCGGTCTATATCCAGCCATTCACCGATTAACGCGCCCAGAGCGAAACAGCCGATCATCATCATGGAGCCGGAGGAGGAGAGATGACCGTTTTCGACCGCAAGCATTTCCTCCATACAGCCGCCGATTCCCAGAAACAGGACGCAGAGCGCGGCCGCGCTCATCAGTGTCTCCTGAAACCTCGGCTTCATTTTTTTTCCGAACAGCAGACCGAAAAGACCGCCCAAAATGATTCCCGCGACGTTTATTATCGTTCCCAAACCTGCCATACATGACACCTCCGAGTATTCTTGCGAATTGGTGAGGAATTGAATCCGGAAGTGATTATAGCACAGTTCAAAGGAAAAAAATACGGAATTGCAAAATAAAAGATGATTTACTGAGTGTTTACTGAGTGTTGGAGCGATGAAAATCATGAAGATCATGCCTGGGATAGCGAACGGAGGCAGAATACAGCCAGTTACGGTCTAAAAATCCTTTTGTGGTGTATAGACAGTAAAATAACGTGGCCAATGTGTGTCCATATCCGAAAATTTACTGCTTAAACATAATAAATTGAAAAGTCAGGCAGTAAACTCAAAATCTGTTATCATGAATAACTCCTGAAATTACTGCCTGGATCACAGAAAGCGTAATGCGAGCAGTAAGTGTCAGTAAACTGCGGCTGCTGCATAAGCGGCCGCAGTTTTTTGCGTCAAATCGTTTGACAAGGATTTGACAAATGAAACCTGTGTGATATAATACTCATATGGTTAATTTTATCCGTATGCCGTCAGGGGATTCGGATACAGGAAGGTGAAAGAACATATGGCAGAGGAGAGACAGATTTCGAAGGCGGTCATTTCGAGACTGCCCAGATATTACAGATACCTGGGTGATCTGATGGAGGAGGGGATCGAGAGGATTTCTTCCAATGAACTGAGTGCGAGAATGAAAGTGACAGCATCTCAGATCCGTCAGGACCTGAATAATTTCGGCGGTTTCGGGCAGCAGGGGTACGGCTACAATGTAAAGTACCTATATACGGAGATCGCGAGAATTATCGGAATCGACAGGCAGCATAATATTATCATCATAGGTGCCGGAAATCTGGGACAGGCGATCGCCAATTATACAAACTTTGAAAAGCGCGGGTTTATGATAAAGGGAATGTTCGATATTAATCCGAGACTGATCGGCCTTGTGGTCCGGGGAGTGGAAATCCGCGGAATTGATGATCTGGAGCAGTTTATTATCGAAAATGAGGTGCAGATCGCTGCACTTACGATCCCGAAATCCAAAGCTCCGGAGATTGCGGACCGTCTTGTGAAAGCGGGAATCAAGGCGATCTGGAACTTCGCGCACACGGATCTGAATGTTCCCGACGATGTCGTGGTGGAAAATGTACATCTTTCCGAGAGTCTGATGCGTCTTTCCTACCGTGTCTGCAGTATGCAGGACGAGAGAGAGCGAAAAGAGCGGGAAAAGGCAGGAAATGACGGCAAAAATCAGGCAGAGACAGACAGGAAGTAAGCGGCATGTTGACAGGAGTTGGCTGTGACATCATTGAAATCGAACGCATGAAGAAAGCCTGTGAAAAAGAGGCTTTTTTGCTGCGTGTCTTCACGGAGGAGGAGCGCCGGCAGGCAGACGGGAGAACGTCTGTACTTGCCGGCACTTTTGCTGTCAAGGAGGCGGTCGCGAAAGTTCTGGGAACGGGGTTTCGAAGTTTTATGCCCATTGATGTGGAAGTCCTGAGAGACGATCTTGGGAAACCGTATGTGAACCTGCACGGCGGTGCAAAGCGGCTGGCACAGGAGAAGGACATCCGGCGCATCGAGGTTTCCATATCGGATACAGCAGAGTATGCCATGGCATTTGCCGTGGGGGAGGGAGAAGAAAAGTGAGATATCTGGTGAGCGGAAAAGAAATGAAGGCGATCGACAGGCGATCGATTGAGACGTTCGGGATTCCGTCCCTGGTACTGATGGAACGGGCAGCTCTCTCGGTGGCGGAAGAGGCGAAGACGCTTCTTGCGGGAAAACCCGGAAATGTGTGGGCTGTCTGTGGACCCGGAAACAACGGAGCGGACGGAGTAGCCGCAGCGAGGATGTTGTTTCTTAGCGGGATCACGGTTTCTATCCTGCTCCCGGACAGGAACGCAAAGCTGAGTCCGGAGATGGAGACGCAGCTTTCCATTGCGGAGAAACTGGAAATTCCCGTATATTCTTACCGGGATTTTATCCCCGGAAGTTGTGCGCTCGTGATCGACGCCCTGTTCGGGATCGGTCTTACGAGGCCGTTGGAGGGGGTGTATCGGGAGCTGGCAGGGCTGATACAGGGACAGAAGGACGAGTATGGGGCGAAGGTGGTTGCCGTTGACATTCCGTCCGGAATCAGCTCCGAGACAGGTGCGGTGATGGGAATTGCGGTACAGGCAGATGTGACTGTGACGTTCGGAGAGGTTAAGCTGGGACAGGTTCTGTTCCCGGGCAGAGAATTCTGCGGCCGTCTGACGGTTGCGGATATCGGGTTTGTTCCGGAGGAAACGGAAACGGCAAAAGCGCACGCGCGCATGTATACGAAGGAGGATCTGGTCAAAATCCCGAAGAGAAAAGCGTATTCTCACAAAGGAACGTACGGGCGCATTCTTGTAATTGCGGGATCTGAAACCATGGCCGGTGCGGCCTCTTTCGCTGCGAGAGCCGCCTACCGGACAGGAGCGGGGCTTGTTAAGATCATGACAGCAAAGGAGAACCGGCAGGTCCTTCAGGAAAAGCTGCCGGAGGCGATCCTGGCCGTGTACGATGCAAAACAGGCGATTGCCTGTCCGGAATCGTTCCGGGATCTTGTTAAAGAGCAGACGGAATGGGCTGATGTGATCGTACTGGGACCGGGAATCGGGACGGAGGAGTGCGCGAAGGTCCTTGTGGAGACAGTCCTCGAGGATGCCTATGTTCCGATCATTATGGACGCCGATGCGATCAATCTGGCCGCCCGGTATCCGCATCTGAAGAATTATTTTACTGAGAATATTATCCTGACGCCGCATCTTGCCGAATGCGCACGTCTTGTGGGAAAGTCTGTTGAGGAAATCAGACAGGATCTTATCGGGACAGCTTCGGAAATCTCCGGACAGTTCGGTGTAACCTGTGTCTTAAAGGATGCGGCGACTGTGACCGCGGGAAAGGACGGGACTGTCTTCGTTAACTCCAGCGGGTCTCCGTCAATGGCCAAGGGAGGCTCCGGGGACGTACTGTGCGGTGTGATCGCTGGGCTCATCGGCCTCGGCATGGAGGAACGGGAGGCAGCGTCCCTCGGCGTTTATATTCACGGGCTGGCAGGCGAGGCGGCGGAGCATCGTTACGGAGTCCATTCTGTACTGGCCGGAGAACTGGCCGACTGTATCGGGGAGGTTATCAATGAGAAGCTTTGATCGTGTTTATGCGAAAATTCATCTGGATTATATCGAAGAGAATATGGAGGCAATGAGGAACAATCTGACACCGGGAACGAAAATGATCGGTGTTGTGAAGACGGATGGCTACGGACACGGCGCTGTGGCGGTCGCGAAGACCATCGACCGTTTTGTGGAGGGATTTGCCGTTGCCGCACCGGAGGAGGGCTATCAGCTCAGAAAGCACGGGATCCGAAAAGGAATCCTTGTTCTCGGCGTTACGCCTCCCGGGCAGTATGAGCGCATGATCCGGGAGGAGATCCGTCCGGCAGTCTTTACGATGGAGCAGGCACGCGGACTGTCTCAGAAAGCCGAAGATCTGGGAAAAGAAGCAAAGATCCATATCGCGGTCGATACGGGAATGAGTCGTATCGGACTTACGCCGACAGAAGATTCCGCCGATCTCGTAAAGAGGATCAGTGACCTCCCGGGAATCCGGATCGAGGGAATGTTCACCCATTTTGCGAGGGCTGACGAGGAGGACAAAAGGCCGGCAGAAAAACAGCTGGAGAAGTTTTTGAACTTCGACTCCATGCTTAAGGCCCGCGGCGTGCAGATCCCGGTGCGCCACTGCTCCAATAGCGCGGGGATCGTAGACCTAAAAAAAGCCAATCTGGATGCGGTCCGCGCCGGAATCACGGTATACGGCCTGTATCCGTCTGACGAGGTGGAGAAGGAGCGGGTTCCGCTTAAGCCTGCCATGGAGCTTAAGAGCTTTGTCACGTATGTGAAGGAGATTCCCGCCGGTACAGAAGTGAGCTACGGCGGGACGTTCCGGGCGGAGGCGCCCATGAAGATCGCCACGGTGAGCGTCGGCTATGGCGACGGCTATCCCAGAAACCTTTCGGGGAAAGGACATGTTCTCGTCAAAGGAACCCGGGTTCCGATCCTCGGCAGAGTCTGCATGGACCAGCTGATGATCGATGTGACGAAGCTTCCTGATGTCTGTGTGGGAACGGAAGTGACGCTCCTCGGAACGGACGGAGACGAAACGATCACCATGGAGGAGCTGGCTGCGGTGAGCGGCGGCTTCCATTATGAGATCCCCTGCGTCGTCGGAAAACGCGTTCCGCGTGTCTATGTTTCAGGCGACAAAGTGGTCGGTACCATGACATATGAGGACGGTGAATACGAGGGATTTTAGGCGCAAATTCTCTCTGTGCTGCATAAGGTAATCATATAGTGTCAATACTATCGGTACAGGATCCGGACGGGTCCTCAAAACCGAAAGCGGAGAGTGAGACGATTGATTATTAGACGCGGAGATATTTATTATGCGGATCTAAGGCCGGTTGTGGGCTCGGAACAGGGCGGTGTGCGGCCGGTCCTTATTATACAGAATGACGTGGGAAACAAGCACAGTCCGACGGTGATCTGTGCGGCGATCACATCGAAAATGAACAAAGCAAAGCTCCCCACCCATGTGGAGCTGAGCGCCAGACAGTGCGACATGGTCCGGGATTCGGTCATCCTTCTGGAGCAGCTTCGCACCATTGACAAGCAGAGGCTAAGGGAGAAGATCTGTCATATTGACGGCGAATTGCAGGAAAAGGTAAATGAAGCCCTGAAGATCAGTCTGGAGCTCCTTACATAGCGGGAAATTCAGGCAGAGAGGACCCGGAGAAGAGAAAGTCACAGATCCGGTAAAAGATTCTTAAAAGTCAGCAAAAAATCGCGGCTCCGGAAGACGGGAACCGCGATTTTTATGTGGTGCTGTAATTGAAATTTCGGATCGATTTCTATTTCAGATACTGATCCATCCAGTTTAAAATCTCAGTCATGCGGTCGATCCGGTTCTCCGGTTTTCCGCCGCGGGAAAGCTCATGGTTTTCTCCGTGGAACAGGCACATCTTGGCCGGACAGCCGTTTCTCTTGATGGCGCTGAACATGGCAATGCCCTCTGCCATGTAGCAGCGGTAGTCCTCGTCGGAGTGGATAAACAGAGTCGGGGTCTTGCAGTTCGGCGCGTATTTAAGCGGAGACTGCTCCCAGAGAAGCTCCGGAGTCGTTCTGGTGTTGCCGCCCTGGTTGTTTAAAATAAAGGTATGGCCGATATCGGAGTTATGCTCAAAGGAAACCCAGTTGGCGATGGAACGCTGGGAAGCGCCGGCTGCAAACCGGTCTGTATGGCCGATGATCCAGTTGGTCATGAAACCGCCGTAGGAACCGCCTGCCACGCCCACGCGCTTCGCATCGATCTGCGGATAGTTCTTTAATACTTCATCTGTGAAATCCATCAGGTTGCGATAGTCCACAGTACCGTAGATACCGTTGATGTTTCCGAAGTCGGTTCCGCGTCCGTCGGAGCCTCTCGGGTTGCAGTAGAATACGAAGTAACCGGCATTTGCCCATACCTGCATTTCATTGTGGTAGACGTCGGAGAAGACGGTGCGCGGGCCTCCGTGGATGTGAAGGATCGCCGGGTAGGTCTTTCCTTCCTCGTAATCTGCCGGCTTCATTACCCAGCCGTGGATCTCATATCCGTCGCTGGCCGTGAAGGTGAGCGGTTCCGGTACGCTTACGGAATACTCGGAGAGAAGCGCGCCGTTGAAGTCAGTGATCTGTTCGCCGTCGAGGTAGAGCTCCGCGAGCTTTAGGCCCTGAAGCTCACAGCTTACAATGTGCTCGCCGTTGCAGTCGAAGCTGTCGCAGCTGCTTCCCTTTGTAAGGCTGTCGGAGATGTTTCCGTCTTTGTCCAGTTTTCTGAGCCATGCGTAGTCATTGACCGTGGATACAAAGTAGAAATCACCGTTCACCAGCTTCTGGAGACGTCCGGAACCGTATCTTGCGTCGGAGCCCACAGAACCGGAGCCGATGGAGGCGTCGTAGGATACAAAGTGGGTCAGGGATTTATCCTTTAAGTTCAGCTTGTAGAATTCACAGTATTTTGTGGTGTCCGCAGCATCCGGCTCCAGAGCGGCCACAAGAGCCTCGTTCTCATTTAACAGCTCGATCGTGCCGGTGTAGCGGGTCTCCGGCTCCAGCATGGTCTCGGTCTCGCCGGTCTTCAGATTGTAGAGATAGATGCCGGACTTCATGCCGCGCACATTCTGTTTCCACGGATATGCCTTGTAGAGCAGCAGATCACCATATGCCGAAGCAGCGCCACAGTCGGTCCAGTCGTCAGCCACATAGGTCAGGCTGCCGTCCGTGCGGTCATACACAGCAAGACGGTTTCTCTTTGCATTTGTGAATCCGAGACCGTTGCCCCAGAACGGGAGCTCGTCGATGATCTCATAGGATTTTTTGCGGATATCCCTGATATTATCCTGGACTGCGTTTAAAAGGAACCGGCCGTCGGGAAGTGTTTTGATGGAAGTAATCTTTGCCGGTACGGTAAATACCTCCAGTGCCTCGCCGCCCTTCGGGGAAATTTCGTAGAATGCGGTAACGGTCTCACCTACTTCGATTTTTTTCTTCACTTCGGAAGATCTGGCAGCCGGGAAAAGGAGGGTGTTCTCTTTTGTCCACGTGTATGTCTTCGCGTCGCCGCCGCCGGTCAGCTTCAGAACCTTCTTTGCCTCCATGTCGTAAACGTAAAGATTTGCCTTATATGTATTGTCAGCCCGATCAGCTGTGGATACAACAAAGGCAATGTACGATCCGTCAGGAGAAAAAGACGGATTACTTACGAACTGAAATTTGAGAAACGTATCAATTTCAATCTTTTTCATTGGGATTCCTCCGTTTTTTGATAATTGTTCTTCTATATTATAACATTACTTAAAACAGTGTCAAGAAAAGCTCTTGCCAACTAAATAAAATAATGCTAGAATATTTAAGATTATGAGAGAATTTGCTTCCTGCGGATAAGCGGGAGAGGAAACAGAAGAATCGAAGAGAAAAGGAGCAGGAAAGATGTCAGGACATTCCAAATTTGCCAATATTAAACATAAGAAAGAGAAAAACGACGCGGCAAAAGGTAAGATCTTTACCGTAATCGGAAGAGAGATCGCCGTTGCGGTAAAAGAGGGCGGCGCGGATCCGGCAAACAACAGCAAGCTTCGTGATGTAATCGCCAAGGCAAAGGCAAACAACATGCCGAACGATACGATCGACCGCGGTATCAAGAAAGCAGCAGGCGACTTGAACTCCGTAAACTATGAAAACCTCACCTACGAGGGATACGGTCCCAGCGGAATCGCGATCATCGTTGAGACTTTAACCGATAATAAGAACCGTACCGCAGCCAATGTCAGAAGCGCGTTCACCAAGGGCGGCGGAAATGTCGGCGCACAGGGTAGCGTTTCCTTCATGTTCGATAAAAAAGGCCAGATCATTATCGACAAGGAAGAGTGCGAACTGGATCCGGACGAGTTAATGATGATGGCTCTGGACGCAGGCGCAGAGGACTTCTCCGAGGAGGAGGACAGCTACGAAGTGATCACCGACCCGGATTCCTTCAGTGAGGTCCGCGAGGCTCTTGAAAAAGAGGGAATTCCGATGCTGGAGGCCGATGTGACCATGATCCCGCAGAACTGGGTGGAGCTGACCGACGAGGATGCGATCAAGAAAATGAACAGGATCCTGGACCTTCTCGATGAGGATGACGATGTCCAGGCCGTCTACCACAACTGGGATGAATAAGATTTGAATGGAAAGACCTCTAAAAATGGCTTGAAATCAAGGTTTTTCAGGCATAAGAGATTTGAAAAAGCATGAAAAATGCGACCAGTTATGGTATATTGGTTACTTTCCCATGATTTCAGTGCGAATGTGCAGAAAACTTCTTCTAAGACACTTTAACGGTGGGTTAGGAGGAGTTTTTCTATTTATATGAAATGGGAAACTATGTGAATGAATCTTATAATAACCGGAATGGAATGTGGAGTACAGTTGGAAAACGGAAATATTTCTACCCGTGATCTGACAGAGCTTTCCATGTGGTTCAGAACCTGCAATATAGAACAAGAGGACAGAAAAATGGAATTATTACAATTGCAGTATTTTTTGGCTGTGGCAGAAACAGAGCATATGACAATTGCTGCGAATAAGATGAATGTTTCCCAACCTGTTCTTAGTAAAAGTATCAGTAATCTTGAGGAGGAATTGGGAGTTTCTCTTTTTGAACGTGTTGGCAGAAGAATACGGCTCAGCAGTTCTGGAAAGTTATTTCAGAAAAATGTAAGAAAAGCCATGGAAATTTTGGATTCATCTGTACGAGAGGTTCAGGGATTAGAACAGGGAGGATTTTATGAAATAAACATACAGATCGAAGCGATAGTTGCCCTTGCTGCAGAATTGATCTGTGAGTTTTCGATTCAGCACCCAAATGTGGTTTTTAAAATCGAACAGAATGAAACACGACGGGTATGTGACAAAGAAAAAGATACCGATATCCTTATTACCTCGACCCGCTGGGAAGGGGCTTGGCCGAACAGCATCACATTATTTTCCGAGGAGATTGTATTGGCAGTAGCGGAGAGCCATCATTTGAGTCAGTATAACCTTGTGAAATTGAGCCAGTTGGAGAAAGAAAGATTTGTTGAGCGCAGGCAGGGAAACAATTTCCGGAAGATTACAGACAGTTTTTTCCGTGAAGCAGGAGTGTCTCGAAATGTGACATATGAATGTGATTCTCCCCAGATGATGCAGCAGCTGATTGGAAGCGGTATGGGAATTGGATTTATTGGAACAAAATCTGTAAAAATGGCTGGGATAAAGAAAATCAAAATCGATGATATACGATGCGAACGTTTTGTTGAGATGCAGTGGCGGGAGTATTGCAACCGGAATCGGGGTGTATGTGAATTTATTGATTTTTCGAAAGAGTATTTTAAAAGTTTTGTTTAAATTCAGAAACTTACAATGATCGCCGAAAACCGGTTATGAAAAGGAGGGTGTTACCTCCTTTTTTTGTGCAATAGTAATCTGCGGAAATCAAAACAAAACTATACAAAATGATAGTTTTTATGCTATAAACATCATGCTTTTTATATATTATACACAAAAATGGAAATGTGCTATGATTACGGTACAAGCCCGAAACAAAAGGAGAAAAGGATAAATGACGGACACAATAAAGGCAATGAAACAGGGTATTTGCAGCGCTGCTATTTCTCACAGGGAAGAACTGGAGGAAGTTTCATCCTATATTTTTAAAAATCCAGAGCTGGCATTCCATGAAGTTAAGGGGCAGACTGCGTTGTGCAATGTGTTGGAAAAGAATGGATTTAAGGTCACAAAAGGAGTAGGGGGAATCCCTACATCGTTTGAAGCGGTGTATGACACCGGAAAAACAGGGAAAAAAATAGCATTTTTGGCAGAATATGATGCTCTTCCGGATATTGGACATGGTTGTGGTCACAACATTATTGGCACAAGCTCGGCAGGAGCAGGAATTATTCTGAAGGAAATCATGGAAAAAAATGGTCTTCCGGGTGTTCTGAAAGTAATCGGAACACCAGCAGAGGAGCGTGTTGGAGGTAAAATTCTGATGCTGCGGGAAGGCGTGTTTAAAGGACTGGACGCAGCCATGGTTATGCACCCTGCTGATGCTACCATGCCGGACGATATTTCCTTTGCATGCGTAAACATGGAGTACGTTTTTCATGGTAGGGCTGCTCATGCCGCAGCTTTTCCGTGGAGAGGGGCTAATGCTCTGAGTGGTGTTATTCAGATGTTTAATGCTGTGGATGCAATGCGGCTGCATTTAAAAGACCATACACGCGTCCATGGAATAATTACTGAGGGAGGCACAGCTCATAATACGATCAGCGATCGTGCGGTTTGCAGGTTTAATATCCGTGCACTGGATTTTGAATATCTGATAGAAGTAATTAAAATCCTTGAGGAATGTGCCAAGGGTGCAGCAATGTGTACGGGGACGACTGTAGAAATTATACAGCAGGACGAGATTACAAAGGATATCAGGAATGATAAGCGTCTCGTATCATACTTCAGGAACAATATGGAATATCTGGGCGAGACATATATTGAACGTGATTTGACGCAGGGCATAGGTTCAACGGATGTTGGTAATGTGACACATGAAATCCCGGCTATTCAGGCATATATCAGGTTGCAAGATGGGGCAGCGACCCATACAAAAGAGTTTGCTGAGGCTGCCGGAGGGGAAGAAGGGAAACGTGCACTGCTGGTTGCTGTCCAGTTGCTGGCTATGAGTGGACTTGATGTACTTTGCGAGATCTGACAGGAGGAAAGAAAATGGTACTGAAACATATCATGGAGATTTACGATATTTTAGATAGTGTTAATGCTTCGGGCGAAAAGGTGAGGGAATATCTCAGGCTTTTGGATGCGTCTGCTGATATTGAAACTTATCCGCTGGTTGGTGAAAAAGGACATACGGATATGGTCAAAATCAGGATTCCCGGGAAACAGGGAAAAACGGTCGGTGGAGATGCTCCGACGATTGGACTGTTGGGCCGTTTGGGGGGGATTGGAGCTCGCCCTGATGTGACTGGTTTTGTTTCCGATGGTGATGGCGCACTTACAGCCCTGAGTGCTGCGGCTGAGCTGCTTTCGATGAAAAATCGGGGAGATGTTTTGGAGGGAGATGTTTTTATTTCAACGCATGTTTGTCCCAATGCACCAACGGCACCCCATAAACCGGTTCCTTTTATGGGATCACCTGTAAGCATGG
>JALEWG010000144.1 GCA_022788065.1 Lachnospiraceae bacterium | reverse complement strand
AACGGAATAATGTACGCGTAAAAAGCCACTTCCGCTGCGCTGACGCCCATGAGGCATACCGCCACCGGATAAGCGCAGAGCCCGCCCAGAACGGCGGTTCCGAACACTTCAGCGGCCAGTGTCAGGGGAATATTTCTGGTTTTCCGGTACATAAGACCGCAGAGCAGTGCGCCGAACATACTGCCCGGGAATGCCATCAGGCTTCCCGTCCCCAGGAGATTCCGGATCAGGCTGGCACAGAACGCAGCGCCGACCCCGTACCAGGGACCAAGGACAACTGCGCACAGAATATTGACCATGTGCTGGATCGGAGCACATTTGCTGCCGAATACCGGAAAAGAAAATGTGCTGCCGACAACAGCGACTGCGCACAGAATACCTGCAATACATAATTTCTTTGTCTGACTGTTTCTCATATTTTTAAGCTCCTTTGCATAATTTGCGGTCGAAGCTTGATGGCTTCCTCTCACGCCGGAACACGGCTTCCCATCGCTTAATTGTACAGAGCACAGGGCGCTCCCCCTCTGCCCGCCCGGTTCTCCGGGAATGTGGTATCCTACCCCCTCTCTGAATCAGGAAAACAGGAAAACCAGCAGGAAATAAAAAAGAGATACCTGTATGCGGTATCTCCGAAAAAATCAGCTATGACTTCCTACGGCGGCATTATCCGCATCAGGTTAAGGGTCGAAGTTGATGACTTCCTCTCAGCCTGCTGTCACAAGCTCCCCTGTTTCTGTACAGTCGAAGTCTAGCACGTTATAATGGCTTTGTCAATGGTCAAAAATGACTTTGCTCTTCTAGCTTACCATCCCCCCGGCCATGCCGCTTAAGGAGCACATGGCCAGAACGGTGAGAATATGGGTAAGGCTGCCGGCGATGCCGCCTTCCTGTGCAAAGGACACCAGGAAGAGAAAGGCAAAATACAGGAGACCTGTCAGAAGTCCCCAGAAAAAGCGGCGTGTTTTCATAAGCCTTCCGGAGATCAGACCGCCCAGAAAGCAGGACAGGATATAGACGGCGCTGACGGCGAGGCTGATCTGGGATTCCGGAAGGCGGAATTTATAGAGGGCAAAGGTGAGCGCGGTAAGCAGCAGGGCTGATATGATGTAGGTGATGATCAAAGTTCTGATCATGATCCAGGGTGCTCTGGTACGCATGGCTTCAGACTCCTTTCCTGATGGAGGAAATACCGGTTGACTGGAATTGTTACAGTGTATTCCAAACAACCGAATATTATCCATTTAACGTTAGTGATATAGCAAAAAATATGGTACAATGAGTATTAAAGGAGGGATACGGAATGAAACGCAGTGAAATCAATGCGGCTCTGAAAGAAATGGAGGCCATGATACGGGAATACCGCTTTGCGGTGCCTCCATTCTGCAACTTCACACCGGAAGAGTGGAAGACGAAAGGCCACGAGTACGATGAGATCCGTGACAATATGCTTGGCTGGGACATTACGGATTACGGACTGGAGAATTTTGATAAAGTGGGATTTTCGCTGATCACGATCCGGAACGGCAATCTGAAGATGCGGGATAAATATACAAAGACATACGCGGAAAAGCTCTTATATATTAAAGAAGGACAGTATTCCCCTATGCATTTCCACTGGTCCAAGATGGAAGACATTATTAACCGTGGAGGCGGCAATGTCCTGATCCGTGTGTATAATTCGACAAAAGATGAGGATCTGGATAAAATAAATGATGTGCATGTACATTTGGACGGCAGGGAGATGGTGGTTCCGGCCGGAACTCAGGTACGTCTGACCCCGGGGGAGAGCATCACGATCTATCCGTATATGTATCACGACTTTGAAGTGGAAGAGGGAAGCGGACCGGTTCTTCTCGGTGAAGTGAGTCAGTGCAATGACGATAATACGGACAACCGGTTTTATGAAACCATGGGACGTTTCCCGAAGATCGAGGAGGACGAGCCCCCGTACAGGCTGTTGTGCAACGAATATCCGAAAGCGGAGGAATAAACTATGTATGATGTTACGGCACTTGGAGAACTTTTGATTGATTTTGCATCGCTGGGAGCGGATGAAGCCGGATATCCGACCATGAAGGCGAATCCGGGCGGAGCACCCGGCAATTTCCTGGCGGCACTCAATGCATACGGCGCAAAAACGGCATTTCTCGGGAAGGTCGGAGAGGATACATTTGGTCATCTTCTCGTCAGAACGCTGGAATCTGCGGGAATTGAGACAAAAGGAATTGTTATGGATCCGGCGGTCTTTACAACGCTGGCATTTGTCACATTCAGCCCCGAAGGAGACCGGTCATTCAGCTTTGCTAGAAAGCCGGGAGCGGATACCAGACTGACCTTTGAGGAACTGGATCTTGACCTGATCGACAACGCGAAGGTATTTCATTTCGGAACTCTGAGTCTGACGGACGAGCCGGTCCGCACCACGACGCAGAGGGCGGTGGAATATGCCGGAGAAAAGGGAAAAATCATCACATTTGATCCGAATCTGCGCCTTCCGCTGTGGAATTCTCCGGATGAGGCAAGAAAACAGATCCTCTGGGGCCTGGAGCATGCGGACGTCGTGAAGATCAGCGATGAGGAGGTGGAATTCCTCTGGGGAATCAAGAATGAAAAGGAAGCTGCGGACCTGCTGATCGGAAAGTACGGCGTAAAGCTTGTAATGATCACGCTGGGGCCGAAAGGAGCTTATATAGAAAACAAAAATGCATCAGCGCGTGCATTGAGCCCTGCGGTGAAGGTCGTGGATACCACAGGCGCCGGAGATATTTTCGGGGGGAGCGCGGTTTCGCAGCTGTTAAAAACCGGAAAGGCTCCGGAGGAGCTGAACGCTGCGGAACTGGAACGGATCGTGAAATTTGCTTCCACAGCGGCCAGCCTTTCCACTCAGAAACCTGGCGGAATCCCCAGTATTCCCGAAGAAAAAGAGGTTATGGATCTGCTGTAAATCAGAATTATCCCTATTGCATAATGGCGATTCCTATGTTATAATTTTTTAACGAGTTTGAATGGCGCGGGGATTTTGTGCCCCGCAGCGATAAAGAATAAACAGGAGGATGACTGATATGAAGCATGTTAAGACATTAAGCTCTAATACTCTGAAGAACAGCATGAAGAAAGGCGGATGCGGCGAGTGCCAGACTTCCTGCCAGTCCGCATGTAAGACTTCCTGCACAGTAGGAAACCAGAGCTGCGAGAACAGCAACCGCTAATGGCGGGGGCCCGTA
>JALEWG010000077.1 GCA_022788065.1 Lachnospiraceae bacterium | reverse complement strand
GCTCTGGGGCATATGAAATATCTGATTCTGTATATGCTCTGCGGAATCGGAGCAAACTGGATCTCCATGATGGCGGATGTCTATGATACCGTGACCGTGTCTGCCGGAGCCTCCGGAGCAATTTTCGGAGTTGTGGGAGGTCTGCTTTACGTGGTCACGGCAAACCGCGGAAGGCTTGAGGACCTGAGCACAAGGCGGCTGCTCGTTATGATTGCATTGTCCTTATACCTTGGATTTATGGAATCCGGGGTTGATAATATGGCTCATATCGCGGGATTAATCCTGGGGATGATTCTGGGAATTTTACTGTACCGCAGGCCAAAAGGAAAAAGAATGAGAGACAGAGGGGAGAAGTTTTATGAAAGACAATAACTGTATTTTCTGCAAAATTGCAAATGGAGAGATTCCGTCTTCCACCGTTTATGAAGATGAGGACTTTCGTGTGATTCTGGATCTGGGTCCGGCGACAAAGGGACATGCCCTGATCCTTCCGAAGGAACATTTTAAAGACGTCTGTGAACTGGATGAAAAAACAGCTGCAAAGATTCTTCCGCTGGGAGCAAAAATCGGAACAGCAATGAAACAGTCACTGGGCTGTGTCGGATTCAACCTTGTGCAGAATAACGGAGAGGCAGCCGGACAGACCGTGTTCCATTTCCACATGCATGTGATCCCCCGCTATGAAGGCGGCCCGACAATTGTAAGCTGGACTCCCGAAAAGGAAGATCCGGAAGTTCTTGCCGAAACGGCAGCCAAAATTAAGAGCGCCTTATAATTGCACAGGAAGGCCGTTCGATTTTACTAGGGAGAAACTATGCCGCAGAATACAAATGAACTGCTGCAGGACCTGGTTCATAAATATGCGAAACTGTATATGAAGCTGGCAGTTAAACACGGAGTTCCCTATGATGATGCGGAAGACATTGCCATGGAAGCGATCTGGTCATTTTATAAGTCAGAGCATTTCGGGAAGCTCGATGAAACGGAGACCAGAATCATGATGGCCCGGATCGTAAAGAACAAGTGTATCGACTATTACCGGAAGAACAAGGAAGAAGATGATCTGAGGCTGGGAGACTGTGAGGAAGAGCTTGGCTCTGTGAAAGCAAATTCCTCATGTGAGCCGGAGAACAAAGCGATAGAAAATGAAAACTATCGCTATATCCGTGAGACGATAGAAAACCTGAAAGACGTCTGGCGCGATACCGCAAAGATGTACTTTCTGGAGAGCCGCACATTCTCTGAAATCAGCGAGGCTCTTGGAATTTCAGAAGACGTATGTCGTTCCAGAATTTCAAGAGCCAGAAAGTACCTGAGGGAAAAACTCAGGGATATGAATGAATAGGTTAACCGGCTGAATACTCGTTGATTAACTTCATGATCGTATCAACTGCGTTGTTCAGATGACTGCTCTCCATCGCTTCAACGAACTGACGCCGGTTTTCGTAAGTACTTACGATTGCTTCATACAGGGAACTGTCTGTTACGCTTTCTTCTTCAAGAACAGTGGAGAACCCCTGATTTGCAAAGGATTTCGCATTTAAAATCTGGTCGCCGCGGCTGGCAGCAGCAGATAATGGAATGAGAACATTGGGTTTTCTGAGAGCCAGAATTTCACAGATCGAGTTGGCTCCGGCACGGGAAACCATAAGATCGGCAGCCGCAAAAAGATGTTTTAACGGGCTGTCAACATATTCATACTGTACATAACCGGGGGTGCCGATGAGTGATTCATCTACGTTCCCCTTTCCGCAGATATGAATGACCTGGAAAGTTTCCAGGAGTTTCGGAAGAATACTGCGGACTGCATTGTTTACCTTTACCGACCCGAGGCTGCCTCCGATTACAAGGATAATTGGTTTGGCAGCAGAAAGGTTTGTGTACTGCAGTCCGGAAAGACGATCCCCTTTCAGAAGTTCCGCCCGGATCGGAGAGCCGGTAAGTACGGCTTTATCATCCGGCAGGTATTTCAGGGTTTCCGGGAAATTGCAGCACACCTTTTTTGCAGACGGAATGCAGAGCTTGTTGGCAAGTCCCGGAGTCATATCGGATTCGTGAATAATGGTCGGAATATGACAGTGTTTTGCTGCGAGAACCACAGGGACAGCAACAAATCCGCCTTTTGAAAACACGATGTCCGGTTTATATTTCTTAAGCAGTTTGCAGGCCTCAAAATAGCCCTTTATCACACGGGCCGGATCTGTGAAGTTTTTTAAGTCAAAGTACCGGCGCAGCTTCCCGGAGGAAATTCCGTCATAGGGAATTCCTGCATTTTCAATCAGCTTGCGCTCGATACCATTGTAAGAACCAATATAGCGAATATTATAGCCTGCTTCTTTTAACGAGGGAAGCAGAGCCAGATTTGGGGTAACATGACCGGCAGTTCCGCCTCCGGTGAGAATAATTGTTTTCATATTGTTATTGCCTCCATGAATTTTCCTGTAAAGTTACACGGACTATTTTAATAGTAACGTCTGGAAGCAAAAAGTCAACCCCAAACAAAGAATTTGATTACGGAGAAAAGAGGTGTTGGAGTCGTGACAGAAGAAGAGAGACTGGAGGACGAAGCACTAAAAAAATGCATACAGGAAGCATATGGCTGCTCTGATGAACAGCTCCTCGCAGAGTTGGATGAACTGGAGGCGACCAT
>JALEWG010000113.1 GCA_022788065.1 Lachnospiraceae bacterium | reverse complement strand
TTCCTGTTCGGTTTACGGATTACATCAGCTTGCGGAACAGGTTCTTAAGGTCTTCCACACTTGCATCCTTCGGGTTTCCGGGTGCGCATGCGTCCGCATGGGCAGACTCTGCAAGGAAGTCCAGATCCTCTTCTTTTAAAGCAGCTAACTTAGCCGGAATACCCACATCCTCGGAGAGCTTCTTAACTGCGTCGACAGCTGCTTTTCTGTATGTATCCACATCCATCTCATCAACGCCTTTTACGCCCATAGCACGTGCGATCTCACGGTATTTCTCTCCTGTACACTCTGCGTTGTATTCCATAACGATCGGAAGCATCATCGCACATGCAACACCGTGCGGAGTATCATAGACTGCACCCAGTGTATGTGCCATGGAGTGTGCGATTCCGAGGCCAACGTTGGAGAAGCCCATGCCTGCAATATACTGACCCAGAGCCATTCCCTCGCGGCCTTCCTTCGTGTTCTCAACCGCACCGCGCAGGGACTTTGCGATAATCTCGATGGCCTTGATATGGAACATGTCGGTCATTTCCCATGCGCCCTTTGTCGTATAGCCTTCGATTGCATGAGTCAGCGCGTCCATACCGGTGGAAGCGGTAAGACCCTTCGGCATAGAGGACATCATATCCGGATCCACAACAGCAACGATCGGCATATCATGGGGATCCACACATACGAATTTTCTCTTCCTCTCAACGTCTGTGATTACGTAGTTGATCGTAACTTCCGCAGCGGTACCGGCTGTCGTCGGAACTGCAAGGATCGGAACACACGGATTCTTCGTCGGCGCAACTCCTTCAAGGCTTCTCACGTCCTCAAACTCCGGATTTGCGATAATGATACCAATGGCCTTTGCGGTATCCATGGAAGAACCGCCGCCGATGGCAACAATATAATCAGCACCGGATGCCTTGAATGCAGCCACACCGTTCTTAACATTTTCGATCGTCGGGTTTGCCTTGATATCGGAATAGATCTCATACGCAAGTCCCTCTTTGTCCAGGAGGTCTGTCACTTTTGTTGTTACCTGAAATTTGATCAGATCCGGATCAGAGCATACGAATGCTTTTTTGAAGCCATGAGCTTTTGCCTCATTGGCGATCTCCGCGATTGCTCCTGCACCGTGGTAGGATGTCTGGTTCAGCATGATTCTGTTTGTCATAATAAATCTCTCCTTTAATTCGTTCTGAAACTTCAGTTACCAGTTTTATACTTGTATTGTAACCTGTTTCTGGACAGAAAAAAAGTGACAGAATCCATAAACTGTCACTTTTTGATATTTTTTTCACAGATTTTAATGCCGGTTCCGAGCACGTCCAGAGACCGGAACAACTCCTCCAGCTTCCGGGGCATGGCATTCACAAGAAGTGTGGCCATCCGCTTTGGCGTACATTTCTTTTCTGAAAGTAGCCATTCCACCGTCATGTGAATGGATCCGCGGCAGTAAAGCTTCAGCTGAAAAAGGATCTCCTCCTCAGGAATCCTGCCCGTCTTTTTCCGGATCAGGTCCTGATAAAAATTCAGAATCAGCTCGTAATCATGCTCTTTTAAAGAGTTTCTGTCGTCAGAGCGGAATGCAGCTGCAAAAAAGACCTGTTCATTCCGGATAAACTCAAACTTTCTCGTGAGACCGTCGTAAATGGTCTTGCCGTCACCCATTCTGGCGAAGGATTCCATCAGGAGCTTTTCAAAATACCAGTTGATCAGGTCATATTTGTCAAGAAAATTCCGATAGAACGTCTGTCTTGTGACTCCGGCCGCATCGGCGATCTCTTTCACCGTCAGATCATCGACCGGCGTGGTTTTCATACATTCCCCGGCCGCCCTGGCGAGCCGGTATTTTGTCTTTTCGCGCCTGGAACCTGTGCGTGACCCGGCATCACTCCGCTCCAGTTATGTGTTTGTTTTTTTATTCTGCAATTGATCTGTCATTCCTGCCGCGCCTCTAATCTTCGGGATCCAGCCGGATCCCCGCCAACGCTTTCGCGAACGCGTTGTTCACCGGCTCCCCGGCCTCTCTTTTCTGCTGGTTCATGTATTTTGCCACATCGCGTTTTGAGACCCCTGCGCCCTCTTTCTTTCTCCGTTCTTTAAACGAAGTCAGTTTCTCCTTATAGCCGCAGCCGCACACAAAGATCTGTCCGTCTCCTTTTCCGCGAAGTTCCATTTTTTTATGGCAGACCGGGCATCTGGCGTTGGAAGTTCTTGAGATCGTCTCCCGGTAACCGCACACTCTGTCCTGGCAGACGAGCATCTCACTGTTCTTTCCTTTGACAAGGAGCATTGGTTTCCCGCAGTTCGGACACTTTTTGTTTGTCAGATTGTCATGGCGGAATTTTCCTTCCCCCGCCCGGATCTCATCGATCAACTGCTCTGAATACGAACGGATCTCACTCATAAACGCTTCCCGTTTCAGTTTTCCCTTGGCGATATCAGAAAGCTTCATCTCCCAGCTTGCCGTAAGCTCAGGCTTTTTTAAATCCTCCGGTACCAGTTCCAGAAGCTGTCTTGCTTTTGACGTAAGGAAAATCTCCTTTCCTTTCTTTTCAAGTAGGAATCCGGAAAACAGCTTGTCAATAATATCCGCCCTTGTTGCGACCGTGCCGAGTCCGCCGATCTCCCCCAGCGTTTTCGCCATCGCTTTATCCGCTGATTCCAGAAAGGCAACGGGGTTTTCCATGGCGGACAAAAGCGTCGCCTCCGTAAAATGTTCCGGCGGTTTTGTTTTTCCTTCTGTCATGAAGAAGGAAATTCCCCGTATCACAGTTCCCTCTGCAAGGTCAGGAAGATTATAACATGCCGGCTCCACCTGTCCATCGTCGGTCTCTGCGTCCGTAACATCTGCCTCTCCATCCTCATAGACCGCTTTCCA
>JALEWG010000073.1 GCA_022788065.1 Lachnospiraceae bacterium | reverse complement strand
CTTATAACTTGCAAAATTTCCGGAAACCGCGTCTAACTCCGTCTCCATACGGATCCTGTCATAGTCAAAGTCCCGCACATTGTAGCGCAGCACATTGGCGATGATCTCCCGCTCCAGATGGGAGATACCGATGATCTCCGTAGACATGACAATATTGTAGGCGCACTCACTGGCGTTCCGGACACTGATAAATTTTCCGCAGCCATGGATAATAACCGCGATCTGCAGGAGGAGGCGTTCTCTCTCACCCATGCCATGATACCGTTTCATGGTGTCAAACATGGTCAGCGCATATTTCTCCACCTGTTCGGAGTGAGGGCTCACACAGCGGTAGCGTCTCGCGATATTTCTTGACGCGCTGATAATATCTTCATTAAAGTTATGTTTCAGACGGACCATCTTATGGTCCGTCGCATATTCCGCAGCGATGCCGTCACAGAGGCTGACTCCCGGAATCCAGATCATCTCCGCACCCGTCATTTCCAGGAATTCCTTATAGATAATGGCGCTCGGAAGAAGCAGCGCCGCATAATCCGCGCTGACGCCGAACCGCTCTTCCATCTGCGACCGGTTCAGCAGACAGAGCTGCTCATAGAATTCTCCAAACCGATCCCTGGACACACGGGTGAGCGGCTTTCCGTCATCCTCTTTTCGGAACATGTAGAGAATATTTTCCCCGATTCCGATCACATGCTTGACCTTCCGGTCATCCAGATATACATTTTTATAGTGGTTCAGCTCGTTGGTCACCATCTCCTCGATGACGTCTCTGATCCGGTCCACCGTTGTGTTCAGATTGTTGATCGTACTGTTGATTCTCAGTACACCCAGCGGCAGGTTTGCCGTGGAGACCAGAAGATTGTCGTCAAACAGGGAAACCTGCATACTGCCGAACCCCACGTCGACAATGGCGGTTCCTTTGCGAATATTTTTATCAAACGCCTCATCCTGAACAGCGATGGCCTTATATGTCAAAAATCTCTGCTCCGAGTTGCTGATGATCCGGACCTCGATTCCTGTCCGCACCCGGATCTGGTCCAGAACGATCTGGCTGTTTCTCGCCTCGCGCATGGCGCTGGTGGCATATGCCCGATATTCCATCACCCGGTAGCTTTTCATGATTCTCGTGAAGTCTCCCAGGACCTGGCAGATCTCCTCGACCATCTCATAACTGATTTTTCCGTCACGGTATGTCTCGTTTCCCAGAGCAATGACATGACGGACATGATCCAGTTTTCTGATCCTGTTTTTGCTGGATATCTCATAAATTCCCAGTTCCAGCTCAAAAGATCCGACGTCGATTGCAGCAAATGTAAGCGATGCCATGGTATTTCCTCCAATCTCTCCTCTCCCGTCTCCGGTCCGGTCTAACAGGTTCCCAGAATTCTCAGGGCGGAGGCTTCCGCCCGGATACCGGTCAGCGCATTTTTCACAGAGGCGTCACTTAAATTCCCTTCAAAGTCCACAAAGAACCGGTATTCAAAAGTCTTATCCGGAATCGGTCTGGACTCGATCATAACCATATTGACCCCGTTAAAAATAAAGTTTCCGAGAATATTGTAAAGAGAACCGCTCACATGCGGGATCTCAAACATGATGCTGACTTTGGAAGCCGCCTTTCGGTATACCGGCTCTTTCGCAAGAACAATGAACCGGGTGGTGTTGCATTTTTCATTGTTGATTCTCTGAGCCAGTTCTTTCAGACCGTAAAGTTCTCCGGCAACGCGGCTCGCGATGGCAGCCTGTGACCGATCCTGTTCCTCCATGACCTTCTTGGCAGCCATTGCCGTATTGAGGACACTGATCTGCTTCCATTCTTTATGCTCCTTCAGGTAATCCGTACACTGCATGAGCCCCTGCGGGTGGGAATACACGGTTTTAATATCCGAAAGTTCCGCATCCGGAAGCCCCAGGAGCATATGGGAAACCGGCACGTAGACCTCTCCTACTATGTAGTTTTCATATTTTGCCAGCAGGTCATAGTTGTTGATCACAAAGCCGGCGGTAGAATTTTCAATGGGGAGGATCGCATAATCGGCGCGTCCCGCCTCCACTTCCTTCATGGTGTCCTCAAACTCCGGAACATGGTAAGCCTCAACTTCGGAACCGAAAAACGACCGGACCGCCGCGTGGCTGTAAGCCCCCTCCACTCCCTGGAAGACAACACGGACGCCCTCCTTCTTCAGCTCCTCCACTTCCCGGAAACCGATGGGCTCCACTTTCCCATGGGCAGCCAGAAGTCCGTACTGGAACCGGCGGCTCACCGCCATGAGCTGGGAGAAGATCTCCTTCACAGCTTCTTTGTTAAAATCACTGTGGGCCAGATCCTGGACCGCCGCGATCTTCTGTTTCTCACGCTCCGCATCGTAGACGGCCTTACCCGTTTCAATCTTATACTCGGCCACGTCACCGCACACCTGCATGCGCTCCTCAAAGAGCCTCACGATCTCCTTGTCGATCACATCCAGCTTATTTCTGCATTCCATTAAATCCAGATTTTTCATTATTCATTTCCTGCCTTTTCTTCCTGTATCTCGCGAATCATATTCT
>JALEWG010000018.1 GCA_022788065.1 Lachnospiraceae bacterium | reverse complement strand
TGAAGTCAGGCCTTCAAAGGCCATTGTCAGCCTGGCTGTTCCCGCCACGCTGGCCCTGCTCGCAAAAGCAGTCTATAACATTGTGGATACCGCCTATATCGGCATGCTGGGAAGCGATATCGCCCTGGCAGCCGTGGGCGTCACCCTTCCGATCCTGTTGATTATGGTTTCGATCGAGAATATTTTCGCGGCGGGCGCCGCCGTTCTGGCCGACCGTCAGCTCGGTGCAGCGCTCAATGTGATCCTGGACCCGGTATTTATGTTCTCCTGGGGCTTTGATATGGGCGTGGAGGGCGCTTCTCTGGCAACCACCGTTTCCCAGTGCGCCACCTTCCTGATCATCATGGGCTTTTATATCAGCGGACGGTCCATCATTAAGATCAAACCGCGGTATTTCAAGCTTTCCGGCAGCTTCCTGTGGGCAGTGGTTTCCATCGGCATCCCGACGGCGGTGATCCAGATCTGTCTCGCCGCCGCTACCTCTCTGACCAATATTGCCGCGAAACCGCTCCCGGATTCTGACCTGATCATCGCCGCCTACGCCTTCGGCGCAAAAAATGAGGACCGTTTCCACGACTGCGTTCGCTTCGCTCTGAAGGGAGCTCTGCTCCTCACAGTGCTCGTAGCAGGCGTGTATATTCTCCTTTCCGCGCCGTTGATCTCTCTGTTTAACCGGAATCCGCTGGTAGTGGAGTTCGGCAAATGGCTCCTGATCTCACAGGTGGCCCTCTACCCGGCGTTCGGACTCTGCTATATGATGACCATCACCTTCCAGACCATCGGATCCTCGAAAATGGGGCTGTTCCTCTCCATGATCCGCCAGGGACTCTTTTATGTACCGTTTATCCTGTCTCTGCCGAAGATTATGGGAATCACCGGCCTCTATCTCTGCCAGCCGACCGCCGATGTGCTTACGATTCTGGTATGCCTGTTCCTGATTAAACCGATGAAACGGCTTGCCTCGGAAAATATGAATCGGCAGCAGTAAAAAAGCCATCGTTCCGGTACCCGCAAATGAAAAAGCGGATATCCGAAACGATGGCTTTTTTTATAGATATTTCAGTAAATTTTAGTAGTTCTCTTCGTGTACCTCGAAGTAGCTCTGCGGATGGCTGCATACCGGGCAAACCTCCGGCGCCTTGGTGCCTGTCACGATATGGCCGCAGTTTCTGCACTCCCATACCTTCACTTCACTCTTCTCAAATACAGCAGCGGTCTCCACATTCTTAAGGAGTGCTCTGTAACGCTCCTCATGGTGCTTCTCGATCTCGCCGACCATGCGGAATTTTGCCGCCAGCTCCGGGAAGCCCTCTTTCTCAGCGGTCTCTGCAAAGCCCTTATACATATCGGTCCACTCATAGTTTTCACCGTCAGCGGCTGCGCCCAGGTTCTGCTCGGTATCGCCGAGGCCGTTTAATTCCTTGAACCACATTTTTGCGTGCTCTTTCTCGTTGTCTGCGGTCTTAAGGAACAGAGCAGAAATCTGCTCATAGCCTTCTTTCTTCGCTACGGAAGCAAAATAGGTATATTTGTTTCTTGCCTCGGATTCACCTGCGAACGCTGCTTCCAGATTCTTCTCGGTCTGGGTTCCCGCATACTTGTTCGCCGGTTTCTCCTCCTCCATTTTCTCAAATGCAGATGCCGGCTGTTTGCAGATCGGACACTTAAAGTCCTCCGGAAGCTCATCTGCCTCATGAATGTATCCGCATACTTTGCATTTCCACTTTGCCATTTTTTTGTCTCCTTTCACATTTAAAAGATTGCTTTTATCATCATAAGATGTATGTAACATCTTTTCAGCCAGTTCACTTAACGGTTCTCCGTAAAACTCCTCATAGATCGTCCGGATCGACGGATTTTCATGGCTCTTCCGAAGTGTCATTTCCGCATCTCTCCGGTACAGTCCGGCAATGCGGGCCTTTCTCACCTGGTCGGAATCCTTCATGAGATCCTTCGGCTGTCCGCCGCCTCCAATACATCCGCCCGGACATGTCATGACCTCGATAAAATGATACTGCTTTTTCCCCTGTCTTATGCGCTCGATCATCGTCTTCGCGTTGGCAGTTCCGTAAACAACAGCCACGTTGATATCCAGTTCCCCGATCTTTAACGTCGCCTCACGGATCCCCTCATAGCCGCGGACCGGCTCCAGTTCATACAGCGCTTTCGGCGCCTCCCCGCCGGTAATAAATTCGTACGCGGTTCTCAGAGCAGCCTCCATAACGCCGCCGGTATTGCCGAAGATCACTCCGGCTCCCGAAGCCTGCCCCATCATGCTGTCATAGGCGGAATCCTCAAGGCCGGCAAAGTCCACATGTTCCTCCTTTGCCCACATGGCAAGTTCCCTCGTCGTCAGCACAAAATCCATGTCCCTCATGCCGGGATCTCCGTAATAATCTGCGGCGCTGTGCATTTCCGGTCTCCGGATCTCATATTTTTTCGCCGTACAGGGAGTCAGTGCGACATTGACAATTTTTTTCGGGTCAAGCCCCATCTTCTCCGCGAAATATGTTTTGATCGTCGGTCCCTGCATTCCGATCGGGCTCTTCGCCGTGGAAATATTGGGCGTAATCTCCGGATAATACATTTCGGCATATTTCACCCACGCCGGACAGCAGCTTGTAAACTGCGGAAGCGGACCGGTTCCCTTTGTGATCCTGGCGATCAGCTCGCTGGCTTCCTCCATGATCGTAAGGTCCGCCGCGAAATTGGTATCCAGAACATAATCCGCGCCGAGTTTCCGAAGGAGCGCAACCATCTTTCCCTCCACAAACGCGCCCGCGTCCATGCCGAATTCCTCTCCCAGAGCCGCCCGGACGGACGGTGAGGTGCTCACAATCACAATTTTATCGGGATCCTTTACGGCGTCGCGGATATCCGTGTACTCGTACCGCTCCGTAATGCTGTCAACTGGGCAGACATTGGCGCACTGACCGCAGTGAATACAGATCGCTTCCCCGCCGGTCTCTTCCAGTGTATAGGTGCCATGCACGCCGATATCCTGTGTGCAGACATTTTTACACATTCCGCATTTGATACACTTTTCCTCGTTTCTCACAATGCTGGGATTGTCGACCTCGATCGGCACTCTGATGTCCAAAGGCATATGTTTCATCTTTCGCTACCTCCATTGCTTTTCGCTTTTTCCAGACATTCCGGGCACAGGTAACTGATTTTCAGGTCATAGGAAATCATGGGAACTCCGATCTGTTTCTGCAGCGTCTCCGTCAGATCCTCCAGTGTCACATCGGAAAGCTTTCCGCATTGTCTGCACACCAGATGATCATGCCGGACGGTCCGGTCATACCGGTCCGCATACCCCTCGACCGAAACCTTTCGGATCAGCCCGTGTCCATGAAGAAAAGACAGGTTATTATAAACCGTGGCAAGCACTGCCTTTTCATTTTTTTCCTTCAGGCGAAGATAAATTTGCTCCGCCGTAAGATGCTCTTCCGAATTGCTGATAATTTCTAAAATCATTCTGGCGTTTTTTGTCATGGCTCACCTCACAAAAGCGTCGAGAAAATTAGAATTATTCTAATTTAAATTATAACACATTTCCAGTTTTTGTCAATGAAGGGATTCTTTCTTTATCATTTTGTAAAACAGCCCCGAACCGGCAGGCGCTTTGTTTTTCGGCGTCTGTCATCGTATGCCATTCCAGTTTTGAATCCGTCGAACCAAAATCCGTTTTTATCATAATTTCTCTCTGCTTTTTCTTTGGCAGTCCCCCCAGTACCAGATGATAGGATCTGTCGATCAGATCCTTCATGAGCTCATCAGGTACTTTTCCATCCAGATAGATCGAATTCCAATGGATTTTATTCATGTAGTGACCCGGTACAATATCCTCGTACTGCTGGCGGAGGAAATCTCCATCCGACGCTTCCAGTTTGATCGTAATAATATTCCGCGTCCCCGCGGCATCCTTACAGATTGCGGCAAACATCTTCCCTCCCACCTGGTAGCGGATCCATTGCCACTCCGCCTTATAATCCCGCATGACACATGGGAAGCTGCGTAAAAACGGATCCAGCCAGCCGCAATCCGGGTCGCTCTCCTCTCTCCGGAATCCGCAGCAGACCGTATACGTTCCATCTGCTCCCTGCGCATCACCATTTACATACTGAGCCAGCAATTCACAGGGAAATTCCCTGCACATTCCACACTGTAAAGATCTTCCTTCGGATTCTGTCATCTGTCTGGTTCACCTGTGTAACTTTCATTTTTTCTTAGTAAACTGATTATGGTGAGAAAGGGAAGCCAATTCCGTCATGGCTCCCCTCTTTCATTTTCGTTACTTATGATATGGTTCTCCCTGTATGATGCGGTAACTCCTGTAGATCTGTTCCAGAAGAACCACCCTCATCAGCTGGTGCGGAAACGTCATTTTTGAAAAGCTAAGCTTGTAATCCGCCCGATCAAGAACCGCATTGGAAAGTCCGAGAGATCCTCCGATCACAAACACGATCTGACTGATTCCGGAAATTCCCCATTTTTCAATTTTTGAGGCCAGTTCTTCTGAATTCAGCATAGTTCCCTCTATAGCAAGCGCCACCACAAAGCTGCCATCCCGGATGTTCGAAAGAATC
>JALEWG010000014.1 GCA_022788065.1 Lachnospiraceae bacterium | reverse complement strand
GTATCCGAGGACAATCTCCAGGACGCCATCAATCTTCTGGAAGAGCGGAAACAGATCCTTGGCTTTGAGCGCATCGAGTCCGACTGCGATATCGTAAAGCTCTCCATCGTCGGCGCGGGAATGATGTCCAATCCGGGCGTTGCCGCCAAGATGTTCGAGTGCCTCTACAACCAGAACATCAACATCGACATGATCGCCACCTCCGAGATCCGCATCACAGTGCTGATCCCGGCAAAAGACGCGGTCGCCGCCATGAACGCAGTACATGAGACCTTTGGACTGTCGGAATAACGAAAACAGCCGGAATGAACTTTCCACGAGTTCACTCCGGCCTTTTTCATCCTATTCTTCTGTCGGTTTCTTTACGTATTTTTCCTTTAATTCGTTTACTTTTTCTGTATATGCCTGCTGCTGTTTCGACTGGAGCAGGGACTTTCCGATCTGATCCTTTACTTCCTCAAACGGAGTCAGGGATGCCTCGTTCTTTTTCTCAACTTTGATCAGGTGGTATCCGAACTGAGTCTGCACCGGTCCCACAATCTCTCCGACATTTGCAGCAAACGCAGCATCTTCAAATTCTTTCACCATCTGGCCCTTGCCAAACTCACCCAGATCACCTCCGTTGGCGCCGGACGGGCAGGTGGAAACCTCTCTGGCTGCATCCTCAAAAGTCTTTTCCCCGTTTCGGATCGCATTCAGGACCTCCGTGCATGCTGCCTCATCTGCCACGAGGATATGCTTTGCGCTGACGGTCTCGCCCTTTTTGTAGCGGTCCGGATTCTTTTCGTAAAATTCTTTTGCCTCCTCCTCGGTCACGCCAATGCCTTTTGTGATCTCAGCCATCGCCATGCGGGCCTTGATATCGCGTTTTGCGCTCTCCAGAAGCCGTTCATACTCCACTGTCTCGTCCAGTTTCAGCTCCTCACTCATTTTTGCGAGTGTGTGAAGAACGATAAACTGTTCAAGATACTGGGCGCGGAAATACGGATTCTGCGCATACTGCTTCTGCTCCTTCGGAAGATTGGTGAGAAACGCGTCCAAATCCGCGTTTGTGATCTCTTTTCCGGCAACAACTGCTAATACTTCCTGACTGTTCATTTGTATTGATCTCCTGTCTGTTAGATTACTGTCTGTCCATTATATCTGTTTCCCCGTGAGATTGCAAGGAAATCGCCTCATCCCGTCCACAAAACGTTTTATAAACTCCGGATTGGACGGATAATAAAGATGCGGGAATCCGAGGCAGCAGCGTTCATCTGCGATCATGCACGGGTACGACTTCGCCCCGACCGGCTTTACGGCCGTCCAGTCGGCGCCGTTGTCTGTACTGTCATAATAGTGAAATTCATGGCCGCGGATCCTCCCTCCCTCCGGAAGGAAACATGGAACTTTTTCCTCCAGTTCCACATAGCCGAACCGCACAAGCTTCCCCGTATTCCGGCAGGTCCCCGGGAGAATGCCTGCCATGCGGTACAGAGTTTTATCCGGCGCTTCCAGAAAAGAATGAAGGTACAGGAAACCGCCGCATTCCGCGAGGACCGGAAGTCCGTCCGCGAATGCCGTTCTGACTGCAAGGAGCATCTCCGTATTTTCACTGAGTTCCTTTGCGTAAAGCTCCGGGTAGCCGCCTCCGAGAAGGAGCCCCTGAACTCCCGCAGGAAGCGCATGATCATGAAGCGGGGAAAAGAATACAAGTCTGGCCCCGCATGCCTCAAGAAGCCGCAGGTTTTCTTCATAATAAAAACAGAACGCCTCGTCTCTCGCCACAGCAAGCACCGGGCGATCTTCCAACACGGAATGCGTGGCATATTCCGACATATGCTCCGCATCAGATTCCGGCACTTCTCCCTCTTCCTCCAGCTCACAGTCTCCCTCCGCGATCTCAGCGATCTTATTAAGGGAAACCGTCTCCCGGAGTGTGTCTGCCGCTCTTTTTATCTTCTCCCGGATCCCGTCGATCTCGCCGGGCATATGAAGCCCCAGGTGCCGGCTCTCTATGGTAAGCGACCGGTCATCCGGAAAATATCCGACGACAGAAACCGGAAGCCTTGCCTCGATCTCCGGCCGGATCTTCTCGTACCACATTTTTGACGTGCGGTTTAAGATCACGCCTTTGATCAGGTGCTCCGGATCGTAGAGGAGAAATCCGGCGATCAGAGGGATCACCGACTGGCCCATGCCTTTCGCATCCACCACCAGAATCACCGGGGTCTTCGTGACTTTAGCAAGGTCGTAGGAGGATCCCTCCTCCCGGACTCCGCCCAGGCCGTCGAACAGCCCCATGACGCCCTCCATGACCACAAAATCCTGCCTGGACCGCCCGCTGAGGAACAGCCTCCCCGTCTCCTCTTTTCCTGTGAAGAATGTATCCAGATTGGCTGACGGCACTCCCAGCACCGTCCGGTGGAACATGGGATCGATATAGTCAGGTCCGCACTTTACGGCGGAAACCGGAACTCCATCGTC
>JALEWG010000011.1 GCA_022788065.1 Lachnospiraceae bacterium | reverse complement strand
ACGCCGCCAGCGTTCATCCTGAGCCAGGATCAAACTCTCATGTTAAAGTTTGTTTCCCGATCTTAAGATTTCGCTTGGCTAATCTTAAACCGTTCTACTGTTGTTTTTAGGTTTTTGTTCTGAATGTTCTCATTCATGGTCCAAACCAGAGGACCATTTTTATAAGAATTTTCAGGGTTTTACATACTGTTCAGTTTTCAAGGTTCGTTGTTGTTGTTCTCAGCAGCAACTCGTTCATTCTATCACATCGTTGTCTGTTTGTCAACAACTTTTTTCATTTTTTTGAACTTCTTTTTTGAATCCGTTTGGTTTCATTTTTGAAGCTCTGTCCTGTCTCTCAAGGACGTGTATTAGGATACCACCTCTTTCCCAAAAAGTCAACACCTTTTTTCATAATTTTTTAAATTGTTTTAACTATATATACAATGAACAAAAAAGGCTCGAACCGTCACTTCGTTTTCAATAGGATGAACAAAACGGAGCCGCCGCCTGCATTTTTCGCATGGGCTGCTCCGCTCTGTTAACATTCCGTACTGCTGTCCAGCGTGAACCAGAATTCCACTCCGTTCTCCCAGTTCTCCACGCCGCATTCCTGATGATGTGCGTCCATGATCGCTTTCACAATGGAAAGGCCGATTCCGCTTCCCCCGTAAGCACGCGTTCTGGCCTTATCAACCTTATAAAACTTGGTCCAAAGGTTCGGAAGTGCTTCCTCCGGGATCGGAGCACCCGTATTGAACACGGATACACGGACTCTCTTCTGTTCCTGTCTGATTCGGATTGAGATCACTTTTTCTCCGTCCGCGTGATTGACCGCATTGCTCAGATAGTTGGTTACAACTTCTTCTATTTTAAATTCATCTGCCCAGACTTGTACCGGTCCCTGCTCATCGAAGCGGACCTCCACGCCTTTCTGCTGGATCATGATATGCGCCGCACTGACTACCCCGCGGATCAGCTCCACAAGGTCAAAACGCTCCATGACAGTCTTGTCATTTCCGCTTTCCAGCGAAGACAAGGTCAGCAGCTGTTTGACCATCTTATTCATTTTCCCGGCCTCATCCACAATGACGTCACAGTAGTAGTCCCGGCTCTCCTTGTCCTCTCCAAGTCCTTCCTGAAGTCCTTCTGCATATCCCTGGATCAGCGCAATGGGCGTTTTTAACTCATGGGACACGTTTGCAATGAACTCTTTGCGCATCTCATCGATTCTCGTCTTTTCCTCGATGTCCTTCTGAAGCTGGTTATTGACAGATTTTAATTCCCCAATGCTCTCCTTCAGACGTTCCGAAAGTGTATTCATACTGTTTCCCAGCACGAGGATCTCTTCCACTTCATTCTTTTGCGGCTCATATTTCAGATCAAAGTCCAGATTGGACATTTTTCCGGAAAGCACCGACAGTTCCCCTAACGGTCTCGCGATCCGTTTGGTAAGGAAATATACCACGATTGCTCCCACGACTGCCGCCAAAAATCCAACATACGCCAGAAACCGGTTGGAGAGCGCCACGCTCTCGCGGATACTGGACAGCGGAACGCTCATAATGAACGCCGTGCTGTTGTCCGAAAAAAATCCCCAGCTTTCCAGGTACATGCCATCCCGCCACGGATCAAATGTCTGCTGAATTTTGTAATTGTCGTACTCCTCCAGAATTTTGAAATTTGCGTGGGTCTGACCGAAAATATAGCGGTCCGCCCGGTCCTTCAGGAATTTCGCGTCGCGGGCGGTGGAATAGATCGCCGTCTCGCTGGTACCGTTGTCAATCATCAGGATCGACACATTCGTCTTATCGCTGAACTCCCGGACCAGACGCCTGAGATTACCCTCGGTAATATTTCCGTCCTTATCCTGCTCCTGCTTCATGGCCTCTCCGATGGAAATTCCCTGCTCCTCATTCTCCGTAATCTGGCTGTCGATCGCCTCATAGGCGTCGTTCAGCGAGTCCAGTTTTTCCCTTACATAAAAGTCCTCCAGATACCAGCAGTTCACTCCCCAGATGACAGCGATCATAATGGCAACAAGCGCAATATAGGTCACTGTCAGTCTTGCGCGCATGGTTTTCATCTTTCATCCACCTCGAGTTTATAGCCCATTCCCCAGAGTGTTTTGATCATGTCACCCTTCGGTCCCAGTTTGCTTCTGAGCTTCTTAACGTGTGTATCGATGGTCCTGGCGTCCCCGAAATAGTCATAATTCCACACATTATTGAGAATCTTTTCCCTCGACAGTGCCATTCCCTGATTTTCCATGAAATACGCCAGCAGTTCAAATTCTTTATTGCTCAAATCCACAGGCCGGCCATCCACGGTCACCTCATGGGCGTCCTTATCCAGGCGGATTCCCGCACTCTCCAAGACCTCGCCTGTCTTGGCAGTTTTTCTCCTCAGGATCGCCTCCACACGCGCCACCAGAATTTTCGGGCTGAATGGCTTGGAAATATACTCATCCACTCCCAGTTCAAACCCCAGAAGCTCGTCCCGCTCCTCGGAACGCGCCGTTAGCATCACGATCGGGACCTGGGAGTAGCGTCGGATCGTTTTACACACTTCCCAGCCATCCATTTTCGGCATCATGACATCCAGTATGATCAGATCGATATCCTTTTCCTTAAAAAAGATATCGACAGCGGCCTCTCCGTCCTCCGCTTCCAGTACTTTATATCCCTTAATCGAAAGAAAGTCTTTCACGAGCTTTCGCATACGTGCTTCATCGTCTACCATCAATATTTTAACAGACTCCATGCCTCATCACCTCTTAGTTCCATCATTCAGTCACCGGTCTCACGAACGTCCGCTTTTGACCGTCTTCCTCTATTCTAGCAAACTGGCCATGAAAATTCCACTTTTTCACGAAACTTTCACAGAATCGGCTGTCAGCCCGGTTTTCTGATCTCCAAAATACAGAATACCCCCGCTGCAGACCTTCACCTGCATCGGGGGTACATGAAAATCCATTATTGTTTTTCGTTCCTAACAACGGCAATTCCAAGCTCGTCAAGCTGCTTTTGCTCCACCTCGCTGGGGGCCTCCATCATCATGCAGGAGGCGTCCTTTACCTTCGGGAACGCGATAACGTCCCGGATGCTGTCTGCGCCGACCATCAGCATGATCACGCGGTCCAGACCGTATGCGAGGCCTGCATGCGGCGGTACGCCGTACTTGAACGCGTCGAGCAGGAAGCCGAACTGCTGCTGCGCGCGCTCCTTTGTAAAGCCCAGCACCTCAAACATCTTCTCCTGAACATCAGCCTGGTGGATCCGGACAGATCCTCCGCCCAGCTCTGTGCCGTTCAGTACGATGTCGTACGCTTTCGCGCGGACTGCGCCCGGATCCGTATCCAGAAGCGGCAGATCCTCATCCATCGGCATCGTAAACGGATGGTGCATGGCAACATAGCGTTTTTCTTCCTCATCATACTCTAACAGCGGGAACTCGGTTACCCAGAGGAATTTAAAGTCGTCTTTCTTTAACAGATCCAGCTGTCTCGCAAGCTCCAGACGGAGATTGCCCAGAACGTCGAATACAACTTTATTCTTGTCAGCAGCAAAGAACAGCAGGTCGCCGGGCTTGCCGTCCATGGCAGCCGCAAGCGCATCAAGCTCCTCCGGTTTCATGAACTTGCCGAATGAACACTTATAGGACCCGTCCTCATGAATCGCAAGATAAGCCAGTCCCTTTGCGCCGAAGCCCTTTGCATACTCCACAAGCGCGTCGATCTTCTTTCTAGGCATACCGGCCTGACCGTTCGCGTTGATGCCGCGCACCGATCCGCCGTTCTCCAGAGCGCCTTTGAATACGGCAAACTCACAGTCTCTTACCACATCGGACACGTTTTTCAGTTCCATACCAAATCGCAGGTCCGGTTTGTCGGAACCGAAGCGGTCCATGGCTTCGCGCCATGTCATTCTCTGGAGCGGAAGCTGCACGTCGAAATCGCAGATCTCCTTGAAGATCTTTTTTAACAGCCTCTCGTTTACGTCAAGAACATCGTCCACATCGACAAAGGACAGTTCCATGTCGATCTGGGTGAACTCCGGCTGACGGTCAGCGCGGAGGTCTTCATCGCGGTAGCATCTTGCCAGCTGGAAATACCGGTCAAATCCGGAGCACATCAGAAGCTGTTTTAAAAGCTGCGGAGACTGGGGAAGCGCATAGAAGCTTCCCGGATGAACGCGGCTCGGCACCAGATAGTCGCGGGCG
>JALEWG010000212.1 GCA_022788065.1 Lachnospiraceae bacterium | reverse complement strand
TCATAGGCGTTTCCATAGGTTCTGATGTATCGCTCCTTCATACCCGGAAAATGCCGGTCCAGCTTTTGGTAGAAATACTGTCTGTCTCCATCCCGGAGTGTCAGGCCGATCCCGAACGTGATGATCCCATATACGCCTGCTTTCCCGCATTCCTCCAGCAGACTGCGGATATTGTCCTCCGTGTCATTGATAAACGGCAGAATCGGCGTCAGCCATACGATCGTGGGAATTCCCTCCGTTTTCAGTATGTTCAGTACTTCCAGCCTCCGCGTCGTCGTGCAGACATGTGGCTCCAGAATCATGCAAAGATTTTCGTCAAATGTTGTCAATGTCATCTGGACCACACATTTTGTTTTCCGGTTGATGCTCTTTAGCAGGTCAAGATCCCTCAGGATCATGTCTGATTTTGTTTGGATGGAAACTCCGTATCCGTAAGTATCGATCAGTTCCAGGCACTGCCTTGTAAGCCTCAGTTCCCTTTCCAGGTGAAGGTATGGGTCACTCATCGCGCCGGTGCCAATCATACATTTTTTTCGCTTTCTGCGCAGTGCCTGTTCCAGAAGCTGCGGCGCATTGATTTTGACCTCAATATCTTCAAAGGCATGCTTCATCTGATAACAGGTACTTCTGGCATCACAGTAAATACACCCATGGGTACAGCCTCTGTAAATATTCATGCCGTTTTGTGCAGACAGAAGTTCCTTTGCCATTACTTCATGCATTCCGTCTCACCTGTCCAGCTGTTGATACCGCCGAACTCTACAATATTGGTGTAGCCAAGCTTCACCAGTTTCCCGGAAGCCTGCTTACTGCGATTGCCGCTGCGGCAGTAAACCATGATCAGCCGCTCCTTGTCCGGAAGCTCCGGAATTTCTTCATCGCCGATCATCTCGTTGGGAATGCAGATCGCCCCCGGAATATGTGCCGCCTCATATTCTTCCTGCGTGCGCACATCCAGAATGACGTAATCCGTCTCCTCCGCCATCATGGCAACCGCTTCCTCTGTGCTGATCTGGCGGTATGTGTTTTCCTCCGTTTTTGATGCGCCGCAGGCGGCCAGTGTCCACAGTACAGCGGCCATCACAGCGGTGAATACAGTTTTCTTTTTCATGATTCATTCCTCTTCGTTTCACTTTTTCCTCTGTATACAGTAGCCCGATAATCCCTCTCTGCCTGTTAATCCCAGAGCCAGTTCCCCAAAATACATCGAGCTGAGTCAAGCCGGAAATCAGCAATCTATTTCAAAAACAAGATCCATATCTTTTATTTTCCCGTAATCATTGATATTTGTGGGAATATATCCTACGTACCGATAGCCTTTTGCTGCATATTCATCAATAATATCCCTGTGTTCTTCTGATTTCGCACCGCAAAATTTTCCGATATGGACATTTACATACTCATATTTTTTCATAATTACTGCCCCTTTCCAGTCTCAGCAGATATCTGTATCATGTGATCTTTTGATTCATAGGAACCGCATCATTGATTGTTCTCACGCCAGGGCCGGCTTTTTCCATGCCAGTTCTGCATTTCCCAATAGTGATAATCCGGCTCCGCGGGCGGGAAATGTTTGTGGGCAAAGCGCATCAGATAGAACCATTTTTTCGCCCGCACATTACATCCGCGCCTGCCTGCATTTTCCCGAATCCGGCGCGACAGCCGGTCTGTTTTCCTGTGAATACTTTTCACAACTCTGTCTGGTATCTCATCAGGCTTAACTGCCTGCACGCCAAACCCCAGTTTATATACCTTGTGGATTCCCCACATTTCCATACTGTCTGCCATATCCTGCAAAGTACTTTTCATCCCGCCCCCGGCTGCGGTAGCAATGGCAACAGCCTGCTTATTACTCATTTCCGGCAGCGGTCTGTGGACCATCCACCAGGTTCCAAAATGGTCCAGAAAGCTCATCATCGGGCCAGTGGCATGATACACATATACCGGGCTTTCCAGAATCAGCAGATCTGCATCCAGGATCGCAGTCACCAACGGCTCCAATTCCCTGTAATGCGGACAATTTCGAAGCTCTGTCTTGAAGCAGGTATAACAGCCAAGGCAGGATTTATTAAAATCTCTTGGAAGGAAAAACTCAAAGATCTCCCCACCCACTTTATTTGCAAGCTCCCTTGCCACCATACAGGTATTGCCCTCATGATTCTGCCCGTGAATGATAACAATTTTCATCATAATGCCCCTTTCTCCGGATTATTGCAGTTTCATAGCCAGTTTTATTCCTTATTTCTTATTCTACAATAACTTTCCGGATAGATATAGACATTTTTTGTATATATTTGTGTCCGTTTTGCAGATTCCGGGTATTTACAGGAAACTGTATAGGCGTTTACAGGCGGCGGTGTCTGCGGTTGGGCAAGAACCCCATGAACGTCGCGGAAGTTTTCCTGATTATTCAAATATGCCCGATAAAACTGCCGGAAATCATTGATCTCCGGGATGGAAAACTCAAAAACGCGGAAATGTCCATAGTCATCTTGCTGTCTCATGTCCAGCATCGAAGATGAAACTCCAGTTCACCCTTATAATGATAAACATAGCAGAACCAGAACCAAATGCAATCTATAATCCTCTTGAACTCCAAAAGAGATAGCATCATCTGAAGCAGGAAACCATGCAAAGAGGGTCGCACTTTAGGTCAGTGCTGACTTTTTGACTTCGGATTTCATAACTGTACCAATCTACTGTTTTTCTCTGTCTCCCTGTCCAAACACACTCTGCATTGATTTGAATATCCATCAGGATCAGATCATAATCGCCGGGGGCGGAGGCAGCGATCTTCTCCACAGATACTGCGCCATTTTCCGCCGTGTCGATCTGGAAGCCATATTCACTCAGGATCTCCAGTGCGATCTCACAGTTCAGCTCATTGTCTTCGACCAACAGCAGCCTCTTATCCCTGAAAGATGATGACTCGGAGGCTCCAGGGAGAATTGTATTGTCCTGTGCCTCCTTTTGACCGATCGCATTCATCAGTGTTTCACGCAGGTCAGACATGAACATCGGTTTCGAGCAGAACGCAGTCACACCGGCTGCTTTTGCTTCCGGCTCGATATTGGACCAGTCGTAGGCAGTCAGAATGATGATGGGAGTATTGTCTCCCATCGCACGGATCTGTCGGGTCACTTCAATACCGTTCATATCCGGCAACCGCCAGTCGATAATGTAGGCGTGGAAAGCATCGCCCAGGTCGATAGACTGTCTGGCACGGAGGACTGCCTCTCTGCCTGAAAGTGTCCACTCCGAGCGCATACCCACTTGCACCAGCATTCTGGTGACACTGTCGCAGGTGTTGAAGTCATCGTCCACCACCAGAGCTTTCAGGTTCTCCAGTTCTCTGATCTTTTCCACACTGCGATGTCCGGACCGGAGACGCAGGGCCACACGAATGACAAACTCGGTGCCCTTGCCCTGTTCCGTATGTACCTCAATAGTTCCTCCCATCATGTCAATGATGTTCTTGGTAATAGCCATACCCAGACCGGTACCTTGAATCTTGCTGACGGTAGAAGTGCGTTCGCGCTCAAACGGTTCGAATATTTTTTCCGCAAATTCCTGACTCATGCCAATACCAGTGTCCTTCACGCGAATCTCATACTGTCCGTTTCCTTCCGGCGCCCCGGTCAGCTGAGCCACCCGGACAGAAACTGTTCCACCGGCAGGAGTAAACTTGATGGCATTGGAAAGTAAATTCAGCAGCACCTGATTCAGGCGAGTCTTATCACACAATACATCCTCATCGGTAACATCCATGACATCCATATACAACTCCAATTGCTTGGCATGGATCTGTCCGCCGATGATGGTCTTGATGTCATGCAGAATATCCGACAGGTTGGCTTCCTGTTCCTCTAGCTGGATCTTGCCGCTTTCGATTCTGCTCATGTCCAGCACATCGTTGATGAGAGACAGTAGATGGTTACTGGATGAGAGAATCTTGGATAAATAGTCCTTCACCTTCTCTCGGTTGTCAATGTTGGATACCGCCAGAGTGGTGAAACCGATGATAGTATTCATAGGAGTGCGGATATCATGGGACATGTTGGAAAGGAAGGTACTCTTTGCCTGGTTTGCGCTTCTTGCCATATTCATGGCATCCTCCAGCGCCTGTTCACGCTTGGCATCCGCCGTTTCATCCATGATGGAGAAGACAGTTTCTCCGTTTTGCGGATGATATACCCGGATTCGGAGATATTTTCCGGAGATCTGTTCTCCCGTAATCAGATGAAATCGGTCAAATTCCAATACTGCCTGATTATCCCAGCTGCGCAATGTCTGTTCCAGATGTGGCTGCCTGAGGGCATCTATCAGCACCTTTGCAGAATTACCCAGTAATGTTTCAGCGGGAATACCCAGGAGGTTCTCTGAGCTCCTGCTGACAAAAGTACATTTCCAGGTTGAGGAATCCAACAAAATATAGACGCCCTGGCTGTTCGCTGACAGTACATTGATGATACGCTCCCGGCTGGACAGCTGCACCTCCGCACGTTTTTTGATCCACAGGGAATTCACCAGATAGAATATGAGGCATACAGCCATAATAAGCAGATTCACCGCGATGGCGATCCGCTGCACCTGCTTCATATATTCCATACGGCTTCCTGAAATCACGGCCTTCTCAACCATCAGCATCAGATGCTAGTCCATAATGTTCAAAGGACGAAAGCTGAGTGCATAGGAATACGCGTTTTCTGACACATAGACTGCGCCGGATTCTCCTGCATTGACCGCCGCACGCAGAGATTTCACGTCCGTGACAGAATTGTTTCCCGCAAAGTCCATTTCCTTCAGAAACTGGTAGAAGAAGTAATTCTGCTCATGGTCACTGATGAGGGCACCATCTGATTTAAACAGGGTGCGCCCTGCTCCATCCACTACAAAAGCAACGCCCTGACCACCGTATGTTTGCAGCTCCAGCACCTCCAGAAAAGTGTCCAGTGTATATTCCATCATCAAAACGGAATACCCCTGTTCTGTGATCGGGGTACTCAGTGGAATCGCAAAATCCAGAAAATCACCACCGGTATCCTCCCGGCGCAGAAAGCACAGTTTTTCCTCTCCGCGCAGCACGGGCAGCATCGCTGCATCAAACTGCCACTGGCCGGCAGTTCCATTTCCATCTAAAAAAAGCCCCTGCTTCGAGATCAGGCAGACACGGCTGGCGTTAGACTTTTCCTGCAACAGGGAGATGATACTGAACGCATCACGCTCAGATGCCGATGTCAGCTCGGAAAGGCTCTGGCTTTCAATCTCCATGATTGCCCAGGTGTCATTGATCCGGTTCTGAAAGCTGTACTGGAGTTGTTCCGCATTTTCCGTAATATGGATGAGTGCATCTGCATCCGCTGTTTCGCTGACCTGCCCTACCAGATAGTTTACAAGAAACCAGGAGGAGACCAGCGAAATCAGCAATATGACAACCATGATCACCCGGTTATTTCGTATCTGTCGCTCCATATGTCTCCTCCTGAATCAAAATCATTCTTTCGTTTTCCAGTTCAGCACAGTGGTCTGCTCAGGGCGCTTCAGCACACTGCCCTGATCGGCAAACCATGCGGGGAAAATATCTTCCCATTTCCCCTCTGCAATCACTTCATCTGCCAGTTCCGGGCTGCAAATGTTTCCAGCCTCCAGGCAGAACAGCTTGTCACTCATATAGGCGACTTTGTAAGTACCATTGGGATCAAGGTCGGAGCCATCCGGCAGTTTACAGCTTACAAGCCGCTCCCCCACGGGCATCCATGGTGCAAATTCCACCTTCAAACCCGAAGCTACATAGTACCAGCTATCCGATTCTCCCACAATGCCCGCCATACCATTCAGGCAGTCAATAATCTGCCGACCGGTCATTGTGCCGGAAGCAATACCCTCGCCCTCCGCACTGGTGCGGTCAGGGGCCATATTGCGAACTGCTGTGGTATTCAATGTTCCGGCAAACACCCGACAATTCGCTCCCTGCTCTGAAGTATTGACATACACAAGACCAATGTACGCTCCGGTTACATCACGGTAGACCTGTCCCATTAGCAAAGCAGTATCCAGTTTTGTCAGCGTCTCCTCACAGGTGCCGAGCGCGTTGGGATCGTACATAGTTCAAGAAGAAATCGGTGATAATGCGCCCCTCCCGGATAGTTTTCTGAATACCGCTGGTAGACTCAGACTCCACGGGAATTACGCCCTTGATATTGGTTACCAGAACATTGTCATCTCCAAACAAACGGCTTTGTGCTTCCCTTGAGTTGACATATCCCATGATATCCAGCAGGAGCTTCCGGCGCTCCGGGCTGACTTCTGCTGATGCCTTATTGATAGCCATGAAATAGGTGGGCATGGAATAAAGATAATCGCTGCCCGGTTCGTCCCCTGCGAAAATTGGCATGACTGCGTATTCATGGTCGCTGTCCGTAATCGTTTTTTCGGTCATCACACTCAGCGGCCCGTAAATCATCACGGCAGAATGGGACTGACCCAGCATGGGCAGACGGTACCGGGGCATATAGTCCCAGTCTTCCAGACGCAATACCCCATCCGCCACCAGCTTCTGCATCATCTCAGCCAAAGGCTCTGCATGGTCTACAAGGCTTGTTTCGCCTTTCTGGAAGCCGACGATCCACTCTACATTCTTTTGCCCTGCAAAGATCTTCTGGTACACAAAAGGATATAACTGGATTCGGAAGGAATCGTTAAATTTCATGGAAGGACGAATGGCCCGCACCGGCACTTCCCCGGTCTCGCCGTCCAATTCCTCGATGACTGTGAAACCTGAATTATCGATGGTATTAATCAGTTCCACAAACTCTGTGTAACTCGTTGGCACCTTCCAGCCGTTTTCTTCCATAACGGTTTTATCATAGATAATGCCGTAGAGGTTCGAAGGACCGGGCAGATAGTACAGCCCTCCGTCCGGCTGGACACAAGTCTCCAGGGAAGTCAGGTAGAAATTATTGACGAACTTCTCTCCGGACAAATCATAAAAGTAGTCCTGGGGCGCTCCTGTCAGCTTTTGAATCACGCGGCTGAAAATAAGGTCACAGGCAGTCCCCTCCCGCAGGTTTCCTTCCAGAAGGGAGGTAGAATCATTTCCTCCGTCATGCACCATGACAACGTCCACATTAGGAAACTGCGTTTCAATAGCCTCCTGCAGTGCACCGGCGATGTTCAGCCCGTATTCGAAGTGGATTGTGACAAGCTCTTTGTCCTGATCAACAGGGGAAAGCGTCAGAATCTCATTCTCTGCTGCCCCCAACGGAATACCGCTCTTTGTCTTTTCTCTGCCTCATCCGCTCAGAGAAGCAGCAACCATAACGGTCAGCAGCATTGCTGCGATAACACGGCACTTCTGATTGTTTCTGTGCTTCTTCATTGTTTTCTCCTTTTTACTTCTGTATCCTCAGTCTCACGTAAAACAGATAATAATCATCTTTAAAGATTCCGTGCACTGATCCTGACGACTTCAGCCATCATAATCGGTTTTAACAGATGACCGTTCATCTCCGGCATCATGATATCTATAAGGATCACATCAAATGTGTCTGCAAGGCTGTCTGTAAAGAACTGAACAGCCTGCTTTCCGTCTATGGCACGGATGGCTTTCATGCCGGTTTCTTCTAATCTGAATGGTGGCGATCTCCGCTTTCAGATTGTGGGATTAAATTCCATTTTTGTTATGGCTGAAAGTAAAATATGTAATAAATAATTACTTATTTCTCTGTAATGTCATTTAGTGACTGTTCGTAAATCGGCTACTACATCAAGAAACCCATAGTCTTACTACAACAGCATATTAATCATGTCAAATCCCTACCGTCCCCATGTGATACGGCATCGTGTAGCGAATCTCATCAAACTATTTCCAAAATACACGGGAGCCGCTGTTAAATGATACCTGATAATATCATCAATAGTATTTACATTTCGGAACTTCAATTTCCTAATGTCATATTTTATTCCTGTTTTGGAATATAAATTGACTTTTTTCATACTATGTGCTAAAGGAAGAAAAGTCTCACCTAACACTGTGAGCGATTATGTTGAGGCTCTCACAGAATCCTTTATCTTCTATCCGGCAGAACGTTTTGACATTGTTGGAAAGCAGCTTCTGAAAACGAATAGAAAACGGTATATTGTAGACCGTAGCTTACGTAACCATATCCTGCCGCGCAATCGGTACGATCTGGGATTTTCGCTGGAGAACATTGTTTATTTTGAGCTTCTTCGCCGAGGCTACCATGTTATGATTGGAAAGGTTGGCAATACGGAAGTGGACTTCGTTGCAGAAAAGCAGGGAACCTATACCCAAGCAGATATGACAGCAAAAGAAACCTTCGACCGCGAGCTGAAGCCACTAACAAATATCCGGGACAACTACGAGAAAATTGTTTTGACCGGAGATCGACTTACTGTAGGGAACTACAACGGCATCCAGGTCAAAAACCTGTTTGCCTGGTTGGTGGAAAACTAAAATATGGGGCTGTCGCAAGCCTGCTTTTGCTTTTTCAACAATGTTTTCCAGATACTTCTGCTCCCGTAAAAGCATTTGTTTTAGACCTCGCATAACATCTTTCTCCTCCTATTGACTTATTTTTGCTTTATTGGATTTACGGTCATCATTTGATGCTGACCAGAGTGACTTGTTTTTGATTTTTGGGACTTGCGGTCATTCTTCAACATCGATTCAAATGACTTGATTTAGAGATTCTTGAGATTACAGTCATCATTTGACTCGAACCTAGATGACCTGGTTAAGATTTTTTGGAATTGCGGTCATTTTTCGTCGCAGGCCGGGATGACCTGAATATAGGAAAACCGAATTTACGATCAATAATCTGACCAGATATGGAAAAATCCCGGAAACCGAAGTTCCCGGGACAGATATCTTTTGTGATCGTTCCACAAACGATTAACGCTTGCTGAACTGCGGAGCGCGACGAGC
>JALEWG010000174.1 GCA_022788065.1 Lachnospiraceae bacterium | reverse complement strand
GAACAGAACAAACGGGAGCTTCAGTCTGCCCGGGGATCGGATCAGGGAACCGCAGAGCGCGTGAAAAGAGAACTGAAACCGGAGGATCTGAAGCTTTTGGGAGAGATCCTGCAGGAATATCTGACGTAGGAAATTTAAAATGATCGGGAGAGCGGATAAAGAGGAGCCTGGAATTCGGCTCCTTTTTATCGCTGCCGGCGTTGATTTATTCTTCGATCACATGGATCTCCAGATAATCGAAATCAATGGATTCAATAAAGCTGTCCTGAGAAAAGCGCGTCTTGTCATGGAGCTTGAAGTCTCTGATATTGGAATCCAGCCAGATCGGCTGGCCAAGATCAAAAGTCGTACAGATCTCTTCCAGCGCCTGAAAAACCATGGACGTGCGGGACATGGAATAGTCAGAACAGCAGGCAACGGTGTCTTTTAACAGGTGATTGTCTTTCCAGATTTTTCCCCACATGCGAAACATATATCTTTTTCCTCCTTATCGAAGCTGCCGCAGGCGGCAGGAATATCGGATGAGAATCAGTGATTTTCAGTATAGCGGATTTTACAGAAGATGTAAAGATTGAAAGTTCTCCCTTGTATGAAGAAGAAAGATGTAGTAATCTATATATAACACAGTTTCGTGAGACAATATTACGAAAGCCGGGAGGACGAAAGATGGCACAATCGATTACAGACTATGGCGCGTTTTTTGATGAGGCAAAAAAGGCAGTGCAGGAGCTGGAAGAGCTGAAACAGAGAGAAAAGATGCTGACGGACCTGGAAAAGCAGCTTGAAAATTCTTTGAAGGCAAAGCAGAAAAGTGTAGCAGATACCATCGCTCAGACCGTGAAGAAGAGGAGCGACGAAATCTCGAAAAGCTATGATTCAGAGATCGGAAAAGCACAGGACCGGCTGAAAAAGGTTCGCGGAAAGCGGGAAAAAGCGAAAACGCAGGGGGAGAAGGAGCGGATTGCGGAAGAGACGCAGAGCCTGATCCGGGAAAATGAGGAGCTTAAAGGACAGATAAAAACCATGTTCCGCGCGAATCATGTTCCGGGATACTGTGCAAGCAATCTGTACTATTCCCTGTATTTTACAAAGGGGATCGGAGAGATGGCAACGATGCTTGCCGCACTGCTGATCGTATTCCTTGCACTTCCCTGCGGAATTTACTTTTTGATTCCGAACCGGCAGACCTTGTATCTGGTGGGAATCTATGTGGCAGTGATCCTGATATTCGGCGGAATCTATGTGAAGATCGGAAATTCCACCAGGATGAAATATATGGATGTTCTGAAAGAGGGACGCGGGATCCGCAACCGGATCCGAGCCAACAAAAAGCAGATGAAGGTGATTACCAGGTCGATCCGTAAGGACAAAAACGAGACTGTTTACAACCTTCAGAAGTTTGACGATGAGATCGCACAGATTGAACAGGATCTGGCGCAGGCGGAGCGCAAGAAAAAAGAGGCGCTGAATACGTTTGAAACCGTGACAAAAACGATCATTTCCGACGAGATTATGGGAAACAACCGGCCGGAGATCGATCAGATCGAATCGGATCTGGCCAAAACAGCGGCGGATCTTAAGGAAACGCAGAATGCGGCGATGAACAAAGCGCTGTATATTACGGATCACTTTGAGATCTATGCGGGAAAGGATTTCATGACGAAGGAGCGTCTGGAGGCGCTTGAGGAGATTATTACAAGTGGAAAGGCCTCCAATATCAGTGAGGCAATCGTTGTATTCAAGAGCAAGGATTATCAGACCGGTGCGAAAGAATAATGGGGCTCCGGCAGATCAGGCAGCAGATGTCTGAGCTGCCGGAGTTTTTTCCTGTTTTGTAAGCCATATCTTAAAATACCTGCGGGTGACGGAAAACGGAACCGGGCCAGTATCCAGAAGGAACCGATGGAATTCCGGGAGGGAAAACCGGTTCCTCAGAGTTTCCTCTGCTTCTTTTCGCATTTCCATGATCTCCACGTATCCGCCGCAGTATTCCAGATAGTTTGTGGGGTTGTCGATCATGACCTGCCACAGCTCGTCGATAGTCGCCCGGTCGGCCTGAAAGCAGGAAGTGATGAACTCTGCAGCCTGCTCCTTTGACCAGCCGTCATAATTGATTCCGATGTCGAGGATCCCGTGGACGCAGAGGGAGAAGGAGCGGGACAGGGCCCGATATTCCCCGACGCCCGGAGGGAGGCCGTTGTCGGAGGTGCAGGCATAGTTTTCCACATAGGTGGCCCAGCCTTCATTGGCTCCGGAACAGCCAAGAAGAGAGAGGAGCGGATGGGAGGCATGAACCTGACAGTAGACGGTCTGGTAGAGGTGGCCGGGGAAGCCCTCGTGCGCTAACGTCGTGTAGAGACCGTCGGTGGCGTCGGAATACCCGTTGTTGATATAGATCGTGTTCCGGTCCGGATCGTCGAGCGGAGCCGTCAGATAGAATGCCGGACTTAATGACTGCTCCAGATATTTCGGAACATAGCGGATCTCGTACCTGCAGTCGGGCAGTGCAGGGAAGTCATTTGCCATTTTTTGTTTCAGGTCTTCCAGAATCCGTTCCGGATCCGTGAGAGTAAACGGAGCGGAGATATGATCGGTCAGGGACGGATACCGTGAAAAAAGATCGGTGATTGCGAGGTAATCTTCTTGTATGCGGGAAGTCAGAGCTGCCTTTAATTCCGGGACGGAGTAGGACAGACCGGGACCGGACCGCAGCAGGTACTCATAATATTTTTTCCCATCCTTGAAACCGGCGAGGCCCCCGTCGTTGAGGCCGCGTCCTTTTAAAGCGGTCATGCCCCGGATCAGCGACTCATAAGCGGGAATAAAATACTTTCGGATCGCCTCCTGGTGACGTAGATTGAGAACGGTGGCCTGATCTTCCGACAGAGCGCCGGAATCCTGGAGAGCGGCAAGTTTTTCGCAGAAGGTTTCGGTCAGGAAGTTGGTTTCCGGATCAATCAGATAACTCCGGCAGGATTCGAGGATGGCGTCAATGGAAGCATCGGACGGTGCAAGTCCCGCGTCGGCCTTCTGGTTTTCAAAAACAAGGATCTCTTCATAGTACCGGTCCAGGTCACAAATCAGTGCCAGATAATCTTCCACATCGCCGGTATCCGTAAACGGATATTCCGCCAGGAGAATGGGGAGCTGGGCCTGCACGCCGATGGTCGGCGCAAGGGGCTGCTTGTAAAGTTCCAGACCGGAGGCCATGAGCCCTGTATTCAGTGTCTCCATCAGGGCGTCATAGAGAAGCTGCTGATCTTCGGTCAGGTCTTCTTCGGAAAATCCGGAAAGCCGGTCTCTAAACGTCCGGATCTCACCATGGTCTTTTACCATATCCACGAAGCTGCAGGTGCCGAGAGAGACCTCCGCAGGCTCGATGCCGCAGGTCTCCGGGTTCAGCAGTGTGTAGTGCAGGCTCAGAGTGTCGGCATCCGCCAGCTCCTCACGGAAAATTTCGTTACAGAATGTATCGAATTCCTTCTGGATTCCGGTGCGCGCAGTCATGTTCTCCTCCGGCGTCCGGATCCTTTCGTGACCGCAGGCACACAGAGCCACAGACAGAAGAAGCAGCATGGCGGAGCACACTGCCGGTTTTCTCAGGTTACGAAAACGGAAAAATTCCATGGTCCACCTCGCTCTGCAAAGCGCCGTCCGTGCGGCACTCGTATGGAACAGTATATTTCGGGCTGCCGCGCCATATTCCGGGCATAGGCGAAATTTTAAGCCACCGCTTGACAAAAATGGGAGAACAGGATAGACTAGGAACATAATACGAAAAAGGCTTTGAAGGGAAGAGTACGCAGAAGCGGAAGTTTCAGAGAACCCGGTAAGGTGCGAGCGGGGAGCGGAAAATCTGCGGAAGATGGTCCCGGAGCTGTGTGGCTGAAGAGTCTGAGGAGGATCCGGATACGGGCAAACTGCCGTAGAAAGAATGATTCAGAAAGTTGAGGCCATGCCGGAAGCGCCCGTTAGCGTGTCAGACTGTGATAAGATCGCAGCCGGTGAGGGAGATGTCGCGAGGCGTCTCCGAATTAAAGTGGCAACACGGGGGAAACTCGTCTTTAAACAGACGGGCTTTTTTTATTTGTGATACCAGGGTTAAAAGGTCACAACATCATTTTCAGTGAACGATAACAGGAGGAAAGAGAGTATGTGCAAGAACTGCAAGAAGCCGTATTATATTACAACGGCGATCGCCTACACGTCCGGCAAGCCGCATATCGGCAATACGTACGAGATCGTGCTGGCTGACGCCATTGCCCGCTACAAGAGGGAGCAGGGCTACGATGTCCGTTTCCAGACCGGAACCGATGAACACGGACAGAAGATCGAGTTAAAGGCCCAGGATGCCGGAGTGACTCCGAAGGAATTCGTGGACAATGTTGCGGGACAGATTAAAGATATCTGGGATTTAATGAACACATCCTATGATAAATTCATCAGAACGACCGACGAGTACCATGAGAAGCAGGTTCAGAAGATCTTTAAGAAGCTGTATGACCAGGGAGACATCTATAAAGGTCATTATGAGGGTCTTTACTGCACGCCGTGCGAGTCCTTCTGGACGCCATCCCAGGTGGTGGATGGAAAATGTCCGGACTGCGGACGCCCGGTACAGCCGGCAAAGGAGGAGGCATATTTCTTCCGTATGAGCAAATATGCCCAGAGGCTGATCGACCACATCAATACCCATCCGGAATTCATTCAGCCGGT